>DATEYP010000247.1:0-2715 GCA_035256085.1 Acidiferrobacterales bacterium
GTTCCATGTGTGCGTGGCTGATCCACAAAGGCGGCACAAGGAAAATTGCACGCCTGCCGACCGGAGCCTTGCGTGCCGAGCTGTTGCAGGTGCACGGCATCGGCCCGGAAACCGCCGACGATATCCTGCTCTACGCCTTCAAGCGGCCGGTCTTCGTGATCGACGCGTACACGCGTCGACTCTTTCAACGGCTCGGCCTGATTCAGGGCGACGAAGGTTACGAGACTCTACGCAGTTTCTTCGAGAAGTCGCTGGCCACGGATACACAGCTGTTCAATGAATACCACGCGCTGATCGTGGTACATACCAAGGATGTTTGCCGCAAGCGTCCATTATGTGGCGCCTGCAAACTCGGACCGCTCTGTCCGTCACGTGAGTTTTGTTAAAGACTCTTAGCCACAGATGAACACAGATAAGCACAGGTGAGTGTTTCTTCTTGCCTTTATCTGCATCTATCTGTGTTCATCTGCGGCTGAAGACAATACAAGCAGCTCGACATCGCGCTCGGCGCGTGCCAGGTCTTCCGGCGTGTTGATATTGCAGAACAGGCCGCGATCCTGCGGCCGGTCGAATCGCACCGGCTGGCCGTGGACGGCAAGAAAATCCTTGAGGCTGCGCGTGCCGCGCTGCAGATACTCCTCCACGCTCGCCACCGTGCCCGGGCGCCACAGCAGGACGAGTGCATGCTGCTCGCCATCGCTCGCAAAGGCACAGGGCTTCGTGCCCAGACCGGCGCGCAACCGCCTTACTAGGTCGGGCGGCAGGAATGGCAGGTCTACCGCGACCGTCACGAGATAATCCTCCGGATACTGCAGGAGCCCGGCATGGATGCCAGCGAGCGGCCCGAGAAAGCCGGCCAGGCGATCGGGGAGCACCGGCAGGCCATAAGCGGCAAAAACGGCGGGTGCGGCATTGCTGTTGAGGGCGAGGGCGTCTACTTGCGGGTGCAGGCGGCGGACTACCTGCGCCAGCAAGGTTTCACCCTGTACCGCCAGCAGGGCCTTGTCCCGCCCCTGCATGCGGCGTGAGCGGCCACCAGCGAGAATGAGGCCGATAGTGCGGGGCAAGTGCGTCATTTGACCATTTTATCTCGCACGGTGCGCCGGACCAATGTAGATTGGCACCATAGTGTGCAAGGATTGTCGCGCAAGTGGGCACAGCGACTGTTGAATAACGTCATTTATATGTCCACTATACGTCCACGGCGCTTGCTGGATGCAGGAATAGACTACATTCTATATACGCATTTGATACGCATTTGGGTGCATGTAGGGGTGCCGTCGGAAGTGGCACAGGCTTTGCTAGTATAGCTCCAGCTGGTTGTGAAAAAGGAGAACATGGTCATGAAAAAACTGCTTTGGGTGCTGCTGCTGGCGGTGTCCGGCCTGGTTCAGTCGTTGGCCAATGCGGCTAACGAAGAGTTCCCCTACCGCGTGCGTTTCCCGGATGTGTCAATCATGACCACTGAGGAGCTCAGCAAGCGCTTTAATGAGGTTCTGGTGATCGATGTACGCTCGAAATACGAGTATGACACGCTGCACGTCAAGGATGCGGTCATCGTGCCGCTGACGACCGGTTTTGGCGACAAGATTCTGGCGTTGCGCGAAAAGCACAAAAAGCCGTTCGTGTTCTACTGCAACGGCAAGACCTGTCAAAAATCCTATGAGGCCGCCCTGTTGGCAGCCAAGGCGCGCGTGGACAATGTATTTGCCTACGACGCTGGCATCTTCGACTGGGCCAAGGCGCAGCCGGAGAAGACCACGCTGCTCGGCCGCAGCCCGATCGTCCCGGCGAACCTGATTGACGAGAAAAGCTTCAAGGCGCGCCTGATCGAGCCCAAGGACTTCTCGGCACGCGTCGGTGACAAGAGCGTGGTGCTGGATGTGCGCGATCGCGTGCAGCGCGACACGGCGCTCTTTCCGTTCAAAGAACAGCGCGCGCAGCTGGACGAACTCAAGAAGATCGACGTCGTGATCGAGGACGCCAAGGCGCAGAAGAAAACCCTGCTGGTCTATGACCAGACCGGCAAGCAGGTACAGTGGTTCCAGTATTATCTTGAGAACAAGGGCGTCAAGGATTACTACTTCATGAAGGGCGGGGCGCAGGCACACTTCGACCACACGCTCGGCAAGGTGGTACTGGGCAGTGGTGACAAGGACAAGGACAAGGCCAAGGACAAGGCCCCAGCCGGCAAGAATTAATTCCCCGACTGTAAATAAAAAGCGCCGCGTTACCGCGGCGTTTTTTTATCTCCAGGGATGGAGTGTATGCCGCGTGAGCGGCCGCTACGGCCATCCATGGCCTCACGCGGGCCGCTCTTGCGCATCCTGCGCTTGCGGCATTGGCACATCCATGTGCGGCACATTCGCACTTCCCTGTGCATCACAGGACGCGCGGAGCGGCTATTTCTGCAGATGCTGGCGCATGAAGTTCGCCGCACGCATTAACGCATCCTTGCTGGCCAGGTCATCGGCGAACGTGCGCACGTTCGGCGGGCGGAAGTCGAAGCCGCGACCCACGCCCGGGTAGACGATCAGCCGCACCGGGCGCTTCATCAGCTCCAGGTTCTTGACCGCCTCCTCGATGCTGCGCCGGCGCTGGTATTGTTCCTGCTCGCCAATGAAAATGAGCGCCGGAATTTTCAGTTCATCCGCCTCCTTTGCGTAACCATAAACCTGCATCGGCTCGGGGGCGTTCGGATCCTGCATGTGCGGG
>DATEYP010000248.1:0-5070 GCA_035256085.1 Acidiferrobacterales bacterium
CGCGTTGCGAATGCTTTCCCGAATATTTCCGGTGGCGCGGATGACTGCGGTTCCGACCGATGCCGACACTCGATAGGATCCGAGGTCAAGACCGAGCCGTTCCGCCTTGGACCGGTTGACCTCGAGAATCTCCACTTCGAGGATCAATTCCGCCAGTCTGCGGTCGTTGGCCTCGATAATTTTACCGGCCAGCTTGATGACTTCCTCGGTATCGCGCAGCACCAGTGAGTTGAGCGGTTCGTTGACAATGAGCTTGCGCACCGTGATGAGGCCCTTGAGGATATCGGCCATCTCCTTGGCACGAATGCTGGACAATTGAAAAGTGCGGATGACCTGATCTTCGTACTGTCCGCGTTTCTCCTTGGAGTCAGGTGCCAGAAGAATCGTGTTAGGACCCACCTTCTTGTAGAAGGTCTTGGTCGTTGTGAGCATCAGACTGATGGCTTGCTCGAAGGTGACATCCTTGGCAAACAGCGTGATGGGAACACTCTTCACCCCCTCATCAAAAATGATATCGACACCGAATGATTTTGCGACAAATTCAAAGGCCGCGCGCAGGTCCGTCTGGCGGAAGTTCAGGGTAACCGGAGCACGCGACGTCAGTATGAGACGATCCACTGCCTCCTCATCCAATAACTCCTTTTCGTATCTTGCCAGAGACTCGGCCGCTCGCTTGTGCTCGGGGTGAGTCTCCAGTGCACGCCGGAGGAGACGTTTGGCCTCATCCGGCTTGCCGGCCTCCATCGCGCGAACAGCCTCTTCATAAAGACTCTGGGCCTCCTTGCGCAGCATGGCCTGGTTCATAACTTGAGCGAGCTTGCCGTGATCCGGCATGGCAGTGAGGCCATGCTGAAATTGGACAATTGCATTATCAATGTTGTCTTGGCCCAGCTGTTCGAGACCACGCTGGTAATAAAAATCGGCTGCCTTCTGTTCGGTCTGCCGCAGCCGGGAACGGAACTCGATATTAGACCGGTCTTTCGCTACCGCCTTGCGGTACTCCAGCACCGCCTTCATCCACTCATCCTGAGTGATGTAATCGTCGGCGCGCTCAACCGTTCCAGCACAGGCAGCCAACAGGGTTGTTACCAGTCCGACCACCGCAATGCGTCGAACCCATCCAGACAATCTTGTTGTACCTGTATACACGACCCACCTCACTGTTTTGTTTCAGACAAATTGATCATGCCGCCAACGCCGGTCTTCGGGTCCCTGATCTGCACTCCAGTAGTCTCAATTTTATTCACCACAAAACGGTTACCCACGCGTTCCCCAACGCCGACATGGAAAATCTGCTGGCCTGAACTCAGCATGGCTTGTCCTCGACTGTCGCGAAAGGCGACCGCCAGGCAACGAATCTGTGCGTATTCCGCGTGCGCGGCCTCAAGCTCCAGTTCTTCCGCAGATTTTGGCGGCGGTTCCGGCGGTTTCATGGGCGCTGGCGGTTTGACCACGACCGGCCGCTTTGGCTGAAACACATCCCGTTTGGCCGGCAGCAGTTTACCTTCTGGCGCGCCCTGAATCACGAAGTCCTCGACGCGTAGCGTTTTTCCAACGGAAGCCTCGCCAGAAACGCCGGTCGAGCGCGTGGATTTTGGCCACCAGTGCCAGACATTCAGCGCCAGCAACAGCCCTGCCGCCCCAAGTAACAGCAGGTGGCGACGGTTCATCGCTCAGCCTCCGGCCCGGTACTGCGGCGCCAGGTCCGAAAGAACAGCGTGGTCTTGAGACTGCCCCCGTCTCGATTGCGCGTGATCGTGCTGTCTTCAATCACCGTCAGTGTCGGCAGCGACGGAATATCCGCCAGAAACCCGCGCAGCCCCGAATAACCGCCCTGCACGGCGAGCTCATGGCTCATTGGCTGGAGGCCGTCCTGCGGTTTGCCTTCGTCATAACTGGAGGTCAGTATTCTCAGGCCATGGCGCTTGGCAAGCAGGCTCAAATGCTGGACGAGAACCGATTGCACTGCATTCTGGTCGAGCTTCTTCTCGACCTCCGCAATCTGCGCGGAGGCACGTTTGACCGCCGCGGCGAGCTCGGTGCTGTAGCGTTTGTCGTGCGCAATCCGCCGGTAGTGGTCGATCTCACCGACGAGGGATTGCGTGGCATGGCGCGCCGGCAACCAATAGGCCAACACGACCAGCAACAGGAGTCCCGTGCTTGCGAATGCGGCAATCAGCGCCGACTGCACACGCGGGTGACGCAGGATATAGCGAAGCTCGAACTTCCAGTCGGCGGGCATTCGATCAGTCCCTGAGGCGCAATTCAAACTGCATGCCGCCCTGCCCGCCGGCGCGCTCCGACTGCCGCACCAGCCGTACCTCACGGAATACGCCATTGCGTTCGAGCCGCTGCAATACCTCGCTCAGGTTGTCGGCGCGGTTCGTTTCCGCCACGGCGAGTATTTCCCGTTGCCGGCGCTGATAACGAAGACTGACCAGGGCCACTTCATCCGGCAGGCCGGTCTCCAGTCGCCGCAACACGCCGGTCAGGGCATCGCCTCCCGATCCGGTAACCTGGTTCACTGCGGCGATCCGCGAACGCAACTGAAAGAGGGCCGACTGCGGCGGCAGCGGGGTCTCGGCCACTTCTTCCGCTGCCTGCTTGCCCCGCGCCAGCCGGGCCTCAAGTTCGGTTTGCTCGGCGCGCAATCCCATTCCCTGGACAGAAAACACGAGAGCGGCAATCAGCTGGATGATGCCCACCAGCACGAACCCCGACGCCAGCCAAGGTGCGGAGCGACCCGACCGGAAAATAAAGGAGGCCGTGATCTTCATCCTTCGTTTCCCAGCGCGGCCGTGATCGCCAGCGCGGCATCCGCCGATGCAAGCGATACGCCATCGGCCATTTCCATACCGGATAGCGGCGATAACCGCGCACAGGCATTCTGCATGCGCGCTTCGAGCAATGCGGCCACGCGGTTCGCCACGTCACTTTCGCCAATGAAGTGCACCGTACCCAGCCTGCGGCCGCGGCCACCGTGCGCGTACGCGCGCACCGCGCGCTCGGCTTCCACGGCGATGGTTTCGGCCTCGTTACCCGATGCCGGGCCCCGCCAGCGCGATCGAAGATGACGCGCACGTCCACTCTGATCCCACAACAATAGCGCCCACGAAGCCGAGTCGATGGTCAACAGTGCCCCATCCTGGCCCTCGCGAAGCAGTTGTTCCTGGAACCGGTTGTATCGGCAGGCAATGGCCGATTGCCAAAGGGTCGGCACCACATTGGCCGCGTGACAGGCGCCCAACAAACCATCGAGCCAGACACGCGACACAGCCGATGCCAGAAGAAGGTGCTTGCCATCGCTCATGCCCAGATCCTGGGCAACACAGGCAAGGGTTGTATTGGGCGACCCGACCTTCTGCAAATGCCAGCGTGCCAAGGCTTCCCGGTCGGCGGCTGTCCTGGGCAATGTATCCAGTTCCAGTATCGCCATACTGACGGCCGGGTCCGGTATCACCACGCTGAGCGGGATGCACTTTCCGGCGACACCGGCGGCGACCCTGGCAATCACCGGTGCCAGTTGCTGAACGGCATCGGCGGCCGGCGCTTCCTTATATATAGACAGCGGTGTCGTTTCGGCATTCACCGTGGCTACCTGCCACGTACCAGCCTGGCGGCGGAGCTGACAGGCCACGATCTCCTGCGCCCCGATCGACAGACCCCAGAATTCCGTATAGGGCGGCCACAACGCCGCGCACGCCCTATTCAACAAAGGTGACACGATTGATCTCTTTCAGGGTGGTCTCGCCAGCCAGGGCCTTGACCAGCGCGGACTGGCGCAGGGTGGTCATGCCTTCTTCGATGGCCGTGCGTTGCAACTCATCAGCCGGACGCCGGTCGATGATCATCTGGCGGATACGCGGGGTGAGCGCGAGGAACTCGGTCACGGCGTATCGTCCGCGGTAGCCGGTGCCGTGACAATGTTCGCAACCGCGGCCCTCATACCATTTCTGGGAGGCATATTTATCCGGATCAAGGCCGGACTGTTCCAGAATAGCCGCGTCCAGCCTGGTTTCGTGCCGGCACTGCGGGCAGATCCGGCGTACCAGCCGCTGCGCCATCACGCAATTGAGCGCGGTGACGAAATTGTACAGATCGATGCCCATGTGGGTGATACGGCCGATGACGTCGATGGAATTGTTGGCATGCACGGTGGTGAATACCAAGTGGCCGGTCAGCGCCGATTGCACCGCGATCTGCGCAGTCTCGGAGTCGCGAATTTCACCGACCATGATCTTGTCCGGATCGTGACGCAGGATCGAACGCAGCCCGCGCGCGAACGTGAGGCCTTTCTTTTCGTTCACGGCAATCTGTACGATGCCGTCGAGCTGGTATTCCACCGGGTCTTCGATGGTAATGACCTTTTCCTCGCCGGTGTGCAACTCGCTCAACGCCGCATACAGGGTCGTGGTCTTGCCGCTGCCGGTCGGGCCGGTGATCAGTACCATGCCGTAGGGCTCGGCGATCGCCTTGCGAAACCGCTTCAGGGTTTCTGGCGCAATGCCGAGCGCTTCGAGTTGCAGCTTGCGCACGCCACCGGCGACCGAAGATTTGTCCAGAATTCGGATCACCACGTCCTCGCCGAGCGCCGCCGGCAGCACCGAGATGCGGAAATCGATGTCGCGGCCGTTGACCCGTAGACGGAAACGGCCATCCTGTGGGGTGCGTTTCTCAGCGATATCGAGCTCCGCCATGACCTTGAGGCGCGATACCAACGCCGAATGATGACGCCGGTCGAGTGTTTCGGTAGCTGGGTACAACACACCGTCGATGCGGTATTTCACCGTAATGCCGTGCTCGTAAGCTTCGATATGCACGTCGCTGGCGCGTTTCTGGATCGCCGTCAAAAGCAGAGTGTTAATCAGTTTGACAACCGGACTCTTGGCATCCTCACCCAGTTCATCGAGGGCGACTGTCTTCTCTCGTCCTTCTTCGGTTTCCACCACCTTGAGGATGCGAAATTCCTCGGTCATGCCGCGCAACACCTGCGCGGTACCCTCGCTGCGCTTCAAAACCTCGGCAATCGCCTCGGCACTGCTTACCGCCAGCTCCACTGATCGCCGGGTT
>DATEYP010000249.1:0-9806 GCA_035256085.1 Acidiferrobacterales bacterium
GATGGAAATTATCCTGAGCGAGGAGAGCATGCACCCACACGTCGGCTGGATGACCCAGGCGCAGAGGAAATCCTCAGCCTGCTGATAGTCTCGATTTGACGAACCGCCCATCCCTGGGCGGCGGCCGCTCCTGCGCATCCCTGCGCTCGCGGCACTTGCCCATCCCTGGGCGGCGCATTTCTTTTGCATCCAAGGCTTTACGCACGTGGACGGCTGGGGCATCATACGCCGCCAGAACGCAGGCGCCGGGAAACCTATTCCGGCAGGTCTTTGACTCATCCGAGGTTTTACGTGGCAAAAGAAGAAGGCATTGAAATGGAAGGGACAATTGTCGATACCCTTCCCAACACCCTGTTCCGGGTGAAACTCGACAACGGGCATATCGTCACCGCCCACATCTCCGGAAAAATGCGCAAGAATTACATCCGCATCCTCACCGGCGACAAGGTCACGATCCAGCTTACTCCCTACGACCTCACCAAAGGCCGTATTACGTTCCGCGCGCGCTGATTCGCGCTAAGGCGACCGCCAGGCCGCCCGACTGCCCGGAACCGCAGTCCTGATGTCTCGCCAGACCCCATGCAAAAAAACGGCCCCGTGCGCATCGCGTACGGGGCCGGTGAGCACTCTACGGGCTGCAATTAAAAGATCGTGGTCAGCTGGATACCATAGCGATCTTCGATGCCGTCCAGGTTGGCGTTCGGGCCGGCCCCGGCCGCAAAGCTGGTCGCGTTAACATCGCGCATCGCGTAGTTGAAGGTCACCCGCGCTTTCCTGTTAAAGTGGTATTGCAGGCCCAGGGTCCAGGCCTTCCAGTCGAGCTGGTACTGGCTGCCATCCAGGCGGGCGTAGTAGTCGTAACGCAAGTCCACCTGGAAGTTGGTACCGGGGATGTAAATACCGCCCTCTGCATACCACCCCGTTCCTTCCGCGAGCAGACCGTTGCTGGCATGCGCAGGATTCAGGTCACCCGCCGGCACGAGCGCCCAGGTCGCCTTGTCCGGCCCGTTCCAGATCATGCCCTCGCCTTTCATATACTCGGCGGTGAAGCGCCAGGGCTTTTTCAGGAATTTGATGCCGAGGCCGGCACGATCGCGATCATACGATTCATAGGTCCCGTCATTGTTACCGTCGAACAGCCGTTCGCCATTCTGGGTCCAGACGAAGAACTTGAGCCCTTCGCGGAACGGTCCATCACCGCTACCGAACAACCACTCGGTCGACAGGTACAGGTATGTATCCAGTTTGTCGTTGTTGTCGGAGAAATTGAGGCCGTTGCCATTACCCGCCATGGCCGAATAGCTGAGCTCAAGGTTGCCGAATTTGAAGGCATCAAACAGCTGCACACCGACATCGCGAAACGCACCCACCGGACTGTCGAAACGATTGAGATTGCATGCCGGAGTCACGGTGGGGTCGCAAGGCGCGGGATTGGTGCCTGGGTGTACCCGATTCGGGAATCGCTCCAGCAGCAGCTGATTGCTGACCTCGGTGAAATTGATGTAGTCGAAAACATGGATCGCCTGCAGGCCTTCTTCGGCGCCTGGATACTTGAACAAACCGCCGCGGACACGCGCACCGGGGATATGGTTGAGAGTGATGCTGGCATCGGTGAATTTCACCGAGCTGCCGTCGATGCTGGTAATACCGTTGTTCCCGCCCTCCAGCAGAATGAAGTAGTTCACCTTGTCGTCCAGCGGAAGTGCCGCGCCACGAACACCGATACGGGCACGGCTGACATTGAAGGCGTGCTGCGTATTGAGATCCGGCCCGAGCAATTTAGGCGGAATATAACCACCCGTAGAATTTGGCTCGCTGGTATCGGCCTGATAATCCAATTGCACAAAGCCCCAAACGTTCGCGCGCGCGGCGGTGCCAGACGGCTCGGTTCCCTGCAGCATCAGCCAGTTGGCGGCCTGTGCGGTGTTCACAGTCGTGATCATCGCCCCGGCGCAGGCCATGGCGATTATTGAGCGTTTTATATAATTCATTATTAATCATCCTCCACATGTATTTTGTTTTAGGCTTGTTAAGGGCGAACCAGGGTGTAACCCTGCTCCGTCAACTCAACGATGCGTGCAATTCCCGCACTCACCGGGATGGCCTGCTTGTTGAGCGCCGGCGGGTGGCCGAGAACCTTGGCCATACCTTGAACGGTGTTCTGACAAGCCGAGAAACGTACACCGTTCTGGGACAGCGCGGCAATACGATTGCCATTGTCGTTGTCCTTGAACAGCAGGCGCAGGCCAGGACCGAATGCCACAATCTCGATCTTGACGTTGTCCACACCGTAGTGCATCTGCAGGTTGTTCGCGACATTCAGGATCAGAGTCTGCGTTTCACCGCTCCCGTCGCTGATCTGCAGGGCGATCTTTTTTTCCTTGTCCGCCGCGAACGTCGGCATTGCCACACCCAGGCTCAATGTCGCCGCCACCAATAACGCTCCCAACCATTTGAACATAAATATAATCCTCCCCTAGTCGTTCGATTTATAACCGGTCCAGCAGCCGACGGAGCGCGAAAACCACTCTCCCCAGCCGCCAGCCAGACACCCGTGGCACAAACCAGTCGTACCGCGTTATAGTGATGACGCACCAGCATCTCAAAAAAATCCATGCGCCCGGAACCGGGTGTTGGCGTTTGTGGACGGAAGGTGCATCTCCAGCCCAAGGATGCGCCATACAAGAACAGAGAACCGAGCATACGGTTCACCGTACACCACAGGAAACGCCATGAATCCGATCGAACGACTCTGTAAAAGGCGGGAGCTGGGAAAGCACCTGGAAGAACGGCGCGGCCGGCTGCACCGTATCGCCAATTCCTGGTGTCGCAGCCGTTCACTCGCCGACGATCTGGTGCAGGAGGCCTTTGCCAAGGCCCTGCGTCACTTCGGGCAATTACGCGAGCCACAGGCATTCGACGCCTGGCTGTTCCACATCCTTCATCACTGCTGGATCGACCATTGCCGCCGTGAGCGTCCGTGCGAAGATATCGATTCATTCTCCAATACAACGGAGCTCTCCGCGGAACAACCGCAGGAGCGCATGGATATCGTTCACCGGGTGCGTGCGGCGATCGCCGACCTGCCCGTGGGCCAGCGCGAAGTGCTCACGCTGGTGGATCTGGCCGGTTTCTCCTATGCTGAAGTGGCCATGATCCTCGAGATACCGACCGGAACCGTGACCAGCCGAATCAGCCGGGCACGCGAGGCACTCCGGGATCAATTGATGTTATTGACCGAACGGCCGGGAAATGTAGTGCCCATAAGGATTGCTCGCGCATGAAAGACGAGTTTCAAAGCATTTCGGAGACGCTGAACGCCTACCTCGACGGTGAGCTGGATACCGAGACGATCACGCGCCTTGAATTCCAATTAGCAACCGACAGCCGCCTGCAGCGTCACCTGAATGAACTCGAGCAGGTCCGCGCACTGGTGCGTGCCGCATACACACCGATCGGGGAAACTGCGTCGCCCTCAGGCCGTCGGATCTCGTATCGGCATCTGATCGGTTACGGTCTGGCCGCCACATTGCTGGTGGGTGTGGGCATCGGGATCGAACGCTGGCAGCGGCCGGCAATCTCCGATTACAACCTGCTGGCCTCACTGCCGTCGCATGCGCAGGTGATTCAGCCGGCGCATCTTGAGGTGGCCGCGCCAGCCAGTGCGCAGCGCGCCATCTTTCATATCGTCAGCGCCAATCCACAATCCGTAAAGTCGACGCTCGAACATGTTGAGCTACTGCTGCGTCGCCATCACAGCTCCGGAAAACCGCTGCGCGTCGAGATCGTCGCCAATGCCGAAGGCCTGGATACGCTGCGCGCCGACACCTCGCCGGTGCGAGAACAAATCGCGCGCCTGCATAAAGACTATCCGAACATCGCTTTCCTTGCCTGTGGAACGACAATCGCGCGGGTAAAGCGCGAACAGGGCATCGACGTGAAGCTCCTGCCACAGGCAAGCGTCACATCCTCGGCGCTGAATCAGATACTGTCACGCCTGCGGCAGGGATGGGTGTATATCCGGATATAGCAGGTTTGGTTTGTATTCTTCAATACAGGATGTCTGCTGACTTATTCGTAACGGTGACCGACCAGCTTCGCCTCGGGCAAGCGCAACTTCACGGCACCGAACAGCTCCAGTATCACCCCTGGTCGCGGTCGTACCGATACCCACAGAAGATTCAACGGCACGTTCAGGTCGACAAACACGACCTCGGAAAAACTCGCCAGCACCGCCTGCAGGCGCACCAGTGTGCTGGTAAACTCGTGTCCCGGCCGGTCGCGCAGGCCGGGGAGAATGACCATGAAATCGCTCAGCAGCCGGCCGTTTTCGTCACGCGCCGGCACACGCAGATAAAGCGGTTGCTTGGCCTCAATGGAAAATACCGTGGCGCCGCGGATGACGAGCTGCATCGCCCGCTACCCGCGCCGCCGGGAGACCGGATCAGTGCTCGACACCAGCGGTTTCCCGCGCCTCGAAGGTGAAAGCAAGCTCACCGCCCTCCTCGGTCACGTCCACCGTCCCGCCGTGCGCCAGTTTGCCAAACAGAATCTCGTCGGCCAGCGCCTTCTTGATTTTCTCGCGGATCAGGCGTGCCATCGGGCGCGCACCCATGGTCGGGTCGTAGCCGTTTTTGGCAAGCCAGGCACGGGCACGCTCGTCCACGTTGATCTCGACATGTTTCTCCTCGAGCTGCGCCTCGAGTTCGAGCACGAACTTGCTGACCACATGGCCGATGGTGTCGGGCGATAACGGCTTGAACGGGATGATCGCATCCAGGCGGTTGCGGAACTCCGGGCTGAAGGCGCGCTTGATTACTTCTGTCCCGTCCGCGGTGTGGTCCTGTTTGGTAAAGCCGATGGACGCGCGTCCCATTTGGTCGGCGCCGGCGTTCGTGGTCATGACAATGATCACGTTGCGGAAATCGGCCTTGCGCCCGTTGTTGTCGGTGAGTGTGCCGTGGTCCATGACCTGCAACAGCAGGTTGTACACATCCGGGTGCGCCTTTTCGATCTCGTCCAGCAGCAGCACTGCGTGCGGGTGCTTGGTGATGGAGTCGGTCAGCAGCCCGCCCTGGTCGAATCCGACATAACCGGGCGGCGCGCCGATCAGACGCGACACCGTATGCCGCTCCATATACTCGGACATGTCGAAACGAATCAGCTCCAGACCCAGGATCTTGGCCAATTGCCGGGTCACCTCGGTCTTGCCGACGCCGGTGGGGCCGGAGAACAGGTAGGAACCGATCGGCTTTTCCGGATGCGCCAGGCCGGAACGCGCCATCTTGATGGAAGTGGCAAGCGCTTCGATAGCCTCGTCCTGACCGAACACCACCATCTTGAGATCGCGTTCGAGGGTGCGCAGCGCTTCCTTGTCGGTGCTCGACACGCTTTTGGGCGGAATGCGCGCGATCTTGGAAACAATGTTCTCGATATCGGTGACGCTGATGGTCTTCTTGCGGCGACTCGGCGGCAGCAGATGCAGGCTGGCGCCGGCCTCGTCGATGACATCGATGGCCTTGTCCGGCAGGTGCCGGTCGTTGATATAGCGCGCCGACAGCTCGGCGGCCGCGCGCAGCGCATGACTGGTGTACTTGACGCCGTGGTGCTGCTCGAAGCGGCTCTTGAGTCCTTGCAGGATCTGCACGGTCTCCTCGACCGAGGGCTCGACCACGTCGATCTTCTGGAAGCGGCGTGACAGCGCGCGGTCTTTCTCGAAAATGCCGCGATACTCCTGGTAAGTCGTCGAGCCGATACACTTGAGATCGCCCGAAGCGAGCGCCGGCTTCAACAGGTTGGAGGCATCCATGGCGCCGCCCGACGCCGCGCCCGCGCCAATGATGGTGTGGATCTCGTCGATAAAAAGAACCGCGTGCTCGTGTTTGCGCACCTGATTCAATACCGCCTTCAGGCGCTTCTCGAAATCGCCGCGATACTTGGTGCCGGCCAGCAGTGCGCCCATGTCGAGCGAGTAGATGGTGCTCTTCTTGAGGATATCCGGTACCTGGCCCTCGACAATCTTCTTCGCCAGGCCTTCGGCAATCGCCGTCTTGCCAACGCCGGCCTCGCCCACGAACAACGGATTGTTCTTGCGCCGACGGCACAGAATCTGGATGGTGCGTTCGACTTCGTGCTCACGCCCGATGAGCGGATCGATCTTGCCCTGACGGGCGCGCTCGTTGAGATTAACGGTGAAAATGTCGAGCGGGCTCTTCTCAGTGGCCGCTGCTTCCTCACCTTCTTCCGGCGGCGGCAGTTCCGGCTGGCTCTCGCCCGGCACCTTGGAAATACCGTGAGAGATATAGTTCACCACGTCGAAGCGGCTGATGTTCTGCTTGTGCAGAAAATACACGGCGTGTGAGTCCTTCTCGCCGAAAATCGCAATCAGTACATTTGCGCCGTTTACTTCCTTCTTGCCGACGCCCTGCACGTGCAACACGGCACGCTGGATCACGCGCTGGAAGCCGAGGGTCGGCTGGGTATCGGTTTCGCTTTCCTGCGGGAGCACCGGAACGTTGTCGCGCAGGAAGGCGACAAGGCTGCGGCGCAGTTCGTCGAGATTGCCGCCACAGGCGCGCAGCACACGCGCGGCGCTGGGATTATCCAGCAAGGCTGACAGCAGGTGCTCGACGGTAATGTACTCATGCCGCTTCTCGCGTGCGGATTGAAACGCGGCGTTGAGTGAGAACTCCAGTTCCTGGGACAACATTATTGCAACCTCCCCGGACTCAGCCCGGTCATCTCAGACATTAAAAAGCCTTGCAAACAGCGTGCCGACTAGTCGGGCTCCATCGTGCATTGCAGCGGATGCTGGTTCTCGGCGGCGTACAACATCACCTGCCGCACCTTGGTTTCCGCCACTTCGCGCGTAAACACACCGCAGATACCCAGTCCTTTCTGGTGCACGTGCAGCATTATATGCGTCGCTTCCTCGCGATTCTTGTGGAAGAACCGCTCCAGCACTCTTACCACGAACTCCATAGGCGTATAATCGTCATTCAGCAGTATAACTTTATAGAGTTGCGGCTTCTTGAGCTGCGGCCTGGCTTCCTGGACTACAAGACCATCGTTCTGCTGCGTGAGTTTGTCGCTCATAACTCTGAATGTACTTTAAAAGATTAGTCGAATCTTCGCCTGTCGCTACATTTTGCGGCGCACGGGCAAAAATTCAAGCGGCGGAACAGTAGGGGAACCCATGGCATGAATTTTGACACAATTGCCGGCTCTCCGTTCCCGCCCGCTGCTTCCTTGACACGCCCGGAAAAATACGGAGGATAAAAAACTGTGTGCCGGGGCTGCTCAGCCCTGATTCTCAAGGAAACCGCGGAATGCCGTCCGGTTCCGCTGTGCAAGAGGGGGACGTCAGCATGGCAACAGGTACCGTGAAGTGGTTTAACGCCGGAAAAGGCTACGGCTTCATCTCACCCAGCAGCGGTGGCGATGACGTATTTGCACACTTTTCCGCAATCGAGATGGATGGCTACAAAAGCCTCAAGGAAGGTCAAAACGTGGAGTTCGAAATCCAGGATGGCCCAAAGGGCCCGCAGGCTGCACGAATCCGCACCCTGCTCTGACACAGTCAGACCATGGATTTTCCTGTTTGCGAAACCCGGCCAGGCCGGGTTTTCTTTTATCTCGCCGTTGCCAGCAGAAGAATAAATCTCTGCTACGCTTGAAATGTTGATGAATTGAACGGTGCTCCCGGAACGCGCGCAACGACGACAGCGAGGCGACATGGCCACTGAAGTGGGCGGTGGAAAAACGAATGATGCCGACCTGAGTCAGGCGCAGCGTCTGCTGGAAGAGCTCTACTGCCAGCGTACCGAATTGGGCGAGATCGCCGCAGAACTCATCTCCCTGCTGGAAGCAGCAGGGGTGAGCACCACAGATGGTCTGGACAACCATTCCGTGGGCAGTCCTCCTGGTTGATGGGGTATGCGCCTGAGACGGCGCCTTGGGCCCCGGCCTTCGGCCGGGGCTTTTTATCTCCAGGGATGGAGTGTATACCGGTCGCTCTCGGCATCCTCGGCCGCTGTTCCCGACGCGGCTCTACCTCCTCCATCCCTGGAGTCGTGCCTGCCGCGACACTTCCCACTTCCCTGTGGGTCGCGGGAGCGGCTATTTCATCGAGGCCTAACACTGCCGCTCAACGCCGCCGCGTCTTTTTCTTCGCGGGTGCTGCCCGACGCGCGGGCTTTTTCGCTTTCAAGGCCGATTTCTTAACTGGTTTCCTCGCCTGCTTTGCGGAAGGGCCGGCCATGTGTTTGATCATGGCCTCGCCGAACGCCGAACAACTGACCTGCTTCGCACCCGGCATGAGGCGCGCAAAGTCATAGGTGACGGTCTTCGCCCGGATCGCCCCATTCATGCCCTTGATGATGAGGTCGGCGGCCTCAAGCCAGCCGAGGTGGCGCAACATCATTTCGGCGGACAGAATGATCGAGCCGGGATTGACCTGGTTCTTGCCGGCATACTTGGGCGCGGTGCCGTGCGTGGCCTCGAACATCGCCACCGTATCGGAAAGGTTCGCGCCCGGGGCAATGCCGATGCCGCCGACCTGGGCGGCGAGCGCGTCCGAGATGTAATCGCCGTTCAAGTTGAGTGTGGCGATCACGCTGTAGTCCTCCGGACGCAGCAGGATCTGCTGCAGGAAGGCGTCGGCGATCACGTCTTTGACCACGATTTCCTTGCCGTCCTGAGGATGCTTCAGGCGCATCCACGGACCCTGGTCGATGAGTGTCGCGCCGAACTCGCGCTTCGCCAGATCGTAACCCCAGGACTTGAAGCCGCCCTCGGTGAATTTCATGATGTTGCCCTTGTGCACCAGGGTCACCGAGCTGCGATGGTTGTCGATCGCATACTGGATGGCCTTGCGCACCAGGCGCTCGCTGCCTTCGCGCGACACCGGTTTGATGCCGATCGCGGATGAATCGGGGAAACGGATTTTTCGCACGCCCATTTCTTTAACCAGGAAGGCAATGACCTTCTGCACCTCGGGCGTGCCGGCGGCCCACTCGATGCCGGCATAGATGTCCTCGGAATTCTCGCGGAAGATGACCATGTCGGTCCTGGCCGGCTCCTTCACCGGACTCGGTACGCCCGTAAACCAGCGCACCGGCCGCAGGCAGACATACAGGTCGAGATCCTGACGCAGCGACACGTTGAGCGAGCGCATGCCACCGCCGACCGGAGTGGTCAACGGGCCTTTGATGGATACGACATACTCGCGCAACGCCGTGAGGGTTTCGCCCGGCAGCCAGGTATTGCCGCCATAGACCTTGACCGCCTTCTCGCCGGCGTACACCTCCATCCAGGAAATCTTGCGCTGGCCGACGTAGGCCTTGGCCACGGCGGCGTCCACGACCTTCATCATCACCGGCGTGATGTCCGCGCCCGTGCCATCGCCCTCGATATAAGGAATGACCGGCTGGTTCGGGACGTTGAGGGAGTTGTCGCGGTTGACGGTTATTCTTTCACCTGCGGGGACGATAATTTTTTGAAAGACCATGGACAGCTCCAGTGTGAAAGGTTGTCGCGGCCGCTCCTGCGCATCCTGCGCCCGCGGCACTGGCACATCCCTGTGCGGCGGATTCTAACACTGCGACGAGAGTCCTGATAATCTCATGGCATGAAAACCAGATACGCTGCTATTCCGGCCTTCGTTACCAAAGACGGTTCCGAGATCCGCGAGCTGATGCACCCGTCCACCCATGGCAACCACGCCCAGAGTCTCGCCGAAGCCATCGTGGCGCCCGGTGCTACCACCCATCTGCACCGGCATCGCCAGAGCGAGGAGCTTTATCACA
>DATEYP010000250.1:0-5867 GCA_035256085.1 Acidiferrobacterales bacterium
CGGCGCGCGTGGCGGCGGCGCAATTCGGCGAGGAACGGGTGAGTGTGCGACTGGAAGACGGCCGCGAACTTAAGACGCAGCTGCTGATGGGCGCCGATGGCGCCGATTCGCGGGTGCGGCGCGCGGCCGGCATCGACTGGATGCGCCATGACCTCGGGCAGTCAGCGATTGTCGCGGTGGTGCAGACGAAACAACCGCACGCCCACACCGCCTGGCAGCACTTTCTGGCAACCGGGCCGCTGGCGTTTCTGCCACTCGCCAATCCGCAGCAGGTTTCCATTGTGTGGTCCGCGGACACGGCGCGCGCCGTTGAACTGATGCATCTGGACACTGCCGCCTTCAATGCCGAGTTGCAGACGGCATTTGGCGATCAGCTCGGCAATGTGCAGCTCGCCAGCAAGCGCGCCGCCATTCCGCTGGCGCTGGGTTTTGCACGCGACTACACCAGCCATCGTGTCGCATTAATCGGCGATGCCGCGCACACCGTGCATCCGCTCGCCGGCCAGGGTGTGAACCTCGGTATTCTGGATGCGGCGACTCTCGCCGAGATCCTGCTCGCCGCGGCCGGGAAGAAGCGTGATTTGGGTACGCAGGCTCTGCTGCGCCGCTATGAGCGCGCGCGCAAGGGTGCGGATATGAGCATGCAGGCCGTGACCGGCGGTTTTCGATATCTGTTCGGCAGTCGTTTCCCGGGTCTACGCGCATTGCGCGATGCCGGTCTGCGGACGACCGAACAGTTGCCGCCGCTCAAGGATTATTTCATGCGCCGCGCCAGCGGTCTGACAGGCGAGCTGCCGCGACTCGCGCAGCGTGTGCAACGGTAGACGTGCTGCAACTGCATTCGGGGCCACTGCTAACGCAAGCGATGAGAGACCAGAGCAATTCCCGGAGCGAAAGAGCCTGTTTCGCTTGATGGTCGAAACGGACCGACTAACGGTTCAGGCATTCGCTTCACGCGCAACATCACCCTGGCCAGTGTCACAACGACTCGCACAAGTCGAATGTCGAGCCGCCGTCTCAATCCTGGTCTCGAAGCGAATGCGGAGCTTGACCAGGGGTAGTCCAGGTTGTGTCCATGCTGATTACTCCAGTCTGCTCCCGCGAAGTTGCGACGGAGCAGGATTCGCACGGAGTGAACCCCAGAACTGGATCAGTTGTGCATGAAAACTTACACCGAACGGCGTCGTGCAGCTTTTGGGAGATCAGTTCCAGATAAATCAACAAGTTACTTAAGTGCGGCTGGCGACAATCCTAAGCTAGGCTAAGCATAAAAAGTATATATCGTGTCCGACAGTACTTTTGCCAGGGGATGGTCGATTACGTTGAAAAGCCTAAGTAGATTAATCTAATCCGACCAGAGAGAAAGTGGCCCCATGGCATCGAAGGACAAGCCGCGCACGCGGTTACGGGATTTTGTCTGCATGCTGGGTGTGGCGCTCCTGCTGTCTGGATGCAGCTGGCTGCGGGAGGCATCCGGATTTCGAGCGGTATCCGGACTTGACGTAATCCTGAGCGACAATACCTCGGCCTACACGGAGGTGGCACGTGAGCTCACACGCCAACACGATAGTCGTGTCGAGATCTTCCGGATCGACGGCGACAGCGCTCGCTCGCTTGAAGTGCAGAAACGCGTCCAGCAGTCGGACAGGACCGTTGTGGTGGCGGTGGGGCTCGCGGCGGCCCAGTTGGCGACCCGTCTCGTCAACAAACAGGTCATCTTCTGTCAGGTCTTCAACTACGAGGATGCGCGTTTGCTCGCGGCCGGTATGAGGGGGGTCAGCGCGACGCCGCCCGTGGCCGAGCAATTCCGCTACTGGAAACGTCTCTATCCGCCTCTAAAAGATATCGGTGTGGTGACGGGTACGGGATTGCGCGCGCTCCTGGCCGAAGCACAGGTCGCCGCCCGCGAGCAAAATATCAAGCTCGTGCATGCCGAGGTCCGTACTGACAAGGAGATGCTGCGCGCTTACAAACAGATGGCGCCGAAGGTTCGGGGATTCTGGCTGTTGCCGGACAACCGAATTCTCAGCCGCGAGTCGGTGCGCGACCTGCTGGCGTTTAGCGCGAAACAAGGTAAACAAGTACTCGTTTTTACGCCGGAGCTGCTGAGTTCCGGCGCGCTCTTGAGCGCGGAGAGCGATCCGGCAGATGTGGCTGGCAGGGTGCTGAGCATCATCGGGTCGACGAACCGCGCCGAGCAGGCCCCGGTCCTGCCGCTGTCCCGGACACGCATTCGCATCAGTGTGGATATGGCGAAGTGGCTTGACCTGTCGCTCGCACCTGAACTCAGGAAGCTGGAATATGTTCCGTGACCGAACGGCTCTGACGCGAATGTGGGTCGCCTGGCCTGCCCGTCTGCCGTACATATGGCGGTGGTGGCGCAAGCCCAGCTCTCCACCGAGCCTGGCCGGCAGGATTCTCGGCATGTTGCTGCTTGGAATGCTGGTGATTTACCTGATCGCCAACATTGGGTTGTGGTGGGCTTCGACGCGACTGCTGGACAACAACCTCAGGAAACAGGCAGTGCAGTGGGTCGCGGAGCTGGATGAGCTCGGCACTCTGCACTATGTCTTTAGAAACCAGCCGCATCTGGCTGTCATCGACCAACGTCTGAAAAATTTCCCGGAAATCCTCTTTGTTCGCTACTACGACAGCCAGGGCCGGCGAGTGATCGCGCAGTATGGGTCGCCCCCGCCGGAGGCAGCGCCCAGCCTCTCGGAGGAACAGATGCACGCGGCCCAGAAGCCGTCCGAGTCTGACGCCCCCTATCCGATGACTCGCGAAACGGCTGGGTCGGGCCCGCCGTATCTGCGGATCATTGCGCCGCTGCGGGTGAACTCCATCGCCAGAGACGGTGCCGCCGGATTCCGGTTCGAGGGCGCAGGCCGCGAGCGCGTGCGCGTGGTCGGTTATATCGAGCTCGGGCTCAACGCGGCGTACTACAGTCGAGAGTTCAACAAGAGCATGGCGTTGGGCAGCGGGTTGGTCGCGCTCCTGTTGCTGCTGACCCTGCTGGCCGGTCACTGGCTGGTGCGCCACTGGCTGGCGCCGCTGGTGGCGCTGCGTGTGCCGCTTGAGCGGCTGGCCAATGGCGATACCAGTGTTCGGGTGGAGAGCAGTGGAGGGCACGCGGAGATCACGGCCATTAGCGAGGCGGTCAAGCAACTGCAGCGACTCGCCGAGCACGACCCGTTGACCGGACTGGTGAACCGTGCCCGGTTCGCGCGTATCCTGGAGATGGAAATCGTTCGCCGGAGCGAAAGTCACGCTCAGAGTGCGTTGTATTTCGTTGACCTCGATCAGTTCAAGTATGTGAACGATACACTTGGGCATGCGATAGGTGACCGGGTGCTCGTCCAGGTAGCCGACGTACTGCGCCGGCGGTTGCGCGAGATCGATGTGGTCGCGCGTTTCGGCGGCGACGAGTTCATGGTGCTGGCGCGTGATGTATCGGCGTCACAGGCGGCGGAGATCGCTAATTCCATCACTCACCTGGTCCGGAATGAGCGCATCGTTGACGGCGACCGCGTCTTCAACACCAGCTGCAGTATCGGGGTCACGATGATGGACGGCGCGCGCTATTCGGTCGGGGAGTTGTTGGCACAGGCGGATATGGCTTGTTATGCGGCCAAGTCGCGCGGACGCAATACCTTCCATTTCTATGAGCCGAGTGACCTGGAAACGCAGCGTATGAGCACTGAGCTCAACCAGTCACAGCTTATCAAGGAGGCCTTCCGCGAAAACGGTTTCCGTATGCATTATCAACCGATCGTCGGATTGGGGCGGCCGAAACAGATATATTATGAGGTGCTGTTGCGGATGCAGAACCAGGAACAAGATCTGGTTCTGCCGTCCGAATTTCTGCCGGCGGCCGATCGCTTCGGTCTGATGGTGGACATCGACCGCTGGGTCATCGAGCACGCGCTAGGCGCACTCGCACAGTTCCGTCGCGATGGACACAACATCGGGTTTACGGTGAACCTTTCCGGTCAGAGTTTTGAGGAACCCTCGCTGCTCGATTTCATCCAGAATCATCTGTGGCGCAATGGCCTTGCCGGTAAGGATGTGATCTTCGAGATTACCGAGCAATCCGCCGTGCGATACATGGACAAGGCTCAGCGCCTGATCCAGGGGCTTGTGGATATTGGCTGTCGGTTTGCGCTGGATGACTTCGGCGCCGGCTTCAGCTCGTTCGGGTACCTGAAGCATCTGCCGGTGGATATCATCAAGATCGACGGAACTTTCGTGCAGCACATGGCCGATGACGTGCTCGATCAGGCGATGGTGCGATCGATCATCGATGTGGCGCATACCCTCGGTAAGCTTACGGTGGCGGAGTCCGTGGAGGACGCTCGCACACTGAACCTGGTGCGCGCCGCGGGCGCGGATTTTGCGCAGGGGAATTACCTCGGAAAACCGTCGGAAAAATTGCTCGCGTCGTCGCAATCCGTGGTGGCGTAGCGCCGTGCGGGTGTTGTTCCTGACGAATTGTTATTCCCTGTTGCAGGGAATTTTTCCGGCAGAGAATGGTTCGCCTAAGACTGGCTCCTCTGCCATTTTCCTGCCCCCAGTTTCCTCTTCGATTCACACATTTACCCACACCGGCACACAGGTAAACTGGCGGGCTACGACAACGCCGATTATGGCGGCGAAGGCCGGCTCCTCTTGCGTCGAAGGGTTGTGCACCCGATCAGGTCCGGAAGGAAGCAGCCGCAGCAGCCATTTCGGGTGCGAGGGAGCGGCCGACTCGAACTGCAATCAGTTCGATTTCAGGTCAAAGATGCTGAGTAAGCGTCATTAGCTTCGTCGGCACAGGAACATCCGCCGAGGGACCGCTCGGTCCAAGGACTGGGATGGGCCGGAACGCGCAGGTCAGGTAGCGGGTTTTTGAGGGAGGTTGGCAGAATACCTCAAGCTGTCGCGGCGAACGCAGGGCGATCGGCTGCTCGAAGGATCATGGACTCAAGAAAATACGGCGTTTATTCTTCCTATACCCATTGAGTGTCTGCAATGTCTACGGACTTCTGGAATTCTCGATACGCAGAACCTGGTTACGCCTACGGTACCGAGCCGAATGCGTTCCTGGTGGCTCAGAAAAAATATCTCAAGCCCGGCGGGAAAGCGCTGGCGGTGGCCGACGGCGAGGGACGCAACGGTGTGTGGCTGGCACAACAGGGGCTGGACGTGCTGTCGGTGGACGCCTCGGAGGTCGGGCTGCGCAAGACGCAGGAGCTGGCTGCGGAGCGTGGCGTTGCGGTGCGTACCAAGAAGGCCGATCTCACAATCTGGCAGTGGCCCGAGCAGAAGTTCGACGTCGTGGCCGCGATCTTTATCCACTTTCCACCCGAGGTGCGCGCGCACATGCACAGGCGCATGTTCGGTGCGCTCAAGCCCGGCGGCGTCCTGATTCTCGAAGCATTCACGCCCGAGCAGCTCACGTACAAGAGCGGCGGGCCGCCGGTGGCGGAGATGCTGTATACCGCCGACATGCTGCGCATCGACTTTGCCGGTGGCGAGATCCTGCTGATCGAGGAGCTTGTCACCGAACTCGCGGAGGGAAAATACCATCGCGGGCCAGGAGCAGCGGTGCGTCTGGTACTGCGACGTCCAGGGACGGACTAGTGCCGCGGGAGCCAGGAAGGCGGGAGCGGCCGACGTCCAGGGAGGGACTAGTGCCGTGTGACGTTGCCTTATTCGCTGCACAACAAAAAATCGCCGGGACTTTAAAAGTCCCGGCGATTGAGTGTTGAAGCGGGTCGGCGTTGTCTGTCTGTGTTATCTGCCCGCTTTATTTAGCGCGACCGCGCCGCCCTCGGCCGCCAGCTTCAAGTTCGAATAGTACAAGGAGTCCTTGATGTAGACGCTTT
>DATEYP010000251.1:0-5200 GCA_035256085.1 Acidiferrobacterales bacterium
GCGACAACATCAAGCTCGTGATCACGCTGATCAACCCGATCGCCATGGAAGACGGCCTGCGCTTCGCCATTCGCGAAGGCGGCCGCACCGTGGGGGCGGGGGTGGTGGCGAAGATACTTGAATAACGGCAGATACAAGATACAAGGGGCAAGAGACAAGGGTTGCCCCGTCTTGAAAGGGGTTCACTTGTATCTTGGAACTTGTAACTGAGGTTATATGGCTAATCAGAAAATTCGTATCCGGCTCAAGGCGTTCGATCATCGTCTGATCGACCGTTCGGCCTCCGAGATCGTCGACACGGCGAAGCGCACCGGTGCGCTCGTCAAGGGTCCGATCCCGCTGCCGACCAAGATCGAGCGTTTTACCGTGAACCGCTCGCCGCACGTCGACAAGAAGTCGCGCGATCAGTTCGAGATCCGCACCCACAAGCGCATCATGGATATCATCGAGCCGACCGAAAAGACGGTGGATGCGCTGATGAAGCTGGATCTCGCCGCCGGCGTGGACGTGGAAATCAAGCTGGGTTAGTGAAAGCAGGCTTGCACAAATATAGTCATTGATAGAGTTCCGGACTATTCCGGAGCGGACACAACGACAAGGTTCAGAATTATGGCACTCGGAATTATTGGCAAGAAAATCGGCATGAGCCGCGTGTACGGCGCGGACGGCAGCGCTGTGCCGGTCACGGTCCTGGAAGTCGGTCCGAACCGCATCACCCAGGTTAAAACCGAAAAGAACGACGGCTATCGTGCCGTGCAGGTGACCATCGGCGAGCGCCGCGCGTCGCGTGTCACCAAGTCGCTGGCCGGGCACTATGCAAAGGCCAGCGTGGTACCGGGTCGCGGCCTGTGGGAATTCCGTCTCGATGCCGGTGAAGGCGAACAGCTTGCCGCCGGCAGCGAGGTGAAAGTCGATATTTTCGCCGCCGGCCAGATGGTGGACGTGCAGGGCACGACCATCGGTAAGGGTTTTGCCGGCACCATCAAGCGTCATCATTTCAAGGGTGGCCGCGCTACCCACGGTAACTCGCTTTCGCATCGCGCGCCGGGTTCTATCGGCCAGCGCCAGACGCCGGGCCGCGTGTTTCCGGGCAAGCCCATGTCCGGCCAGCTCGGCAACAAGGTTCGCACCCAGCAGAACCTGGAAGTGGTGCGCGTGGATGCCGAAAAGAATTTGCTGCTCGTCAAGGGCGCTGTGCCGGGAGCGAAAGGTTCAGATGTCATGATCCGGCCTTCGGTCAAGGCGCAGAAGAAACTAGGATAGCCGTGATGAAACTGAGCGTGATGAATGCCGCGGACGGCAAGTCCAAGTCGGAGATTGAAATCTCCGAGAAGACCTTTGGCGTTGAATTCAACGAGCCGCTGGTGCACCAGGTCGTGGTTGCCTACCGCAACAACGGCCGCTCCGGAACACGTAAGCAGAAGACGCGCACCGAAGTGCGCGGTGGTGGCCGCAAGCCGCATGCCCAGAAGGGTACCGGTCAGGCGCGTGCCGGCTCGATCCGCAGCCCGCTGTGGCGCGGCGGTGGCAAGACCTTCCCGTCCTCGCCGGACGAGAATTTCACCAATAAGGTGAATCGCAAGATGCACCGCGCGGCGTTGCGTGCGATTCTGTCCGAGCTGGTGCGCCAGAACCGTCTGGTGGCGGTGGATGCGTTCACCATGGACGTTCCCAAGACCCAGGCGCTGATCGAGAAACTCGCGCGTTTCGGTGCCGCGGATGCGCTGATCGTGACCGATACGCTGGACCGCAATCTCGGCCTGTCGGCTCGCAACCTGCACCTGGTGGATGTGTGCGACGTCTCGGGCGTGGACCCGGTGACGCTGGTGCGCCACGAGAAGGTGATCATGACCGTGCCGGCGCTCAAGCGCTTTGAGGAGATGCTGGGATGAACGCACAACTTTATCAGGTGATCCTGGCGCCGCATGTTTCCGAAAAGAGCACGCGCGTGGCCGAGAAGAACAGCCAGATCGTATTCCGGGTGCGGCGTGACGCCAGCAAGCCGGTGATCAAGCAGGCCGTGGAAAAGATGTTCAATGTCCAGGTCGAATCGGTCACCGTGACCAACGTCAAGGGTAAGGAAAAGAAATTCGGCAAGACGCCGGGTCGTCGTTCGGACTGGAAAAAGGCGTATGTGCGCCTCAAGCCCGGTCAGGACATCAATTTCGCCGGCGTCGAAACCAAGTAAGCCGGACGGGAAGGATTTAATACAGCCATGGCAATCATCAAGGTAAAACCGACCTCCAACGGCCGCCGTTCGCTGGTCAAGGTAGTAAACCGGGACCTGCACAAGGGTGAGCCGTACGCGCCGCTGCTTGAGAAAAAGGCCAAGATCGACGGGCGCAACAACGCCGGTCGCATCTGCGTGCGCCACCGCGGCGGTGCGCACAAGCGCCACTACCGCGTGGTCGATTTCCTGCGCGACAAGGACGGCATTCCGGGCAAGATCGAGCGTTTCGAATACGATCCGAACCGCAGCGCCAATATCGCGCTCGTCCTATATAAGGATGGCGAACGCCGCTACATCATCGCACCCAAGGGTGTCGAGGTCGGCGCCGAAGTCATGTCGGGTGCGCATTCGCCGATCAAGCCGGGCAACACCCTGCCGATTCGCAATATTCCGGTGGGTAGCACGATCCACTGTGTCGAGATCAAGCATGGCGGCGGCGCGCAGATCGGCCGTTCCGCCGGCGCCGCGATCCAGTTGATCGCACGCGAAGGCTTGTACGCGCAGCTGCGCCTGCGTTCCGGTGAAGTGCGCAAGGTGCATGTCGACTGCCGCGCCACCATTGGCGAGGTCGGCAACAGCGAACACAATCTGCGCAAGATCGGCAAGGCCGGTGCCAACCGCTGGCGCGGCTGGCGTCCGACCGTGCGCGGCACCGCCATGAATCCGGTGGATCACCCGCACGGCGGCGGCGAAGGCCGCACCAAGGGTGGCCGTCATCCGGTAAGCCCGTGGGGCATGCCGACCAAGGGTTACAAGACACGCGCCAACAAGCGGACCGATTCCATGATCGTCCGCCGGCGCATGAAGAGCAGAGAGGAATAAGCCGTGCCACGTTCCGTCAAGAAAGGCCCGTTTATCGATATCCACCTCGCCGCCAAGGTGGCGAAGGCGCATGCCGAAGGCAGCAAGAAGCCGATCAAGACCTGGTCGCGCCGCTCCACGATCCTGCCGGATTTCATCGGCCTGACGATTGCCGTGCACAACGGCAAACAGCACGTACCGATCATGATTACCGAAAACATGATCGGCCATAAGCTCGGCGAGTTTGCGGCAACCCGCATTTTCAAGGGTCATACCGCCGCGAAAAAGGCCGTTGAGGGTTAATCCATGGAAGCCACCGCCATTCTTCGTACTGTGCGCCTGTCCCCGCAGAAGGGCCGCCTGATCGCCGACATGATCCGCGGCCTGCCCGTGGAACGTGCGCTCGAGATCCTGCAATTCAACACGCGCCGCTCCGCCAAGCGCGTGAAGAAGGTGCTCGAGTCAGCCATCGCCAACGCCGAACATAACCAGGGCGCGGACATCGACGAGCTGCGTGTGCACAGCGTGCAGATCGACGCCGGCCCGATGCTCAAGCGTTTTCATGCGCGCGCCAAGGGCCGCGGCGTTCGCATCCTGAAGCGCACCAGCCATATCACCATCACCGTGAGCGACAAGTCGGTGAAGAAGGGGAGCAAGTAAATGGGACAGAAGATCAACCCGAACGGTTTTCGCCTCGGCGTTATCCGCGACTGGACCGCGAAGTGGTATGCGGGCAGCAAGCACTACTCCGACAACCTGGCGTCGGACATCAAGCTGCGCGATCACTTGAAGAAGAAGCTGGCGCATGCGGCGCTCAGCAAGATTGTCATCGAGCGTCCGGCCCAGAACATCAGCATCACGCTGTATACCGCGCGCCCCGGCATTGTGATCGGCAAGAAGGGCGAAGACATTGAAGTGATGCGCAAGGAGCTGACCAAACTGGCCGGTCATCCGGTACAGGTGGCAATCGAGGAAGTGCGCAAGCCCGAGATCGACGCCCAGCTCGTGTCTGAGAACATCGCCCAGCAGCTGGAGAAACGCATCATGTTCCGCCGCGCCATGAAGCGTGCGGTGCAGAACGCCATGCGTCTCGGTGCCTTGGGCGTGAAAGTGATGGTGGCCGGCCGTTTGAACGGCGGTGAAATCGCGCGTACCGAGTGGTATCGTGAGGGCCGCGTGCCCCTGCATACCCTGCGCGCCGACATCGATTACGGTACGGCCGAAGCCATGACCACCTATGGCAAGATCGGCGTCAAGGTGTGGATTTTCAAGGGCGAGGTGTTCGACAAGGGCGAGTCGGCCCAGGCCGAGCCCGAAACGGTAAAGAAGGCCATGTGAAGGAAGCCCTCACCCATCCTTCGCCCGCTGATGCGGGAGAGGGGGTTAGGTGAGAATCGAGAATAGATAGAAGGAAGCCCTCACCCCTTGCCCTCTCCCGCTGATGCGGGAGAGGGGGAGTTGGTGGGAATGAAATAAGGAAGCCCTCTCCCCATCCCTCTTCCGTAGGGAGAGGGGGAGTAGGTGAGGATCGAGAATTGAAGGAAGCCCTCACCCCTTGCCCTCTCCCGAAGGGAGAGGGGGGAGTTGGTGAGAATCTACTTTAAGGTTGGAATATGCTGCAACCAAAACGTACCAAGTACCGCAAGCAGATGAAGGGCCACAACCGTGGCGTGGCCACGCGTG
Organism: Acidiferrobacterales bacterium; assembly: GCA_035256085.1. Lineage (GTDB taxonomy): Bacteria > Pseudomonadota > Gammaproteobacteria > Acidiferrobacterales > UBA6901 > UBA6901. The sequence continues at coordinate 4,715 of DATEYP010000251.1, forward strand.
GCAACAAGGTCAGCTTCGGTGAATTCGGCCTCAAGGCAACCACCCGCGGCCGCATTACTTCGCGCCAGATCGAGGCGGCGCGCCGCGCGCTGACGCGCTTCGTCAAGCGTGGTGGGCGCGTGTGGATCCGCATTTTCCCGGACAAGCCGATCAGCAAAAAGCCGCTCGAGGTGCGCATGGGCAGCGGCAAGGGTAACCCGGAATTCTGGGTGGCACCGGTACAGCCCGGCACCATGTTGTATGAAATGGAAGGTGTGAACGAAACCGAAGCGCGCGAGGCATTCCGTCTGGCCTCAGCCAAACTGCCGGTGCGCACGACCTTCGTTGCGCGCCATCATATCTAAACGGTGACGTTATGAATCCAAAAGACATTCGCGCCCTGTCGGCCGAAGACAAACTGAAGGAACTGGAAGGCCTGTTGCGCGAGCAGTTCAACCTGCGCATGCAGCACGCCACCGGCCAGCTCGCCGACAACACGAAGTTGCG
>DATEYP010000252.1:0-3950 GCA_035256085.1 Acidiferrobacterales bacterium
GGCGCACCGCGGGTATGCGCGAGCGCCTGGAGGGCCAGCTGCACAACCTGCGCCAGCTGCGCGCCGAGGGGCTGCGCCTGATGGAAATACGGGACTCGCCGCTGCGCACCTTCCCGGCGATGCCGATCATGCTCGGCAAGATGCAACCGCACACCGAAGAGTTCATCGCGGTCACCGCGCTTGCGGTCACAGAGGCCAAGGAACACGTTGCCAGCCCCGGCCAGCTCGAAGCCTTGCAGTTATTCTACGACACGCTGTACTCCTGGGTGCGCATGACCGATGCCTTCCGGCTGTACGTGTCCAACCGCTTCGGAATTTTTGACACTTCGCCGGAAGCGGCGATGGGCGTTCAAGCCGCGATCGTGGAGGATTTTTCGGAGCGAATTATCGGCAACCTCCAACGCCTCGCGAAGCTCGACCAGCGCGGGCTTCTGCGGTTCGAGCAGAGTACCTCACTTGAGAGCATGCAGAGTCTGCACCGGCAATGGCATAAGGCATGGCGCGAGGTGCAAACGATATGGTCTTCCGAAGCCTGGCGTCTCGATACCCAGTTGCTGCAGAACTCGGTCAAACCGCTGTTTGCGAACATCTGGAACAGCGTGCGTGAAATCGAAAGAGAAGTTGATGCCAACTCGACCGAGGACCTGTCGCTGCTGGCGCAGGTCGCGGCGCGCATCTCCGATTCGCTTTGGTACGTCGTGCTCCGGGGCTGGCCGCCAGCATCCTCATGTTCGCGATCTTCGAGGTTCAGATCCGCCGACCCGTTGCGCGCGTAGTGGCCGCGCTCAAGGCCGAGGCCGCGGGCGAGGAAAACATCGTCGTGCCGGAAACGCTTCTGGCTGAAACCCGGGATCTGGCGCACGCCTTCGACCATATGCGCCGCGAAGTGCACATGCGCCAGGACCGCCTCAAGGCGGTGCTCGATTACTCGGTCGAGGCGATTGTCACCGTCGATGAGCAAGGCGTGATCGAAGACTTCAATCCAGCCGCAGAACAACTGTTCGGTTATACCGCGCTGGAGGCCATCGGCCAGAAGATATCCCTGGTCATGCCGGCACCCGCGCGCCAGGTGCATGATGCCTATTTACAACGCCACGGAAAAACCATCCTGAACCGCATGCTGGGCCGCGAATTCCAGGAACTGGTGCTCCACAAGAATGGAACTGCGTTCCCGATCTCGCTGCATGTCAGCGAAATGTGGGTGGACGGCCGTCGTCTGTTCACTGGCATGATGACCGACATCAGCGAACGCCAGGCGATGCTGGAACAGCTCAACACACGCGAGCAGGGTCTGCACGCCATACTCAACAACACCGCGGAAGGAATTATTACCTTCGACGAACAGGGGGTGATCGAGGGCTTCAACCAGTCGGCCGAGAGGCTGTTTGGCTGGATCGAGAATGAGGTCATCGGCATGTCGATTGCCCAGCTCATTTCGCCGGAGGCACGCGAGATCCGTGATGACTACATCGGACATTTCATGCGCGCCGAGATCCAACGTCTCATCGGCCACGAAGGCGAGGTGAACGGACGGCATAAGGATGGCGGCACCTTCCCCATGGCCATTAAGATCACCGGCATGCAACTTGAGAACCAGCAGAAATTCATCGCCCTGGTGTCGAACATCAGCGAGCGCAAGGCGATGATGGAGAATCTGCGCAGACTCGCCGAGCATGACGACCTCACGAGTCTGTATAACCGCACCTATTTCCACGGCGAGCTGGAACGCGTGGTGGAGCGCGTGCGCCGCAGCGAGGTGGCGAACTGCGCGTTGCTGTACATCGATCTCGACCATTTCAAATTTGTCAATGACACCCTCGGCCATGCCGCCGGTGACAAGCTGCTCATCGAAGTAGCGAACATTCTCAACCGGCGCGCGCAAGAGCGATCTGGTGGCGCGTCTCGGCGGCGACGAGTTCACAGTACTGATGTACGACATCAAGCCGGATCAGACGGAATATATTGCCGACTCGTTCCGCCAGCAATTGGCGGACCACACCTTCAGTTTCGAAGGACATCCGGTCACCATCAGCTGTTCAGTCGGCGTGGCAATGGTCCTGCCGTCCGTGACATCGCACGCTGAAGTCATGTCGCACGCCGATGTGGCCTGTCACATTGCGAAACGCACCGGTCGCAATCAGGTGCACATCTTCACGCCCGAAGACTCCAAGGACGTCGCCATCATGTCGCAGGACATGGGTTGGTCGCGCCGCATCCACGAAGCGATCGAGAACAACCGCTTTGCGCTCGCCTGCCAACCGATCGTCAGCACTTCTACCCGCGAAACCATGGTGTATGAAGTACTGGTTCGCATGCTGGATGACAACGGCGGGCTCATCATGCCGGGCGGCTTCCTGCCGACTGCCGAGCGCTTTGGCCTGTCGCTCGACATCGATCGCTGGGTTATCACCCACGCCATCGAAACCCTCGCCGAACAACGCAAGACACTGCCGGAACTGTGCTATACCATCAATCTGTCCGCGCAGACGCTCAACACGCCCGCTATCTGCGACCTGATTCACGACAAGCTGCGCGCGACCGGTACCGATCCTGCAGCGTTGATCTTCGAGGTTACCGAAACCGTCGCGATCACCGATCTGACTGCCGCCGCCACGCTACTGGCGCGCCTGCGCGCGCTCGGCTGCCGCACTGCACTTGACGACTTCGGATCCGGCATGTCGTCATTCGCCTATCTCAAGGAACTGCCGGTGGACATCGTCAAGATCGACGGCCGTTTCGTGAAGCACATCGCCACCAGCGCGGTGGACAAGGCCATGGTCCGCGCCATGAACGATATTGCCCATGCCCTCGGCAAGGAAACCATCGCCGAGTTTGTCGAAGACGAAGCGGCATTCTGGACTTTGATCGAGCTCGGGGTCGACTTTGGCCAGGGTTATCACCTCGGTAGACCGGACCTAGTCGCACCCTGCAGTGCGATTACCGCGCACGCCGGCGTGGCCAAAGCCTGCCACATAAAATAATTCTCCGCGCTGCACGGCGCACGCAAATCTGCCACAATCTCGTTCATTCACCACTCGCTGTTCCGACGTTTGCCACCACACCGCATGCCGCACAACCGCGCCTGGCGCCTGAAGGTCATCGCCGCCTTTGCTTCGGTTTATGTCGTCTGGGGCTCCACGTATCTCGCGATCCGCGTTGGCGTGGCCACACTACCGCCGGCGTTGTTCGCCGGTGCACGCTTTCTCGCGGCCGGTCTGCTGCTCGCGGCCTACGCACGCCTCACCGGCAAGCAGTTCCCGCGCCGTCGCCGTGAATGGATAACCATTACGCTGGCGGCCGTGCTTTTGCTGGTCGGCGCCAACGGTCTCGTGGTGTGGGGCGAACAATGGGTGCCGTCCAACCAGGCGGCCCTGATTGTCGCGACCTTGGCGCTGTGGCTGGCCGGGCTCGGTGCGCTCGGGCCACAGGGCGAATCATTCTCGCGCCAGCGACTGACCGGCCTGCTCATTGGGTTCGCTGGCGTGGTGGTGCTGATGTGGCCAACCGATGGTTTTGTGCTGGAGCATTTCAGCGCACAGCTGGCGATCCTGCTCGCGGCTTTTTCCTGGGCGGCCGGTACGATTTACATGAAACGCCGCCGGCCTTCGACGCCGCCAATCATGGCCGCCGCCATGCAGTCGCTGGTGGCCGGCGTGCTGCTCGGCGCCATCGGTTTCGCCGCAGGCGAGGCCGGACGCTGGACCTGGGAAGGCAACGCCATGCTCGCCCTGCTCTATCTGATCGTGTTCGGATCGTGCCTCGCCTATGCCGCCTACCTGTGGCTGCTGCACGAGGTCAGCCCCGCGGCGCTCGGCACCTATGCCTATATCAATCCGGCGGTGGCTGTGCTGCTGGGCTGGTGGCTGCTGGGCGAATCCCTCAACGGCACCCAGATGGCCGGGATGCTGGTGATTCTGCTGGGCGTGTTGCTGGTGAGCCTGCCGGACAAG
>DATEYP010000253.1:0-18908 GCA_035256085.1 Acidiferrobacterales bacterium
GGTCAAACTGATGTACTTTGACAAGGCTGCCGACAGTGCACCGCTGCAGGTGGGGGCCGACATGCGCACTCTCCTGAGCGTGAATGCCCTGGCGCTGGTCCTCATCACCCCCTGGATCGGCACGCTCATGGACCTCTGCACTCGCGCAATCCGCGCCCTCGCTTGAGATGCTGCACCGATTTTCCCTGCTAACTTCCTGATTCGGCCTTGAAATTCCGGGGTGGCCTCTGTACACTGCGCCGCTCTGTTGCGGGGTGGAGCAGTCTGGCAGCTCGTCGGGCTCATAACCCGAAGGTCGTAGGTTCAAATCCTACCCCCGCTACCATACAAATTTAGGTTGGCGCCGTTGGAAGCCAGCTTGAATAAACCGGCATAGTCCCCAGCGAGTTCGGCCTCCAAATAGCCCCCCGATTCGCTGGGGGCCAGCCTTATTTCCCCGAGTAGCCCCCTGAGCTGTGCCCTAGCCCGCGCCACGTCGCGCTGCGCCACCGTTTCGAGCCCCTGAGTTAGCGCCCGGAAGCGATCCACCGCGCGCGGCAGGAATTCCGCCACCTTATCGAGCTGGCGGGTGTCCACCTTCAGCGCAGCGGTCAGCCGCACGCGGTCGGCTTCCAGCTTCGTCAGTTCGGCCTTGAGCTGTTCGGAAAATGCCCCGGCCTTGATTGCCTCGACGATGCGCCCGATGGCCTTCTCGGCTTCCGCCAAGGCGCGCCGGGTGCCCTCGGTATCCGGGCGCTTCGCCTGCCGGTGCGCTGCGAGTAGGGCAGTGGTCCTTCGCTTGAACAGGTCCAGCTCTGCGGTTGTAAACAGGTCGTGCTTGATCCCTGCGAGCAGTTTCCGCTCAACCAGCGTACGCGGTACGCGCAGGCCGTTAGCGCAAAGGTGCTCGCCGCCGTTGATGTGCGTATTGCAGGCATAGCGGTAGGCGTCGGCAATAATAAAGTTCCCGCCGCATTGCGCACACTTGAGCAATCCGCTGAACAGGAACTTTTGCCGTGGGCGGATATCGGGGTGCTGATTGCCACCGATTGCAGTGCGCTCGTTCAGCCGCGCTTGAGTGCGTGCCCACAGCTCGGGCGAAACGATGCGAAGGGTTTTATCTTCGCGCCTGATCCATTCATGCTCGGGGCGTTCGCGGCGGTGCTTCTTTCCGGTGTCGGGGTCTTTCTCCCAATCCGAACGGTTCCAGATCACCTCGCCTGCATAGAGCGGGTTCTGGAGAATGCCGCGTACCGCGCTATCGAGCCACCCCGAGCAACGGCGCGTGACACGCTTCCATGTTGAGCCGGGGGAGGGCACGCCCTGACGGTTCAACTCCCCCGCAATCCAGCGGGGCGAGTGACCAGCAGCATACCAATCGAAAATCTGAAGCGCCCATTTCGCCTGCTCGGGTTCCTGCTCACGCTTCATCGGGAGCAGCACAGGGCGTCCTGTCTTTTTGTCCGTTCCGGGTGTGTAGATTGTTTTGTAGCCGTAGGCTTTCCCGCCTGTTGGGTCGCCCCGGTGCGCGTTCTCAGCCTGGCCGTTGTGCGTTTTCTCCGCGAGGTCGTCAATATACATCTCGTTTTGTAGACCCCGGAAACCCGCCTGAATCTTGTGGCTCTTGGAGTCCGAGTCGAAGCCGTCCGAGACGCCAACAACGCGGACGCCCCAAAACTTCAGCCGCTTGATTGTTCGCGAGGTGTCGTCATTGCGCGTCATGCGCGACAGGTCTTCAACGAGCAGCACATCGAACGCCTTGGCCTTTGCATCGGCCAGCATTTGTAGATAGCTATGGCGGTCGTCCTTCTGGCCAGAGATTGCTTCGTCTTTATACTGTGCGACGATCTTCCAGCCTTCACGCTTGGCACGCTCGGCGCAGACGCGTTGCTGGCGGTCGATGCTGCTCTCATCCTGCATCTTGGTGGAGTAGCGGGAATAGGTGGCAGCCTTCATTTTGCGCCCCCGGTCTTGAGCAGCTTCGCATATTTCAAGAGCAGCATATCCACGGCCTCGCGCACCAGCACGGAACGCTGGATGCGGGTCAGTTCCGCGAGGCGGTCGAGTTCCTGTTTCTGGGCAGGGCTTAGGTACATCGGTACCGCTATGGGTTTCGGCTTGGCTTTTGCTTTCATGAATGACGCCCTCTGCATTGGGTAACTTCTCATAATGTTACGAAATATTATACGCTACTTCACCCCTTTACGGCAATACTATACCCTTACAGTATACTAGGGTATTTATGTGCTATCGCTGCCATGAGCAGCCTTCCACTCGTCGGCGCGGCGGTACTCCTTGGCGTACCGTTGCTGAAACTCGGCGGCTACCGAGTTTATGGCGGCAAGGTCGAGCGTAGGGTCGCGGGTCGTAGGGTGCGCGCAGAACACGTCTTCTATTACGGGGCAGATGACGATGTATCCAACGATTGCCGTAATCGGTACAGGTTCCTTGCTCCATACTTCAACGTGAGGGACGTAAATCGCGTCTGGTTGATTTGCCTCAATCGCGCATTTGTTGGGAATAAGCTGCGGCCTGATAGCTACGTGGCGCAGGAGGATCGCTACCGTGACGGGGTGGTGGGCCCTTAACATTGTGCTCCACCGATCGTGGGTACGTATGCACTCATCCTCTGACGGCGTCTCGAAGTCGAAGAGACAGACGCACCTCTGCGCAGCACCATAGCTGTAGTCGGTGCCGTGCGTGTAATTAAATTGCCCGTGATTGGGTAGGATCGCGCCTGCGTTGAAGATGCCGCGCAGTCCGTCGCAAGAAGTGGTGTGAAAAATCTCCCGGCGCAGGAACGAGAGAATCGCGGGGGGTTCAGTTTCTTCTGTCATGTTAAGTCCTCGGCCCTGCGGTGCATCTGCACTATGGTGCGGCTATCGCGTCCAGAAGCTCCCTCTCCAAAACGCCCAGGGACTTGCAAGTCAGTATCTTGGTCGGGTTCCCAGCGGCGTCGAACGTCCCCGCGATGGTTCCCACCACCATTGCCTGAGTCGCTTCGCCCTGCGGCGTGAGCATGATGTTGTAGGCGACGGTTGTTATGGTGCGCGGGTCTGGCTGGTAGGGGATGCCGAACATTCCCCTTCCGCAATCAGCCTTATCCATGCCCACCTTCATCTGTTTTGGGGCGGTAGTAATAAGCCCGGAATTCTTGTCGATGTTTGCAATCGGGTAGCCGCCCTTCATCAGAGTGGCAACGGCCTTCTGCCAAACTGCATCGCGAGGGGCTGCGATTGTCCGTGTGTTTGCTTCGTCGGCAAAAGCGGAAATTGAAAGCAGCGCTGCTATTATCACACCGTATCGCATGGCACGTCCTCCGTGGTTGATGATTGGCTATGATTGCACGTCATCGCCGCCGAGTCTTCCCACTACCCTGATATTCCAGCACTAGGTCGAGATTGTCCGGGTCGGCCACGATGCGGTGCAGGGCGGCGGTATAGCTCAGCTTGCCGTCACTGGCTTGGCTTGCTTCCCATGCCATCGCGTCCAGCTTCGCCCCCGCCGCCAGCGGGTCGGGCTGCTCCGGTTCGGCAGGCTTTGGCGGTTCGCGCAGCGACTCGCCCAGCCGCTCGATTTTTTTCAGCAGCGCATGGAAGGTCTTTTCTTCCGCGTCGGTCAGTTGCCGGAGTGGCGAAACGCCAGTCAACGCGGCCTGAATCTGCGGCAGTAGTTCGGCGGCGTGGCGATTCATTTCAGCATCTCGATTATTTGGGCGGTCGTCAGCATGGCGCCCAGCATGGCGACGGCCACCGCGATGCGCAGCGCGGTGTTCATGGCGTGGGCGACACGCGGAGACTCACGCCCGTGAAGATTTCCGGGAGGTCTGCGGTCGAGAAACTATCCCCCGCCAGCCGTGCGCCGTGGAAACCGCGCACGTAGGTGCGCAGCAGGTCGCCATGCTCCTCGCAGACGAAGCGCGCGGCCGCCGCTACCACTTTCGGCCCCATGTTGTGCAAGCGTCCGGTCAGCTCTTGGCTGAAAATATCGCCAGCCGCGAATTGGCTGTACGCATCGTTGACGACAGACTGCCATTCCTCCCGCACGCGGGTGAGGTAGGCTTCTTGCAAGGTGCGCTTCGTTTCGGTCAGTGTCAGGGTGGTCATGGTTTTACGTCCTCAGTGAGTGTGGTAACGCCTTGTTGCAGTTCGCGCGCGAGCGCACAACCGCCTTCCGCCGTGCGGACGAAGCCCAGCACGGCATGCCGGTCTACGCCATGCGCGAGCGACGCATCGAGCACGGCCTTGCTCAGTGGTATGCCCCGGCGCAGCGATGCGCGCGCGGCGGTCACGGCTTGGAAAAGTGGCAATTCGCCCAGCGCGCTCATGGCGTCTTGTCCCGGTAGAGCGCGTGCATCTTGTGCAGCGTCGAGAATAGGCGCGTCAGTTGCTCATCGACCTCCGTCACGCGAAAGCCACGCGTCCGCGCTATCAGTGCGCGCGTCGCGGCAGTGTCGGCGGGATCGTCGTCGTCCTCGGCCGCCCTGCATGTGAGCAGATTGTCGAAGGCGTTGTCGAGCGCGTGCGTCACGCGGGCGGTGTGCGCGAGCCGCGCTTCCAGAAGTTGCAAGTCGCGCTCCGCATGGAACAAGTACCACTCGAAGTTGTCGGGCGGCGCGTTCAGTAATCGTTCAATGTCATCGTTCATGTCATCACCTCATAAAAAAGTGGGTTGAGGTCTTTTACCGGGCCTTAATCCCGTTCAGGGCCACTCAACCCGTGCCGCCGTCGGTCGCGTACCGACGACAAACACGCCCACGAAAGCCGCACCCGACAGCGATACGGCCCCGCGTCGTCATCAACCGCCGCCCGCGTAACAGGAAGAGGGCTTCGCGTGCGGTGGTTGACAACAACATGTCCGCCCCGGTGTCTGGCCGAGACGGGCATTCACTTACGACAAAAGGCCGCGCTCGATCAAATCAGCGCGTGCGCTTTCGATCACGATTTTCGATTCGTCGTTTTTCGCAGCGGCGAGCAATTTTTCCGCGACAAGGTTGATCTGTCCGCCCGCGAACGGCGACAGACCAAAATGCGCCACGATGCGCCGGCCAATGCGGGCGGCGGGCGTGTCGTTGTTCACCGCTGTGCCGCCGCTGTTATAACGGCCGGCCTTGAGTTCCGCGAGTGCGGCGATATCGTTTGCTGCGGGTACGAGTGCCATGTGTGTCCCTCCTAAGTTAAAGTTTTGTTCACCGACAACTTGGTCAGCTCGGCGGCGAATGCCGCAGTGGTAACTTCGTCGCCCGGCAGATTGCCGAAATCAAGCGCGGCTTCGTCGCCATCGACTGCATCGAGCAGGCGACCCGCCAACTCGGCGCGGGCCGCGTGCTCCACTGCGGTCAGGCCATCGGTGCGCAGGCCGCAATGAACAGTCAATGAACGCACGACGCGATCCAGCGCCGCGCGCGGGTCTTGGGATTGAACGAGGGTCATCGGATCAATCCCCATTGCCCGCGAGCATGTATGCGCGCGCGAGAGCCGGGTCGCCTTCCATCACGCGGTCGCGCGCGGCAGAAAACGACAGCTTGGCATCATCACCTTGCAACTTCTTGGCGCGCTTGGTGATCTCGCCACCGGCGTCGTCGGCGTCGATCTCGCTTTCTTTATCGAGCTCGGCCTTGGTCTTCATTACCAACTTGTAGCTACTCATGTTGTGTCACCTCAGTTTCAGTTATGCGTGGTTCTTCACTACATGAACCGCAGGACGCGACAGGTACGGAGGCCGCACCACCTTGTCGTTGCGCTTCATAAAAACTCTGACATCCAGTCCACGGGCGCGTCGCCTTCGCCACGATTGGCGGCGTTCGCGGCGCGCTGGGTTTCGATCAGGCGCGAGAGGTCGGAGCCCGCGCCGGGGATGCTACCGGGCGTGCCGGCGAGACTGGACGTGGCCGGTATGCCGACGTTGATCGCGGTGATGGTTTCGAGTTCTGCTAAGTCGAGGCCGCTGCCCTTGGCCAATAGAACGAGCGCGCCGCACGCGGCGTTGCCGTGGTCATCATGGCCACCGCGCGGATGGTCTACCGAGTCGCGGCCACCGCGTGCGGTCTGGCGTTCGAGCTGCAACAGTTCCACGATCAAGACGCGGTGATCCGGCAAACGCACGCGCCCCTGGGCGAACAGCGGCAGCGCTTCGAGATAGATTTCGCTCTTGCTGCGTTCGCTGTGCTGATAACCGATGCCCTCTTTGCCGAAGGCTTCGACCACCCACTGCCCGGCGTAGCGGTCGCCCACGACGCTATGGCAGCCGTAGGTCTTTAGCAGCGCGGCGAACTCCTCGACCACGGCCGAAGGGTCGAACGGCGGACGCACCGCGCGGATCACGTCGAGGATCAGCACGCCGTCGGCCTCTTCGTGCGCAATGCCGAGGGTGAAGGCATCGCGCGAGCCGCCCGAAGGATCGGCGAAGGCGCGATAGGCGACGTATGCCTGCGGCGGCAATTCGGCGCGGCCTGCGACCGTGGCGCGCTCGACCCAATCGGCGTCGAGGAATGCGGCCACGTCGCTGCGGAACTGCGCGCCGTATTCGGCGGCGGCGGACACCGGGTCGCGCGCATAGGCTTCGTCGATGATTTTCTGCGGCAGCGTCGGGTTCATCGTTTTGGCGGGCGCTTGCCATACCAGCGGCCCGCTGTCCTCGCGGCCGAAGTGATCGCGGTAGGCTTCCCACAGCACACCGCGCCGGGCGTAAGGGCTACTGATGCCCGCGATCAACGCGCCGGGGATCGTGGCCATTGCCGGGCGCACGGCGTCGATGATTTCGCTGTCGGGGTTCGCGCTGTCATCGGTACGCCAGAATGCCAACTCATCGGCGACCAGCATCGCCATCGTGTAGCCGCGCACGCTGCGGAAGGACGCGGTGTGCACTTCGATGGTAACGCGCGTTGTGAAGTCGATGCTATCCACCGCCTCGCGGTCGATCATGCGTTCCAGCATCGGGATCGCATGTAGCAGGCCGGAGATATAACGCATCGCCACGCGCGCCTGCTTGCGGTCGGGAAACACAAGGGCGATGGTGGCGCGCTCGCCGGGTGCGAGGTAGGCCGTGTAATCCACGAAGCACGCGCGATGCAGCGGCACAAGGCCGCCGAAGAATGCGGTGTAGCCCTCGCGGCGTGACTTCACGCCATAGAATTCGGTGATCGGCTCAACAGGCGGCGCGCTACGGCCGGTGCACTGGCGGAACAGGGCCAGCTCCTCGACGTTAAGCGGTGCGCCGTCGAGTATCTTGGCCATCGTGCGCCACGGCTTGAAGCTGTCCTTCGCGAAGTAGCGCCCGGCGAGCGCCTTGTCCGTCATGAACCGGTGCAGCGATACGTTATTCCGCATGGGGTTCGGACTCCTCGGGTGCGGGGTGCGGCTCGCGCAGGAATTCTTCGAGCGTTTGCACCGGCTTCTGGCGGCGCTTCATGCCAAGGCTGCGCACAAGCCCATTCAAGGCATTGACCGCGTGCAGGTAGCGGGCTTGATCGACCGGCTTGCCGTCGCGCGCGGCGGCTTCCCATTCGCCGATCTGCCATTCGAGATGGATCAAGCGCTCGGCCAGGCTTCGCTCCTGATAACTCAGGGAATCAGCGCCGCCCAAGTCGGCAACCAGCGCGCGCAGGCGCTCCCGCAGCAACTTGGGCAGCGCGAAGCGCATATCCGTGGTGGCAATGAAGCCCGGCTCGAAGCGGTCGGGCGGGGTTAGGGGCTGGCTGGGGCGCTGGCCCGGCTTGCCGCTCATAGGCGCGGCCCTTCTGCGCGGCGTCCGGCGGGTATCCGGGCGGCGTAATCAGGTCCCCGATTAGCGCAGGTATCGAGAAGCGCAGGGAAATCAAGGAAATAGCCACCGACTCTTTGCCGCTGGGTTGGAGCGGATATCCGGGGCGCTGAATACAGTGGTTCGAGCGGGGCAACCCCAGCGCCCCTCCGAGGTAAGGCGCTAAGATTCCTTAAGCAAAAATGTTTATCTTCTTTAGTACCTTTATCTTCTTTGTAAGAAGCTAAGGCGCTAAAGGCGCTAAAGAAAATAAAGGGGGGAAAGCTTAGCGCCTTACCCTCAGAACGTCGGATCATTGTCGCCTCCGCTCGGCAGTGCCCACGACCACGCGCCGCCTGCGCCCTTGGCCTTGGTCGAATGCACGTTGAGTTTTTTCCGCGCGATGCGCACGGTGCTCATCGACAGCCCGGCCTTCGCCGCCTCTTCCTCGATCTTCGCCTGAAGCATCGCCCCGCCGGCCAATTGTCGCCGCAGCCATTCCTCCGCCTCGCGTTGCTTGGGCGCACGCTCGCCTTCCGCACGCGGCGCCATTGCTTCGTCTGCGGTCGTGGTCACAGCGTCGGATTCCCACATAATGCGCGACGTGGTAATTCCATTTCCCAATGTCACACCCTCGACCTTGAAGGCCAGCCCCTCGGTATCGGGCGCAAGATTATTTTTCACCGGCAGGAACAACCGCCGCGCCCCGCTCTCGTCATCCGGGTCACGACAAACGACATACGCCGCACGCGCCGCCGCGACGAACGCCAGTGAACCCATGATCTTCATCAGCGCCTTGGCGTTCTGCCCCTTGGTCAAGTGCGACACCATGACCAGCGCCGCGTCGTATTCCTCAACGACCTTGGACAGTGGCGCGAGCAGGCCGCGCACCTCGGCGTTGTTGTGCGAATCAATTTTTCCGAGATAGGCGCTGATCGGGTCAACGATCACGAGCGCCACGTCGCCAATCTCCGCGAGCATGTCGCCGAGCCGGGCAGCGTCCCTGTCTAAACTGAAGCCGCGCTCTTGCGTGTTGCCTGATCCAGTGACCTCGCGCACCGCGTCGATCACATAGCAGCGCGTCAGGTCAGCGCCCGCCGCTTCCAACCTCGGGCGGATCGTATCGGCCGCGCCATCCTCGGCGCTCAGGATCACGACGCTACCGGGTGTGCATTGCGAACGATCAACGGGCCAGCGGCCACCCGTAGAGACTACGGCCGCCATGCTCACCGTTGCTTGTGACTTGCCGAGGCCGGGATCGCCCGCAAGGGCGGTCATCTTGCCGCGTGCGATTTTGTTGAGCCATAGCCATTTAATGTGTTCCGCTTCGATGCTCGACATGCGCCGATAGGCGATACCGCCGCTCGGTGCCCAACCATGTTCACGCGCCAGCTTGAAGATCGTCGCGACAGTAACCGCCCTATCTCGCTCGGTACTGAAGCCCCGCCAGGTATTCGCCTGATCGCGCTCGGCGAACTTGGTTGATTGCTGCGCCCACTCATCCCACACCTCGCGGCCTGCTTCCTGATTGGCATGATGCAGGGCCATGCCGACCTTCAGCCAAGTGGGGCGCTCGTCGGCTGGAATATGTTTGAGGGCCGCGCGCACTGTCTCCCAATCAACGTCCCGCGCCGGTTCTGTTTTGTTCGCTGGCGGTTTGGTTTTCTTCCCCAGCAGCGCGACGATCTGCGCGCGCGTTGCGTCGGGCATTGCGATGATCTCGGCGCCGTTGATACGATTGCCGGTGATCGTGACGAAGCCGGACGCGTGGAATACTTCGACTCCGGTGTCGTGGTTCTTAGCATCCGGCAAATTGCCGCGATAGAACGCGCGCAAGCCGCGCCCCGATGGCGAGATTTCTGTATATGTCCCTTCGACCAGTGCATGCTTTACCGAATCAATCTTGCCCTGCTCATCTACGCAATTGTCAAAGTCGAGCGCCGTCAGCTCGCCGCCCAGCATGGCGCGTCCGATGCCGGAATAGTTGTCCCGCTCGTACGCCGCGAGCGCATCATCGAACGTGGCAAGCGCGGCGACATCCTCTGGTGCGCCTTGCGTGCCCGCCCGCTTGTTGCCGTTGGTGTAATACGGAACCTTGTCAATCTTGCCGGGGCGGTTGGGCTTGGGTACGCCGCGCCAGACGAGCCATGTGCGCCCCTCGCGCAGCTCAGGCGGCAGCATGCGCAGCCGGTCGAGTGTGGTTTGCTTATCGGCGCTCATTGGTACGGCAACCAAACGCTGCCGATTTGGGAATAAAGCGCGTTATTGATTTCCGCGACTGGCACCACACGACCGGCGGCGTAGCGATCCGCGAAGTTCCACCACGCCGCCCGCAATCTGCGCCGCAGTGGGAAGCGCGGCCACACCGCGTGCAACGCAATCGCTGTTTGAAACTCAGCGACGACATCAGACTCGCGCTTCGACACGCGGCACCTCCTGTTCAGGTTGCGCGCGTGTTTCCAGTTCTGCGAGATAATCGGCGACCGCGATTTCGGCAAGCATCTCGACCAGCTCTGCAAGTTTCGGGTTGGGGCGTTGCGTTATACGGGGCTTCATCGGTCGCGGCCCGCCTCGCGCAGCAGCGCTTCAACCGGGACGTTTAATGCAGCGGCGATTTTTTGTAGCGCATCACTGGACGGGGTGAAGGCGTCATGCTCAACCAGAGAAAGCCACGCACCAGAACGCCCGACTGCGCGAGCGACCGCATACTGGGGTTGCCCCGAGATGCGGCGGTAGTGTGCGATCCTTTGGCCCACGCTATATTGCATGAACCAAATTTTAGGCGGCTTATTAAACCTTAAATATTAGATTTAAGCGGGGAGCTTAGAGCTTACATGTCACGCAACCACTTCACTGCGGCAGCATGAAGTTGCTTTCCGCGCGGTCCGGCGTGGTTGTAATCTTCCTTCGCGTCGATGCCGAGTATGCGCGCGCCGATGGCGCGGAAGGTGGCATCGGTCGCCCTCGCGTCGAGCGCCTGCAAATATTGACGATAGAGTACATGCGCCCGCTTGCGCTGCGTGCGCTGCTGAGGCTTGAAGCCCGTTTGTTTGCGAAGCGCCTTGATGTGCCGTTCGGCTTCGGCGAGTTGCGATCCTATGGGCAGGAATGGGTAGAACACAAACTGGAGCCGGAGCTGCGTCGTCGGGCCAGGGAGAAACAGGCCCATGAAGAAGCGCTCAGGATCACGCGCGATTAGCTCCATCGCGGATAGCGACGGATCAAGAAACATCGACATGCCGTACTTACCCGGTTTTGCGCGCGCGTTCGCCCAACGCACCCATGCCAGTGAATCGGGTTTGACCGTGGCCCGCTGCCAATCCTTTCGGTATGCATCGCACCGCCGATTGCGCTCCCAGCGCCACAACTGCGGGTCGAGCTTCGTGGTGGGGTAGGCGCTTTTATCGCGCCAATCAGGGATGCCCCAGTCGGTTTTCTTCTCAGCCATCGGTCGCCTCCGTCCAGCGACTCCGTATAAGGAACCCAGCCCCAAGCCGCTACGGTTGCGGCCTGTCCCCGCTAAAGTTAGGGGCTGGGTGAACGCTATTTTACCGCTGTTTTTGTGGTAGACTGCGCACCGTCAGCGGTTAGGGCGATGCGAAGTGTCGGCGTGCAAAGTTCGGCGCGAATCAGGCCCCCGCTACCATTTTTTTGAAGCAAGCCCCCTGGTGCTGGCCGGATGATGTGTGAAGTTGCCGGGGAAGCGGTTTTATGTTAAAAGACCGGCAGATTTGATTGTGAAAGAGGGTGTTTGGGAAGTGGGCCGCGTGCCCACTTTTGCGTTTCTGGGGCAGGAAATGACGCGCGTTACGGTGGCCGGTCTGCACAAGCTGTTCGAACCCGGCGTTCAGGCCCTGGGTTTTGAGCTGGTGGACGTGGAATATGCGGCTGACGGCGGTCGCAATGTGTTGCGCGTGTATATCGACCGGCCAGATGGCATCACGGTGGATGACTGCGCGAAGGTGAGCCGCCAAATCAGCGCGGTGCTGGACGTGGAAGATCCGATCCCCGAGGGCTATACGCTCGAGGTGTCGTCGCCGGGGCTCGACCGGCCGCTGGTGAAGCGCGCGGATTTTGAGCGTTTCGCCGGGCAGGACGTGAAGGTACGCATGCGCGACGCGGTGTCGGGGCGTAGGAATTTCAAAGGCATGCTCGTGGGCGTGGAAGGCGACGCGATCGTGGTGAATGTGGACCAGGAACGGTTCAGCCTGCCGATTGCGAGAATTGAACGGGCGCGGCTGGTGCCGCAGTGGTAAGTGGTTGCTGGAGGACAGATGGGTAACGAGATTCTGATGGTTGTCGATGCGGTGTCGCGCGAGAAGGGCGTGGAACGCGAAATCATTTTCGCGGCGCTTGAAGCAGCGCTCGCCACTGCCACGCGCAAGCGCCACAAAGAGGACATCGACGTACGCGTCGCGATTAACCGCGACACGGGTGAGTACGATACCTTCCGCCGCTGGGAGGTGCTGGACGACGAGTCCGAGACCTTCGAGTTTCCATCGCGCCAGATTCTGTTGAGTTACGCGCGCCAGAAGCACCCCGATATCCAGGTCGGTGATTTCGTCGAAGAACCGATCGCACCGGTCGAGTTCGGTCGCATCGCCGCACAGGCCGCCAAGCAGGTGATTGTGCAGAAGGTGCGCGAGGCCGAGCGCGAGCAGACTGTCAACCAGTACAAGGAACGCAAGGGCACGCTGGTCACCGGCGTGGTCAAGCGCATGGAGCGCGGCGAGGTGATTGTCGACCTCGGCAGTGCCGAGGCGCTCCTGCCGAAGGTCGCCATGATACCGCACGAGGGTCTGCGCCCCGGCGACCGCATCCGTGCCTATCTCGAAGACGTGTATTCCACGCCGCGCGGACCGCAGCTGTTCCTGTCGCGCACCGCACCGCAATTGCTGATCGAGCTGTTCAAGCTCGAGGTGCCGGAGGCCGGCGACAACCTCATCATTATTCACGGCGCGGCGCGCGACCCCGGCCTGCGCGCCAAGATCGCCGTAAGCTCCAAGGACCCGCGCATCGATCCGATCGGGGCCTGCGTCGGCATGCGTGGCATGCGCGTGCAGAGTGTCTCCAACGAACTCGCCGGCGAGCGCGTGGACATCATTCATTTCTCGCCGGACCCGGCGCAGTTTGTGATCAACGCCCTGGCCCCGGCCGAGGTGAAGTCGATCATGGTGGATGAAGAGCTGCACAGCATGGACGTGATCGTGGACGAAATGCAGCTCTCGCAGGCCATCGGCCGCGGCGGGCAGAACGTGCGTCTCGCCTCCGAGCTGACCGGCTGGGAGATCAACATCATGACCGAGCAGACCGCGGACGAGAAAGGCGCGAACGAGGCAACCGCCAACAAGCAGATGTTCATGGATACACTCGGCGTGGACGAGGACGTGGCCGAGGTGCTGGTGCGCGAGGGCTTCACGAGTCTCGATGAAGTGGCGTATGTGCCCAAGCAGGAGATGCTCGGGGTCGAGGAATTTGACGAGGATCTGGTCGAACAGCTGCGCAGTCGCGCGCGCGACGTGCTGTTGACCAAGGCGATCGCACTCGAGGAGAAAATCGATTTGGCCGAGCCATCCAAGGACCTGCTGGAGATGGAAGGCATGGATGAGCACACCGCGCGCGTGCTCGCCAGTCACGGGATCAAGACCATGGAAGAGCTGGCGGAGCAGGCGGTCGATGAACTGCTCGAGATCGAAGGCATCGATGAAGATCGCGCCAAGCAACTCATCATGACGGCGCGCGCGCCGTGGTTCGCCAACGAAACGCAGGGCTGAGACGGACAGAACGCAAGACATGGCTGATACCACCATCAAGGCCTTTGCCACACAGATCGGCGTACAGCCAGAACGGCTGATTACGCAGCTCGTTTCCGCCGGTGTGTCGGGCAAGGGCGTGGACGATTCGCTCAGCGACGAGGAGAAAATGACCTTGCTCGGCTATCTGCGTACGCACCACGGTGGAGGCGGCGAAGGCGGTACCACCAAGATCACGCTCAAACAGAAATCGGTCAGTCAGATCAAGCAGGCGACGCGCACCGGACCGGCGCGCACCGTGCAGGTGGAAGTACGCAAGAAGCGCACCTTCGTCAAGCGCAGCACGATCGAAGAAGAAGTCGCTGCCGCCGCTGAGATCGAGGCGCAGGCCCAGGCCGAGGCCGTCAAGTCCGAGACGGTCATGGCAGAAGTGCCACACGTGCCGGAGATCGTCGTGCCGGAAGCGCGCCCGACCGGACCCGTGGTCGTGCAGGCCCCGATTGGCGCCTCGGTGGCAGAAGAACGTGCGCCGGCAGCGAAGCCGGGCGAGGTCAGGCGCCCTGGCGCACCGCCCAAGCCAGGCGACAAGAAGAAGGGTGACTGGAAAGGCAAGCGCGGCGATCGTCAGGAGTTGCGCCTGTCCGGCGTACGCAAGGGAAGCGGCGGCGGAAAGCGGCGCGACCGGTTTATACCGTCCAGCGCCAGCGTTCAGACCAGCATGTCCGGCCAGCATGGCTTTGAAATGCCGGTCGAGCGCGTGGTGCGCGAAGTGGCCTTACCCGAGACCCTGACGGTTGCCGAACTGGCTCAGAAGATGTCGGTCAAGTCGGTCGAGGTCATCAAGGTGCTCATGAAGCTCGGCATGATGGTGACCATCAACCAGGTCATCGACCGCGACACCGCGACCATTGTGGTCGAGGAGATGGGCCACATCGCCAAGGTCGCGAAGGACGCCGGCCCCGAGTCGCAGCTGGGCAGCGAGGCCGGCGTGTATGGCGAGCCGGAACCGCGCCCACCGGTGGTGACCGTCATGGGCCACGTCGACCACGGCAAAACGTCATTGCTCGACTATATCCGCGAAGCCAAGGTGGCGAGCGGCGAGGCGGGCGGTATTACCCAGCACATCGGCGCGTATCACGTGGAGACGCCACGCGGCGTCGTCACTTTCCTCGACACCCCCGGCCACCAGGCGTTCACCGCCATGCGCGCGCGCGGCGCCAAGGCCACCGACATCGTGATTCTGGTGGTGGCGGCCGATGACGGCGTCATGCCGCAGACCATCGAGGCAATTCATCACGCACGCACCGCCGGCGTACCGATTATTGTCGCGGTCAACAAGATCGACAAGCCCGGCGCGGAGCCGGAACGCGTGCGCCAGGAGCTGACCAAGCACGAAGTGGTACCGGAAGTGTGGGGCGGCCACGATATTTTCGTCGACGTCTCAGCCAAGACCGGCGCCGGTATCGACAATCTGCTCGAAGCCGTGCTGCTGCAGGCCGAGGTGCTCGAGTTCAAGGCGCCCAATACCGGTCCGGCAACCGGGCTGGTCATCGAAGCGCGCATCGACAAGGGCCGTGGTCCGGTGGCGAGCGTGCTGGTGCAGCGCGGCCTGCTCAAGAAGGGCGACGTGGTGCTGGCCGGCCGCGAGTTCGGCCGCGTGCGCGCCATGTTCGACGAAAAGGGCAAGGCGATCAGCGAGGCCGGGCCGTCGATTCCGGTCGAAGTCCAGGGCCTGTCGGGTGTGCCGAGCGCCGGCGACGAAGTGATCGTGGTGGAGAGCGAGCGCAAGGCGCGCGAGATTGCGCTTTATCGCCAGGGCAAGTTCAAGGACACACAGTTTGCTGCGCGCGCCGCGGCCAAGCTCTCGGATGTATTCGAGCAGATGCAGGAGGGCGAGAACACCCTCAACCTCATTATCAAGGCCGACGTGCAGGGCTCGATCGAGGCGCTCACCAAGGCGCTTGAGGAACTTTCCACCGACGAGGTCAAGGTCAAGGTTATCCACGCCATGGTCGGTCCGATCAACGAGTCGGACGTGAATCTGGCGCGCGCCTCGGCGGCGGTGGTCATTGGCTTCAACGTGCGCGCCGACTCGGGTGCGCGTCGCCTGATCGAGTCCGAAGGTGTGGACGTGCACTACTACAACATCATTTACGAAGCGGTCGAGGAAGTGAAGGCCGCGCTGGTCGGCATGCTCAAGCCGCAGTTCCGCGAAGATGTCATTGCCCGGGTCGAGGTGCGCGAGGTGTTCCGCGCGCCCAAGATCGGTGTCATCGCCGGCTGCTACGTGAACGAAGGCACGGTCAAGCGCAACCGCCCGATCCGCGTGCTGCGCGACAACGTGGTGGTGTTCGAGGGCGAGATCGAGTCGCTCAAGCGCTTCAAGGACGACGCCTCCGAGGTCAAGTCCGGCCTCGAATGCGGCATCGGCATCAAGAATTACAGTGACTTCCAGCCCGGCGACCAGATCGAGGTGTTCGAGAAGGTGCAGGTGCAGCGGACTCTATGATTTCAGCCACAGATGAACGCAGATAAACGCAGATAAACGCAGATAAACGCAGATAAACGCAGATAAAACGGGTCTTCTGGTTTTCAGTATTTCCAATTGGTTTTCTGTTTACTTTAATCTGTGTTTATCTGCGTTCATCTGTGGCCCGCTGTTCCTGTCGTCCGGCCATGGCATGCCCGGTACTTAGCTAAGTGAAGCCCATGCACAAAGACACCGGCCGCACCCGCAAGATCGGCGAACTGCTGCAGCGTGAGCTGGCGGTGATGATCGGGCGCGAGATGAACGACCCGCGCGTGGCGCAGGTCAACCTCACGGCCGTGGACGTGGCACCGGATCTGGCGCACGCCAAGGTGTTCATCACGCATCTCGGCGGCCAGGAGCAGGCGCAGAAGGCGGTGGACGCGCTCAATCACGCCGCCGGCTTCCTGCGGCATGCGTTGCGCGACCGCACTCTGCTGCGGCAGGTGCCGATCCTGCACTTCGTGTACGACGAGTCGGTCGAGCGCGGCGACACCATCGAGCGCCTGCTGGCGCAGGCGCGCCGCGAACAGGGCGAAACCGACTGATGTCGGACCCGCAAAAACCGGTCCGCATCAAACGCCAGCTGCTGGATGTCCACGGTATCCTGCTGCTCGACAAGCCGGTCGGCCTGACCTCGAACCGTGCCCTGCAGGAAGCGAAGCGATTGCTGCAGGCACGCAAGGCCGGTCACACCGGCAGTCTCGATCCGCTGGCCAGCGGGTTGCTGCCGCTGTGTTTCGGCGAGGCCACCAAGGTATCGCGTTTTCTGCTCGAGGCCGACAAGCGCTACCGCGCGGTGTTCCGCCTCGGTGCCTCGACGGCCACCGGCGACTCCGAGGGCGAAGTGCTGGAAACCCGCCCGGTCACCGTCAGCCGGCGCGAAATCGAGGCGGCCATCCAGCATTTCACCGGCGCCATCGAGCAGGTGCCGCCGATGTACTCGGCCATCAAGCAGGACGGCCAGCCGCTCTACAAGCTGGCGCGCGCCGGCATAGTCACCGAGCGCGCGCCGCGCCCGGTCACGGTCTATGAATTTACTGTTTTAAACCTGACCGACCAGTCGCTGACCGTGGACATCAGCTGTTCCAAGGGCACCTATGTGCGCAGCCTCGCGCACGATCTGGGCGAGCTGCTCGGCTGCGGCGCGCATGTAGCGGAGCTGCGCCGCACCGCCATGGGCGGCTTTACGGTGGACGAAACCATCTCCCTCGAAGCATTTGCCGCCCTGCCTGGACAACCGGAACGCGCGGCGCGCCTGATTCCGGCGGATCAGGCCCTGCGCAGCCTGCCGCAAGTGGTTTTAAGCGCGAATGCCGCCTTTTACTTCTGCCAGGGCCAGGCGGTGACGGCCCGGCCGCTGCCGGCCGCAGGCGGCTGGGCGCGCGTCTATCAGGATGGCGGCCGGTTTCTGGGCCTGGGTGCCGAGGAGGACGGCCAGCTGGCGCCACGCCGCCTGCTGCATGCCACGGAAGAGCCTGAAATGGCGCAGAAAACGGTTGAGGCAGACCCCCCGCACGGTTAGAATACCGGCCCTTATCGAACCCCATACCCGAGCAGGCAGAGGCATTGCGCATGACCCTCAAGGCAGAACAGAAGTCCAAGATCATGAAGGAAAACCAGACCGGCAAGAGCGATACCGGCTCACCGGAAGTGCAGGTGGCGCTGCTGTCGGCGCGCATCAACGACCTGTCCGGACATTTCACGACGCACAAGAAAGACAACCACTCGCGCATGGGTCTGCTGCGCATGGTCGGCCGGCGCCGCAAGCTGCTTGCCTACCTTAAGAGCGTGGACAACAAGCGCTACGCATCGCTGGTCGAGAAGCTCGGCCTGCGCAAGTAAGAGCGCCTAACAAGATGAATTTGCACCTGGCCCTTCGCATCGCACCCCCTCCCATTCCCTCCCCCTGGAAGGGGGAGGGTTAGGGTGGGGGTCGGGTGCCGAGATCATTTTGCTGGGCACTTTTAAGTTAACCCCAGTCAAGTCAATCTGGTGAAGAGGATCAAGCCTTGAAGAAAGTCGTCAAAACGTTCCAGTACGGTGATCACACAGTTACTCTCGAAACCGGCGAAATCGCCCGTCAGGCGAACGGCGCCATTATCGCCAGCATGGGCGACACCGTGGTGCACGTCACCGTGGTCGGCCGCAAAGAAGCCAAGCCGGGCCAGGATTTCTTCCCGCTCACCGTCGATTACCAGGAACGCACCTACGCCGCCGGCCGCATCCCGGGCGGTTTCTTCAAGCGCGAAGGCCGTCCCTCCGAGAAAGAAATTCTGACTTCACGCCTGATCGATCGCCCCATCCGTCCGCTGTTCCCCAAAGGTTACACCAACGAAGTGCAGGTCATCGCCACGGTGATGTCGGTGAACCCGGATATTGATCCGGACATCGTCGCCATGCTCGGCACCTCCGCGGCGCTGGCCGTCTCCGGCCTGCCGTTCAAGGGCCCGGTCGGTGCGGCGCGCGTCGGCTACGCCGGCGGCAAGTACCTGCTCAACCCGGGCAACGAAGCGCTCAAGACCTCGCAGCTCAACCTGGTGGTGGCCGGCACCGAATCCGCCGTGCTCATGGTGGAATCCGAGGCCCAGGTGCTGTCGGAAGAAGTGATGCTCGGCGCCGTGCTGTTCGGCCACGAGCAGAGCGGCATCGCCATCAAGGCCATCCGCGAACTCGCCAAGGAAGTCGGTGTATCGGCCTCCGAATGGAAGGCGCCGGAGAAAGACACCGTACTGATCGAGCAGATCAAGAAGCTGTGCGAGGCCGATATTGCCGCCGCCTACAGCATCAAGGAAAAGGCCGCCCGTCAGGACGCCATGAGCGCCATCAAGGACAAGGTGCTGGCCGTCACGACCAACGAGTCTACGAGTGGCGATCAGATCGAGCACATCAAGGGCATCATCAAGGAC
>DATEYP010000254.1:0-2555 GCA_035256085.1 Acidiferrobacterales bacterium
CAGAATTGCGGCTTTTAAATTCGTCAAATTTGTCTGGTAGCTTGTCTTCAAATACCGGCGTTCAACCCGCCATGGTAAATGTTGTGGATAAGGTTGATGAGTACAAATCGCAGACAGATCAGGCAGCGACTCAGAAGTAGCTCCGGTAATCGAGCCGCTCGCTATTTTGCAGTCGCAAGAGTAGCCGCAAGCGCATCAAGCGCTTGCGGTTTTTTTATGGGGCCCGCGTAGGGCGGAATAGCGCAGCGTATTCCGCCGGATGTATTACATATTCGATCGGGGTGGCGGTAACCCGCGGCCATTCCTGGTCTCCGCAGCATGGAGGGGAGGCAGGGTGCGTTCCACGCACTATTTCGTTGATCCTAATAACGGCTTTAGCCGCAGATGAACGCAGATGAATCATGCTGTTGATGCACCAAGGGCATTTACCCTTTTGGTGGACTGGCGAATACAGGCAGTGCATTGAATATCCGCGTTTATCTGCGTTCATCTGCGGCTGACTGTCTTTTCTGGGTTGATTGGTGCGCAGGGCGCACCCTACATTTTTTGGATTAAGAAGAACTCAGGTCGTCAGCCGCCGGTAGATATCCGACACCTTCAACGGCAATTTCTTCACGTCCTCCACTAGTGCCCAGTTTACCGCGCCGTACATGTGCGGCAGGTAGTCGCGCGCTTCGGTGTCGATGGTGACGCAGAACGGATGGATGCCCTCGCGCTTGGCCTCGATCAGTGCCTGGCGCGTGTCCTCGATGCCGTAGTCGCCGCGGTAACCGTCGTAGTCGTCCGGCTTGCCGTCCGAGAGCGTGATCAAAAGCTTGGTGCGCGCCTCGACCTCGGTGAGCAGCTTGGTGAGGTGGCGGATGGTGACGCCCATGCGCGTGTAGTCCTTCGGCTGGATGCCGGTGATGCGCTGTTGCACCAGCTCGCTGTACGGCTCGTCGAAGCGCTTGATGCGGTACAGCTCGCAGCGCTTGCGCGTCATGCCGGAGAAGCCGTAGATCGCGTAGCGATCGCCCAGTACCTCAAGGGCCTCGCACAGCATCACCAGTGACTCGCGCTCGGCATCGTTGATCCAGCCCTTGGTCGAGCCGCTCATGTCCACCATGAACATCACCGCGATGTTGCGCTCCAGCTTGTGCAGCTTGGTGAACAGGCGCTCGCTCATTTCGCGCCCGGTGTGCATGTCGGCCCAGGCTTCCACCAAGGCGTCGAAGTCCACGTTGTCGCCGTTGGCCTGCTTCTTGAGCAGCTTCTCTTCGCCACGCAGCGCCTCGAAGGTCTTGCGCAGACCGTGGATCAGGCTGGCGTACTTGTTGCGGGTGCGCGCCACGAACGGCTCGTCCACCGGGTGCACGTCGATCTCGCGCAGCACGCACCACTGCTTACGGTAGTGCTGGCGGCGAAAATCCCACTCGGGGTACAGGAATGCGCCTTCTTCGTGGTAGGTGCCTTTCCACACGTCCTCGGGTTTCTTCTCTTGGTTCTCGCGCCGGTAGCCGCCGTCGCCAGCGGCGGTCAGATAGTCATCGGGTATCTGGTCGAGATCCTGGATGATCGAATCCATGAGCGAACGCACGTTGTCGGGCGGCGTAATCGGCTTGCCGTCGAGATTGAGGGCGAAGCTGAACTCGCCCTCGCGTTCCTCGTTCGGGGTGACGCTGAAGCGCCCGGCGAGCGGATCCTGCTTGTCGGACTCCTTGTACTCGCCGTCCTTCTCGCCCAGCATCTGCATGAGCGCGGTGCGGAACTCGTCCTTCTCGCGCGCGATGCGCGCCGCCACCGCCGCCTCGACGCGCTCCGGGTGCATCGTGCCCTGATAGCAGACCGGCGCCGGCAGCTCGCCGGCATACAGTTCGCCGAGCAGCGCCAGCGTGTCCTGCACGCTGGATTCGACCGAGCGCAGGCGTTCAGCCTTTTCTGCCCAGGCTGCCGGGCACAGGCTTTCGTTGAGCGCCGCGCGCAGCTCGCCCATTTCGCGGTGCAGGCCGGTGAGGTCGCGCGCCAGCCGGGCATCGAGGCGAATGGTTTCGAGTGCGTGGAACAGGCGCAGCGCGCGCTCTGGATCGGGGTAGAGCTGCAACGCGTCGTTCAAACCCGCGCGAAAACTCCCGTAGTACGTCTGCGCCCACTGGTGCGCAACCATCGCCTTGTACAGGTGGAAGTTCTGCTCGCGTTCCGGCAGGCGCGCCACCCGGGCCGGCAGAAAGAGCGTGCTGGTATCGGTGTAGAGGTCATCGCTGCTTTCGAGCTTGAGCGGCCGGCCGGACAGACCGCGCACGAACAACTCGAGCACGCCCGAGACATTTTCGAAGGCGGTGCCGCTGGCGTTGTCACGCGCCTCGGCGGCGAACAGCGCCACTTCGCGGAACACCTTGCACGCCGGGAACAGACCCATGCGGTCGTACACGTCCATGGCCTGCACGATCCACGCTTCGATGTCCGCGAGCGCCATACGGCGCAGGCCTTCCGGCGCCTGGGCCACGAACAGGTAGGCCATCTCGGTGTTGGTGCGGGCGATGATGTCCGTCCAGCGCAGCGCGAACTCTTGTTGGTCG
>DATEYP010000255.1:0-6938 GCA_035256085.1 Acidiferrobacterales bacterium
GCCCCAGGCCTCCACACCATCGGAGTCGCGCACCATGTGCATGAAGCCGTTGTTCGATCCCGCGGCAATGTACACGCCCCGGGTCCCGTAGTTGATGGCAACCGGTCGCGAGTGCAGCACGTCGCCGAACAGCCAGGAACGTGTGGTCGTGCCATCGTTGAGCAGGCCGCGCGCGTACTTGAGCAGGTAGCAGGCCGAGGGTGGGTTCACGGCGTCCGAGCTGGAGCAGGTGCCGACGCTACTGGCGCCCAGACTGGTCTGCAGCACGTTGGCGGTGGCCACGTCGGCGTTCAAGTCACGCAGCGTGTTCATGCTGCCGTTGGTGAACGTGTCCGGCTCCGTAAAGAGCTTGCGCTTCGAAGTGTCCGTCGTGATGCCGGCGGTGTTGGTCAGCCCCGGGGTATAGCCGCCGATGCAATTCGGGTTGTTCGTGGGGTCGGAGCAGTCGAGCTTGAAGCCTGGAACCTTCGAGCCGCAACCGCCGCGGTTGACGACGCGTCCGTCCTTGCCGGCGACCAGATCGGTGGGCGGCGCCGGTGGCGCGGGCAGTTCCGCTGGATTCGTCCAGAAGCTCAGTGCTTCGTACTTGATGCGACCGTCGGGCGCCACCGCGTAGAGTCCATTGGCGTCCTGGAGTTCCGTCTCGCCGACGCTGTTTTCATTGAACTGGTATTTCTTGATGTTGCCCGGCCATTCCGGCAAGTAGGGATCCGGAGCCTGGAACATGGCGATATAGACGTCATTGAGCACCTGCGATCGGTTGTAGACGTTGACCGCGACCGACGGTGCGACAAACGTCGAGCTGGTGCTCAGGATGTTATTGAAGATGCTGGACAGGGTATTGACCAGCTGCTCCGGATCGCTGCTCAGCGTATACGGCTCGGCCGAGGCCTTGCCCAGGCCCGCGCCCGCGTAGCCGCGCGTGGTGGTGTTGACCTTGGTCGAATCGACGATGAAATACGAGATGACGTTCTGCTTGCCCGCTGTGCCTGGCTGGACATCGTTGTCGTACATCCAGCGGATGACGGTGTTGAAGCTGTTATGCGATCCATGCAGGTTGATGCCGGTCATGCCGCCGCTGGCGGCCGTGATTGCGCCGTCCGAGTCGGCTTCATTCTGCGAAACCTGGAACAGGATATTGACGGTATAGATCTTGGCGCAGGCGCCGGTGGCCGGGGCAAGGTAATTGGCGCCGCTCACGATACTGCTGTCCCATTTGAGCGGGACGCCGGCATTGACCGGGCTGTAGTCGTTCGGATTGTCGATGTTGGCGTCGTTGTTGGTGCCAAAATCTTTCCAGCCATTTTTCATGTTGTACCAGCCCTGGCCGCTCAGGTACCGGAACAATTCGAAGAACAATTCCTTGCCCTGATAGGGGTGGGCGAGACTGCCCCCAGGTGTCGGGATGGCGTCAAGTTTTGCATAAAAAGCATCACGCTTGGCCTGGGTGTCGAGGGCGGTCGCGCCGAGCAGCAGATAGCCGCCGTTGGTGCACGTGGCGGCGCTGGCGCCGGCGCAGCTCTGGCCGCCCCCCTGATTGTGGTTCAGGGCGAAACCGATGCGCACGCCCTCGCCGACCTGTTGCAGCGTGTATTTCAGGGTACCGCGCAGCAGATTAAAGTAGCTGGTCGTGCCACCGGAAAGCGTCAGGTAGGGCTGTGAGGCGCCCGTGGCGTTAGTGTAGGTTTTGGACGTCAGGAACGAACAGCTGTCGTTACCGCACGCGGTCGATCCCAGGTTGGAGCGGAAGTCCAGGGTAAAGATGACAATCGGCGCCTCGCCGGCCGATCCCGTCGAGGGGCTGGTGTAAATGTCGATGTCTTCGGCGCGCAGCAGGGTGCTGGCGGTCAGCAAGATGATCGCCGCGAAGCAGTAGAGTAGATGTTTCATGGTCGGTTCCTCGTTTAAACTTGCTGCGAATCAATTCTGCACATCGGATGTGCTGGTCCCGGTATCGCGGTTGTCGCCGGCGGGCATCAGGCGGATGTAACCCTGTGCCAGCTCGGCCTGGCCCTGGCCGGCAAGACTGTTGTTGTAGATGCTCTCGCTCACAAATGACGTGGCGCGCAGCTTGGCGCAAGATGAAGCCGAGTCGCGCGTTCGCGGCGGACAGGTCTCGCTGGTCACGCGCGTGATGCGCACCTTGTGGACGCCTTCTTCGGGCGGCGAGATCGGCGCCGGCATGCTGGTGATTGATGCGATGCATCCGGCGATGTTGTAGCAACGCGTATCGCCGATACTGCCATTGACAATGTAGT
This sequence comes from Acidiferrobacterales bacterium, assembly GCA_035256085.1. Lineage (GTDB taxonomy): Bacteria > Pseudomonadota > Gammaproteobacteria > Acidiferrobacterales > UBA6901 > UBA6901. Next base: position 2,259 of record DATEYP010000255.1, read on the forward strand.
AGTCCGCGGGACTGGCGAGTGTCGCGTCGATACCGGCCTGCGCCTGCTGGAACGCCGACATGCCGGCTTCGGTATTATTGGCCATGCGCAGTTCCATGAGGCTGGTGCTCAGCGAACCGAGGGCGACCAGCGTGAGCGCGGTCATCAGGATCAGCGAAACGAACAGGGAGGCTCCGCGTTGTGCGGAAAGGGCAGTTGAAAGCATGGTGGTCCTCCGCGCGATCATGGCTTGAGTACGGCCCGGAAGGCGATATTGCGCAGCACGGCAGTGCTGGAGAACACGCGCCGATGATATTTCTGCGGTTCGGGAGTTGCAGAGGCATCGGTCAGCGCATTACAGCCGCCGCTGCCGCCGACGTTGTAGCAGAGATTGCCGAGGTTATAGGTCTTGGCATCGGAGTAGCCATGATCCTTGTCGACACTGCGCACCAGGACGTAGATACGGGCGTTGATGGCGGCCGCCAGCTCGCCGATCGTCGGATTCGACTTGTACTGGTTCGCGACGCCGTCGCCATCGGTGTCGATGCCGAACAGGATATGAAAGGCCTCAACGCCGTCTGTCAGCAGCTCGTCCTGCATGGTCAGCCCGGATCCCAGGTACAGGCGGTGCAACGAAGGAACGCCGGTGTCCTGGATGTAATAGACCGCCGGTGCGTATTGCCAATAGGTCCAGCTCTGGCTCGGGATCGTGAACGTGGATGTGATGTCCAGGGGTTCGCTCGCGGCTTTGATCAGGAAGCCGCTCGAGGTGTTGGTACGAAGATATACCTTGTCCGTATCGTACGGATTGCCCGAAGGTGATGCCGCGGCAGGCGTGGCCGGCGGACTGATCACCTTCTGCACCAACAGCACGTCGGTGCCGTTACGGAAGGTGGCGGGATCGATGCAGCCGAAGGCACTGTTTGCCGTGCTTCCGGTCGCGTTGCCGAGCGCGCGCAGCGCGTTCCCGAGTGAATAGTCCACGCCGCAATTGCTGCTCGCCAGCACGATGGTCTGATCGGTGTAATCCCGTATCCCGCCGGACCCGACATTGGCACTGGTCAGTCCGCCCCAGAATTCGATGTTACTCAGGTCTTCGGTGAGCCGGTTGATCACATAGCGGCCGTTTTCCTGCATGCGCGCGAATCGCTCGTCCTGGGCATAATTGCGGTTCCCGCTCAGAAAGATGGTGGACACGACAGCGATCACCATCAGGCCGAGCGTGATGGCAATCATCAGCTCGACGATGCTGAAGCCGCGGTCACGATGCATGTCGGTCATGAGGTTCATGGTTTGGTCAATTGGCCGAGATGAAGGTCGAGACGATCAGTACCCGCCGATGCGTATTGGCGCTGCCGTCTTCACCGTTGTACTTGCCGCTGCCCCGACCGCAGTCGGAGGTGTCTGGATCCGCCAACTGCGTGCCGCCGCGCCAGGCGATCGCCACGTCATATCTTGCGGAGCGATCCACGACGCCAGCCGCTCCGGTCGTGGTGATGCAGGCCGTGGGTGAATGCAGGCCGCCCGTGCTGCTGCCGTCGGCCGTGACCTGCTCGCTCAGTCCGTTGAGTGCCGTTTCCCACTCCCACAGGTCGTACTGCGAAAGTTCGAAGGGACTGCACGCGCTCGCCGTGCAGTCGAGCGCGGGCTGGGTGCGCGTCGCGGTCGGGCCGCCGAGCGGGGCAATCGGGCTGCCGGCATCGCCGGCGTATTCGAGGAGCATGCCGGGGTTGGCGCGCATGCGCTCGATGATGTCGTTCGCCAGCAGTGTTGCCGTGGTGCGTTGCACTGCTTCGAAGTTGGAGCGTTTCGAGATGAATTGCACGGAGGCAATGCCGAGCAGGCCAATGGCGACGACGAACACCGTGATCAGCACCTCGATCATGCTGAAGCCAGCCTGGCGAGGCTGTGGATCGCGTGTACGGCGGTTCGTATCGGCGGTTCGCATGGCTAGATCGCCGCGCACAGGTATTTGTTCGGATCGACGTTCGCCCGGCCGGTGGCGCTCACGTCGATGGCGCGCGAAATGTTCTCGAATCCCGTCCGGTTGCTGCAGATCTTGAATCGGCCGCTGACATTGAGCTCGCCGGTAGCCGAATACCGCACATGGTTGGGCGTGGCAAAACCGCTGGTCAGTAGCGTGATGTTCTCGGGCAGGCTATCGACAACGCGCAGAACTTCGTTGTTCCCGTCCTTCGCGCCGTTGCCATCGTCATCCGTGAAAACCAGCCAGCCGCCGTCCCAGGTGGCGCCGCCCGCGCAGCTCTCGTTGGTGCTGCGTGCGCACACCGATACAGGGAAACGGAGCTTGGAGGCCTCGCTGCGGGCGTAGTTGAGGCTGTCGGCCAGCTGCCCCACGGTCAGTTTGACCCGGTTGTTTTCCACGAACCCCTGCATCGCGGGCAGGGCCAGTGTCAGCAGAACGCTGGCGATCACGATCGTGATAATCAATTCAATCAGGGTAAAGCCGCGGGTTGGAGCGCGCGCGGCGGCGTGCGGCCCAATGTGACGGTCCGCGCCCGGCCTGCCGGCAATGGCCGGCACTCCATCCATGTATGAATGGAGGCTCGTGGTCATCGGCACTGGCCTGTTGCAGCTGGCGGGATCGACTGCTGGAACAGCAAACTGGGCCGAGATGTTGTAATAAATCTCATAAAAGTCCCTATCCTGGGCGCTGGTACCAGAAAATCTGGCTATCGGAAACGCAGGGCAGTCACGCCAAATTTTGGTTTGGATGACTCCAGTCTAGTAACGCGTACTACCAGGAAGTGCAAAACACTTGCCAGCCCGCCTGACCTTCGCTTCCTGGCCACAATGCTGCTCTAAGTTATTTATCCCACTGACCTTGATTTTTGGTGCGTCATGGTCTTACCGAAGCTGGTCACGGCCATCAACAAGTTTTACTCACACTCCTCTGTTCAGAGCACAGGCTTGGTGTGTGGTGTAGTGGCGGAGGCTGTTGCCGCAGGAATGACAGAGACGCTTGACCCCATGTCACCGCACAGGGCGGGTATGGTCAGAATGTGGCTGCGCACCACTTGTGGGTCGGTGGGCTTATTCTGTTTACACAGCGGGAGCTTGCAACGGTGATGTGATGATCAGTCAGCCGGCCGCGTTTGGCGCTGTGTCCCCGGATGGTGGCGCGTGTCAAAGCGGGTACAGGGTGGAAAGCAGCCAGGACAATACCAGCCACAAAAGAATCGTGAGTGGCACGCCGACGCGCATGAAGTCCATGAATGTGTAGCCGCCGGCATTCATCACCAGCAGGTTGGTCTTGTAGGCCATCGGCGTGGCGTAGCTCATGTTGGCCCCGAACAGCACCGCCAGCACGAATGGTTCCGGATTGACGCCAAGCTGGTGGGCGATGCCGATGGCGATCGGTGTGCCGATCACCGCGGCGGCGTTGTTGGAAACAATGTTGGTGAAAATGGCCATGAGCAGCATGAGACCGGACAGAACCGCCGACGGCGGGGCACCGAAGGTGGCGGCGACGAACAGCTGCGCCAGGTAATCGGCGCCGCCGGTCTTGAGCAGGGCGGCGCCCAGCGCCAGGCTTGCCACCACGATCAGCACGACCTGCGCGCTCAGTGCCTGCGTCGCGTCATGCCACGACAGGCAGCGGGTCACGATCATGAGCAGCACGCCGCACACGGCGCTGATGGCAATCGGCACAAGGCCGAGCGCGGCGGTCACCACGATCCCGGCCATGATCGCGAGTGCCAGCCAGGCCTTGTCGCTGTGCGGCAGGTCGGAAGTCGCGTCCAGCACCAGCAGCTCGCCGCTGCGCTTGAGTTTGGCGATCTGGTCGCTTTCGCCCTGTACCAGCAGCACATCGCCGCTGCGAAGCAGCACGTCGCCGACGTCTTCGCGCAGGGTTTCCACGTTCCGGCCGCCACGGTGCAGGGCGAGGGTGACGAGCTGATACCGATCGGCAAAGCGGATGCGGCTGAGCGTGGTGTTTTCCAGCGGCGTACCCTGCACCACCACGATTTCGGCGATCTGCTGGTTCTGCGCCACCAGCGGGTGCGCTTCATCCACCTGGTTTTCATCCGCGTACAGGGCGGCGCCCAGCACCTTCTCGAATTCCTTCAGGTTGTCCGGGGTATCCCGGACCAGCAGGCGGTCACCGGCCAGCACGATGACATCCGGTAGCGGGACGATAAAACTTTCCCCACGCAGGATGCGCATGACGTGCAGGCCGCCACCGCATTTCTCGGTCAGCTCGGTCAGGGTCTTGCCGTTGGCAAAGCCGTCCTCGGCCACCAGCAGATGCGCGGTAAACACCCGCGGCGAGGTGTCGGTCATGCGGGTCTTGCGTTCCGGCAGCAGGCGCGGCGCAATCAGCCACAGGTAAACGATTCCGACCCCGGCGGCGATGGCGGCCGGGATGAAGAAGTCGAACATTTGCAGGTGCCGCATTCCCATGTCGGCCGCCACCGATACCACCAGCAGATTGGTGGAGGTGCCGATGGAGGTGCTCATGCCACCGACCAGCGTGGCAAAGCCCATCGGCATCAGCATCCCTGTGGCCGGTATCTGGGTGCGCAACGAAACGCTGACCAGGATCGGCAGCAACAGCACGACTATCGGCACGTTGTTCACGAAGGCGCTGAGTATGGCGCCGACGATCAGCGTCAGCAGCAGCGACAGTTGCGGGCTGATGCGCCACAGGCGCGCCAGTCCGCGGCCGACGGGTTCGAG
>DATEYP010000256.1:0-4959 GCA_035256085.1 Acidiferrobacterales bacterium
AAGCCGCCACCGAACGCCTCCATGAGCACGGTGTCGCCGCGCTGGATGCGCCCGTCGCGCACCGCCTCGTCGAAGGCGAGCGGTATCGATGCCGCCGAGGTATTGCCGTGCCGGTCCACCGTCACGACCACGTGATCCATGGACATATCGAGCTTGCGGGCCGTGGCGGCGATAATGCGGTGATTGGCCTGATGCGGCACGAGCCAGGTGATGTCGCTCTTCTTGAGGCCGTTTTTCTCAAGCGTCTCGTCCACGATGCGCCCGAGGGTGTTTACCGCCACCTTGAACACCTCGTTGCCCTGCATCTGCATGAACGCCTGGTTGCTCTGCAGCTTGTCATAACCCTGGGAAATGCCAGCCGGAACCGTGAGCAATTCCTTGTACTGGCCATCGGCATGCAGATGCGAATTGATAATGCCGGGTTTCGCATCGGCACTCAGCACGACGGCCCCGGCGCCATCACCGAACAGTACGCAGGTGCCACGATCGTTCCAGTCGACAATGCGCGACAGGGTCTCGGCTCCGACCACCAGCGCGTGTTTCGCGCTGCCGCTGCGCACGAACTTGTCGGCAATACCCAGTGCGTAAACAAAACCGGTGCACACGGCCTGCACGTCGAATGCCGCACAACCATGGATATCGAGCCGATCCTGCAACAGGCAGGCGGTGCTGGGGAAGATGCGGTCAGGCGTGGTGGTCGCGACAATGATGAGATCGATGTCGCGGTGGCTGATGCCAGCGGCCGCGATCGCGCGGCGTGCGGCCTGTTCGGCAAGGTCGCAGGTGGTTTCCCCGTCCGCGGCGATATGGCGTTCACGGATACCGGTGCGCTCGACGATCCACTCATCCGTGGTATCAACCATTTTAACCAGGTCGGCATTGGTCAAGACCTTCGCCGGCAGGTAACTGCCCGTGCCGCCGATGCGTGAAAAGATCATGCCAATTCGCTCAGGGGGAAGGTTTGCTTTGGCCTTGCAATGCGGACAGGCGCGCGCCGATGAGTTGCGGCAACTGGTTCTGCACTTCATTTACTGCAACACGGATGGCGTATTCGAAGCCGATGGCGTCGGTGCCGCCATGGCTCTTGATCACGATTCCATTCAGGCCAACCAGGCTCGCGCCGTTGTACTGGCGCGGGTCGAGTCGCCGGCGCAGCGCGTTGAGGACCGGCAGCGCCACCAGCGCAGCGAGCCTGGCGTACAGATTGCTTGTAAATTCTTCCTTCATGAACTGTGAGATCATGCGCGCCAGTCCTTCACTGGATTTAAGGGCAACGTTACCGACAAAACCGTCACACACAATGACATCCATTTTCCGCAGGAAAATTTCATCGCCTTCGACGTATCCGTGGTAATTGAGGCCGCTCGCCCGGAAATGTTCATCGGCCTGCTTGACGACCTCATTGCCTTTGATGTCCTCGACCCCGACATTGAGCAAGGCCACCAGCGGTTTCTCCTTGCGTTCGACGGCGCCGACCAGGAGCGAGCCCATGATGCCGAATTGCAGCAGCTGTTCAGGGGTAGAATCGACATTGGCGCCCAGATCAAGAATGTAAACACGGCCGTGTACTGTCGGGAACGCGGTGATGATCGCGGGGCGGTCGATGCCGGGCAGCGTCTTGAGCACGAATCGTGCGGTCGCCATGAGCGCGCCGGTATTGCCGGAGGACACAATCGCCTGGGCCTCGCCGTTTTTCACGAGGTTGATGGCGACACGCATGGATGAGTCTTTCTTGCTGCGCAGTGATTGCGCCGGTGGCTCGTCCATGCCCACGACCTGAGAGGCCTCCTGAATTTTGAGGCGACCACCATCCGCGCCGGGATGACGCGCGAGTTCCGTTTCCAGAACCGCACGCTGTCCAACGAGCACCAGATTCAGATCGGGTCGGGAACGCAGCGCAGCGAGCGCGCCCGGGACCGTAACGGCCGGACCATGATCGCCACCCATGGCATCCAAGGCGATGGTGACAGCCAAGGGTTGACCCTCTGTAAGGTGGCTTAGTCGGCCTTTACGTCGATCACCTTGCGGCCACGGTAAAATCCGGTCGTGCTGATGTGGTGCCGGCGGTGGGTCTCGCCGCTGGTCGGCTCCACGGACAAGTGGACCGGCCTGAGCGCGTCATGCGAACGGCGCATACCGCGGGTGGACGGTGATTTGCGGCTTTTCTGGACGGCCATGGGTATTCCTCGTTCAATTTAATGGTTTTACTGATTCTTGCCCTTGAACCCGCGCAATTCGGCAAACGGATTCGCTTTCTTTTCGGTCATGGGCGTCTTGCCCGCGGTAATCGGGAATGCAACCTCACATTCTCCGTCGGCATGTCCCGGACTCATGGGCATCGCGAGCAATAGTTCATCTTCTACCAACTCAGCCAGGGATAGCGGCGCCTCCACGACCAGTGTTTCGCCCTCTTCCGGCTCGGCCTCGCCCGGCTGCAACAGCACGAAAAGCGGCTGTGCGACGACCTCGACCTTCAGAGGCTTCAGGCAGCGCTTGCAGGCCATCTCGACCTGCGTGCGAATCGTGCCGTGCAATCTGCGCACACCCTGGCCGGTACGCTCGAATTGCAGATCCACTGCTACCTGCCCCGGCCGACTGTCCGGAAGAGTCAGCCCCCGCAATCTTGACATTTCGCTGCCCGGCAGCGTGCCGCAGAGTCGCGCCCCCTCGCCTGCAAGACGGATTGGGTCGATCTGCACAGGCAACTGGCCAGACATAAGCCGCGCATGATAGCTTTGCGTGTAACTCCTGTCAAAATAAGCGTTTAATGAAGGCAAGACGAACGCAGTAGGGCTTCATTATTCCGTTTTTGGGTTATTGACACTCTTGGGCGCATTCCGTAAAAAGACACACCCAGGTAGGTTTTTCTCCCTGAATTGCACAGGCCTCATTCGTACGGTCCGGCCATCAGCCTAACGGAGCATCTGTGTTCAACAAGATTCTGGTCGCCAACCGCGGCGAGATCGCGGTGCGAATTGTGCGGGCCTGCGCCGAAATGGGCATTAAGTCGGCGGCGATCTATTCCGATGCCGACCGCAGCGCCTTGCACGTCAAGAAGGCCGACGAGTCCTACAACCTGGGCCCCGACCCGGTTGGCGGTTATCTCAATGCCCATCGTATCGTAAACCTTGCGGTCACCGCCGGTTGCGACGCCCTGCACCCCGGTTACGGTTTTCTGTCCGAGAATCCGCAGCTCGCCGAGATTTGCGCGCGCCGTGGCATCGCCTTCATCGGCCCCTCGGCCGAGGTGATCCGCGCCATGGGCGACAAGATCCATGCGCGCAAGACCATGATCGCCGCCGGTATCCCGGTGGTACCGGGCAGCGAAGAAAACCTCAAAAACGTCAATGATGCCGTGAAACTTGCCAGAAAAATCGGCTATCCGGTGATGCTCAAGGCCACCAGTGGTGGCGGCGGACGCGGAATCCGTCGCTGCGACAGCGAGGATGACCTGAAGCGCAGCTATGAACGTGTCGTGTCCGAGGCCACCAAGGCGTTCGGCTCGGCCGATGTATTCGTGGAAAAGGCCGTGGTCAATCCGCGCCACATCGAAGTACAGATTCTCGGCGACCGGCACGGCCATGTGATTCACCTGTTTGAACGCGACTGCTCGATCCAGCGCCGTCATCAGAAGCTGATTGAAATCGCACCCTCGCCACAGCTCAGCGAAGAACAGCGCCAGGTCGTGTGTGGCCTCGCCGTCAAGGCGGCCAAGGCGGTGGGCTACGAGAATGCCGGCACGGCCGAGTTCCTGCTCGATCACCAGGACAACTTCTTCTTCATGGAGATGAACACGCGCCTGCAGGTCGAACATACCGTGACCGAGCAGATCACCGGCGTGGACATCGTGCAGGAGCAGATCCGCATTGCCAGCGGCGAACCCATGTCCTACCAGCAGGCGGACATCTCCATGCGTGGCTACGCGATTCAGTTTCGCATCAACGCCGAGGATCCGAAGAACGATTTTCTGCCGAACTTCGGGCGCATCACGCGCTACTATGCGCCCGGCGGCCCGGGGGTGCGTACCGACGCCGCGATCTACACCGGCTACGAGTTTCCGCGCTACTACGACTCGATGTGCGCCAAGCTCACCATCTGGGCGCTTACCTGGGAACAGGCGATCGCACGCGCCAAGCGCGCGCTGCGCGACACGGGCGTGCAGGGGGTGAAGACCACCATTCCCTATCACGAAGAAATCCTCAAGACCCCGGAGTTCCGCGCTGCGAAATTCGATACCGGATTCGTCGAGCAGCATCCGGAGCTGATAAACTACTCGGTACGTCGGCCACCCGCGCATCTGGCCGCAGCGATCGCCGCTGCGGTGGCCGCGCACCACGGCCTGTAACAGTAATCGGAATCTCACCTCATGGTGTCCAACAAGAACAAGGTCCACGTCACCGATCTTATCCTGCGGGATGCGCATCAGTCGCTGATCGCCACGCGCATGCGCACCGCCGACATGCTGCCGATCTGCCCGAAGCTCGACAAGGTCGGTTACTGGTCGCTGGAAGCCTGGGGTGGCGCGACCTTCGACGCCTGCATCCGCTTCCTGAAGGAAGATCCGTGGGAACGGCTGCGGCTGCTGAAGAAGGCCCTGCCCAATACCCCGATCCAGATGCTGTTGCGCGGCCAGAACCTGCTCGGTTACCGCCACTATTCGGACGACGTGGTCGAGGCGTTCGTCAAGAAAGCGGCGGAAAACGGCGTAGACGTGTTCCGCATCTTCGATGCCATGAACGACCTGCGCAATCTCACGGTATCGGTCAAGGCGGTGATCAAGGCCGGCAAGCATGCGCAGGGCGCGATCTGCTACACCACCAGCCCGGTGCACACCATCGGGCACTTCGTGGAGCAGGCGGTCGAGCTTGAGAAAATGGGCTGCCACACGATCGTCATCAAGGACATGGCCGGCCTGATCACGCCGGCACGCTCGGCCGAGCTGTTTGCGGCCTTGTCGAA
>DATEYP010000257.1:0-3466 GCA_035256085.1 Acidiferrobacterales bacterium
CTCGGTCGCATCGACGCAGTGCCAGGGTTCGTCGAGGTGAGCCGCGAGGGTGATGCGCTGCGGGGCAGGGGGACCGTCGACGCGAAAGCGCCGTTGGCTTGGTTCGTCGTGGCGGGTGCGTGAGTCGGAATCAGGCCGAACTATCGTTTGAACTCTACTTCAAGCCTCCTGAGTGGAGCGCCGCAACCCTGAATCGCATCCCGTGACTGCGGACTCCGCTTACTTCGCCCTCCGCTCAGGATAGTTGCCTCCTCTCGTACTCCGCGATCTTGTCTTCGAAAGCCAATAAATAGCCCAGCTCATCGATGCCGTTGAGCAGACAGGTCTTCGAGAAGTCATCGATTGGAAACGACACGGCGCGGCCATTGGGCAGCGTCAGCGTCTGTGCGGCCAGATCGATAGCCAGTTTTGCATCCGGCGCTTCGACGAGCAGGTCACCCAGTTCGGCGTGGGTCGCCTTGTCGACGGCGATCGGCAGCAGGCCGTTCTTAAGCGCGTTGTTGCGAAAGATATCGGCAAACGAGGTCGAGATGACGGCGCGGAAGCCGTAGCCGAGTAGCGCCCACGGCGCGTGCTCGCGCGACGAGCCGCAGCCGAAGTTGTCGCGTGCCAGCAGAATCTGCGCACCATGGTAGCGCGCCTGGTTGAGCACGAACTCCGGATTGATGCGGCGCTGGCTGTGATCCATGCCCGGCTCGCCCGGATCGAGATAGCGCCAGTCGTCAAACAGCGTCGGCCCGAAGCCAGTGCGCTTGATGGATTTCAGGTACTGCTTGGGGATGATGGCGTCGGTATCGACATTGGCGCGATCGAGCGGCGCCACCAAACCCGTGAATTTCTCAAATTTCTTCATATAAATTCCTTGAACCGCCAAGACGCCAAGAAAACCCCGTTTGAATTAAAAACTTGGCGTCCTTGGCGCCTTGGCGGTTCGAAATTAATTCAATTCTCTTACATCGACGAAATGCCCGGCGATCGCCGCCGCCGCGGCCATGGCCGGACTCACCAGATGGGTGCGGCCGCCGGCGCCCTGGCGACCCTCGAAGTTGCGATTCGAGGTCGAGGCGCAGCGTTCGCCCGGCTCCAGCCGGTCGGCGTTCATGGCAAGACACATGGAGCATCCGGGTTCGCGCCATTCGAAACCCGCCTCTTTGAAAATCTTGTCCAGGCCTTCCTGCTCGGCCTGGGTCTTCACCAAGCCCGAGCCCGGTACGACCATGGCGAGCTTGATATTCTTCGCCACCTTCTTGCCTTTCGCCACGACCGCCGCCGCGCGCAGGTCTTCGATGCGCGAGTTGGTACAGGAGCCGATGAACACCTTGTCGAGGGCAATGTCACAGATCGGCGTACCTGGCTTGAGCCCCATGTACGCAAGTGCCTGCCGGTAACCCGTGCGCTTGACCGAGTCCGTTTCCTTGTCGGGATCCGGCACCACGCCGTCTATAGCCGCCACCATCTCGGGGGACGTACCCCAGCTGACCTGCGGTTTGATGTCGGCCGCGTTCAACACCACTTTCTTGTCGAACTTCGCGTCCGTATCGCTCTTGAGCGCGCGCCACGCCTGCACCGCCTTGTCCCACAGCTCGCCCTTCGGCGCATACGGACGGCCGCGGAAATACTCGATGGTCTTGTCATCGGCCGCAATCATGCCGGCACGTGCGCCGGCCTCGATGGCCATGTTGCACACCGTCATGCGGCCTTCCACGGACAGCTGCTCGATGGCCGTGCCGGCGAACTCGATAGCCGAGCCGTTGCCCCCAGCCGTACCAATTCGTCCAATAATCGCGAGCACAATGTCCTTGGCGGTGATGCCCGGCGGAATATCACCCTCCACGCGCACACGCATGTTCTTCGACTTCTTGACGATAAGACACTGCGTTGCCAAGGCATGCTCCACCTCGGAGGTGCCGATGCCGAAGGCGAGCGCGCCGAACGCGCCGTGCGTCGAGGTGTGCGAGTCGCCGCACACCACGGTCATGCCCGGCAGCGTCGCGCCCTGCTCCGGGCCAATGACATGCACGATGCCCTGGCGCGGGTCGTTCATGCGGAACTCGGTGATACCGAAGTCCTGGCAGTTCCGGTCGAGCGTTTCGACCTGCAGGCGTGACACCGGATCGGCGATGCCCTGCGCCCGGTTGGTGGTCGGCACGTTGTGATCGGCGGTGGCGAGATTTGCGTCCACCCGCCACGGCTGGCGGCCGGCGAGTCGCAGACCCTCGAAGGCCTGCGGGCTCGTGACCTCGTGCACCAGATGACGGTCGATATAGAGGAGACAGGTGCCATCCTCGTTCTCACGCACCACATGCGCGTCCCAGAGTTTGTCGTACAGCGTTTTCCCGGCCATGGCGATTCGGTAATCCTGTGGAATTGCGTAAATCCTAGGCAAGGTTTATAAATAACACAAATTCATCTTTTGCATGCAATGGATTCCATATTGTTATGGACATAGCCGCCCTCCAGGCCTTCCTCGCCGTGGCCGAAACCGGCTCGTTTTCACGCGCCGCCGAGCGCATTTTTCTGACCCAGCCGGCCATCAGCAAACGCATCGCCGCGCTTGAAGCGAGCCTCGGTACGCGCCTGTTCGACCGCATCGGCCGCACCGTTCAGCTTACCCCCGCCGGCCAGGCGCTGCTCAACCGCTCACGCGCGATCCTGCGCGAGCTCGATGACGTGAAACGCTCCATCGCCAACCTCGCCGGCGCCATCTCCGGCGAACTCTCGCTCGCCACCAGCCACCACATCGGACTGCACCGGCTCCCTGGGCCGCTCAAGCACTTCCACGAGAGCTACCCGGGCGTACGCCTCGATCTGCGCTTCATGGATTCGGAAAAGGCCTGCCGCGCGGTGGCCCAGGGCGAGATAGAACTCGCCATTGTCACGCTCCCGCCGGTGGTAGAAGCGCCGTTGCAAGCCACGAAGATCTGGGACGACCCGCTCGATATCGTGGTGAGCCGCACGCACCCGCTCGCCGGGGCGACACCCGTCTCACCCAAGGTGTTGCTCGAATATCCGGCGATCCTGCCCGGCCCCGGGACCTACACGCGCGAGATCATCCTGAAGGCGCTCGGCCCGTGGCGCGACAGGATTACTGTGGGCATGGCGACGAATTATCTGGAAGTGCTCAAAATGCTGGCCGCCATCGGCCTCGGCTGGAGCGCACTGCCGCGCACCATGATTGACGAATCGCTGAGCGTGGTCCAGATTAGAAAAATGAAACTCGAACGCAGCCTCGGCATTGTCACCCACGCCGCGCGCACTCTCTCGAACGCCGCGCAGGCGATGATCCACGCCGTGCAGAAATCCGCATGACCTTCCGCGAACTCATCGAGCAGCTGGCGAAGCGCATCGGGCAGCATCAGCTGCCGGTGAATGCCGCCGCCACCGAACTGCGCGGCCTCATCGACTCCGGCGCGGTGCACTACGGACTGGTCTCGCAGGTTGTCATTGCCATCTATACCGGCAATCG
>DATEYP010000258.1:0-26398 GCA_035256085.1 Acidiferrobacterales bacterium
TGACCAAGGCGATCGGCAAGAAGCTCGGCGCCGACAAGGGCACCAGCAAGTACCTGTACGAGCTGTTCCCGTACGGCCCGGCCAAGCAGGCGTGCAAATACGCCGGTCTGCCGAAGCCGACTGGCTGCGTCTGAAGTAATAACCGCTGCAACGCGCGGGGCGCGCACATGCCCCGCGTGCCTGCTTAACATCGATCACACTCGGGGATTGCGATGTCGGCCGTGACCGTTCTTTACGCGCTGTTGTTCTACGCCGCGACGGCAATTCTCGTCATTGGCGTGCTGCGTAAGATTGCCATCTATGCGCGCACGCCGCAGCCGCTCAAGATCCCGACCACCCCTGCTCCCACCACGCGCCTGGGCGTGGCGATGCGCATGGTGCGCGAAGTTACGGTGTTCGAGAGTCTGTTCAAATCCAGCAAGTGGACCTGGCTGTTCGGCTGGGTGTTCCACCTGTGCCTGTTCGTGGAACTGCTCTGGCACCTGCGTTATTTCACCGAACCGGTCTGGTTCTTCGTGCCGCTGCTGCACTGGTTCACGACCTTCACCGGCTTTGGCATGGTCGCTGGCCTGCTGGGCCTGTGGTCACGGCGCGTCCTGGTGGACCGGGTGCGCTACATCAGCGGCCCGTCGGATCACCTGATGCTCGCCCTGCTGGTCGCGATTGGCGGCAGCGGCATCGCCATGCGCTATCTGGCGCACACCGATATCGTCGCACTCAAGGCATTCTTCCTCGGCCTGATGCGCTTCAGCTGGCAGCCGCTGCCGAACGATCCGGCATTGCTGGTGCACCTCGCGCTGGTTGCCCTGCTCATGATCGTATTTCCGGTGTCGAAACTGCTGCACGCCCCCGGCGTGTTCTTCAGCCCGACCCGCAACCAGGTGGACAACCCGCGCGAAAAGCGCCACGTCGCCGGCTGGTCCGCGCAATACGACAACAGCAAGTCGGACGCCTGAGTCATGGCCAATTTCGAGACCCCTGCACTGCGCGAGTACCCGGTCATTCCGCTGCTGCGCGCCGACAGCATGGCGCACAGCCGGACGTTCGTCGCCAAGGCCGAGTATCAGACCGCGATTGGTTTTCCGGGCGAACTGGTGGAGAACTGGGAGCAGAAAGCGGTCGACAAGCTCGGCGAGCTGGTTTCCAAATCGCGCGCGCTGCAGGTGTTCCTCGACTCGTGCGTGAAGTGCGGTGCCTGCACCGACAAGTGCCACTACTTCCTCGGCACCGAAGATCCGAAGAACATGCCGGTGGCACGCCAGGATCTGCTGCGCAGCGTCTATCGCCGCTACTACACCTTCGCCGGCAAGGTTGTCCCGTGGCTGGTGGGCGCGCGCGACATGACCAAGGATGTGCTCGACGAGTGGTATAACTACTTCCATCAGTGCTCGCAGTGCCGGCGCTGCTCGGTATACTGCCCGTACGGCATCGACACCGCCGAAATTTCCATGGCCGCGCGCGACATCATGGACTCGGTCGGCGTGGGCCAGCGCTACTCGAACGAAATCATCGGCAAGCTGCACAAGATCGGCAATAACCTCGGGCTGCCGGAACCGGCCCTGCGCAATACGCTCGAAGGCCTTGAGGAAGACGTCAAGGATGAAACCGGCGTGGACGTGAAGTTCCCGCTCGACGTGAAAGGCGCCGATATTCTGCTGATCACCCCATCGGCCGACTTCTTCGCTGAGCCGCATATCGACGGCCTGATTGGTTACGCCAAGGTGTTTCATGCCGCCGGCGTCAGCTGGACGCTGTCGTCGTACGCCTCGGAAGCCGCAAACTTTTCGATGTTCATCGGTTCGCACGACAACCTGCACAAGGTGGCCATGCGTATCCGCAAGGCCGCCATGGATCTGGGTGTGAAGCGCATTGTGGTCGGTGAGTGCGGCCACGCCTGGCGCGTGGCCTACAGTTTCTGGAACACGCTGATCGGGCCGTTCGACTTCCTTGATCCGCGCTATCCGATCCCGCAGCACATCTGCGAGTTTACCTACGACCTGATCCAGAAAGGCGCGCTGACTTTCGATAAATCAGCGAATGACGACAAGGTGGTCACCTTTCACGACTCGTGCAACGTCGCGCGCGCCTCGCGCATGGGCGACATGCCGGGCGGCCAGTTCGTCATTCCGCGCGAAGTCATCAAGGCGGTGGTCAACAACTTCGTGGACATGTCTCCCGAGACGACCCAGGAAGCCACCTTCTGCTGCGGCGGCGGCGGCGGCCTGCTCACCGACGACCTCCTGGAGTTGCGCGTCAAAGGCGCGATGCCGCGCATGCAGGCACTGAACCAGGTGGTCAAAGAAAATGGCGTAACCCACATGGCGGCGATCTGTGCCATCTGCAAGGCGCAATTCACCAAGGTACTGCCCTACTACAAATTCGAGATGGGCATGATCCAGAGCGTGCACGGACTGGTCAGCAATGCGATCCGGCTCACGCCTGCCGACAAATAACCGATCTATTTCTTAAATTACAGCTTAACGCGACAATCAGGAGATCCGTACGATGGCAACTCCCGCTGACAAGACCAAAGACGCAACCCAGGGCCACACCTGGCGTCGTTATAAAGACGGCGACCACACCTGGCGCCGGATGAATGACGTCATTTTCAAAGCCGACGCAACCGACAAGTGTCCGACCTACGTGCACAAGACACCGCCCTGCCAGGCGAGCTGCCCATCGGGCGAAGACATTCGCGGCTGGCTGAATATCGTGCGCGGCATCGAAAAGCCGCCGAAAGACGTGAAGTGGCAGGAGTACTCCTTCCGCCGCCTCACCGACGCCAATCCGTTCCCATCCATGATGGGCCGCGTGTGCCCGGCGCCCTGCCAGACCGGCTGCAACCGCAATTCCGTCGAGGACTATGTCGGCATCAATGCGGTGGAGCAGTTCATCGGCGACTATGCACTCAAGAACAAGTTCGCCTTCACGGCCGGTCCGGATACCGGCAAGAAGGTCGCCATCATCGGCGGCGGCCCGGCCGGTCTCGCGGCTGCCTACCAGCTGCGCCGCAAGGGTCACGGCGTCACCGTATTCGACGATCACGACGAGCTCGGCGGCATGGCCAAGTACGGCGTGCCGGGCTACCGTCTGCCGCGCGAATCGCTGAACGGCGAGATGGACCGCATCGTCAACATGGGTGTCGAGGTGAAGCTCAAGACGCGCGTCGGCAAGGATGTTCCTTTGAAGGACATCGAATCCACGTACGACGCCGTGCTGCTCGCCATCGGCTGCAAGGCCGGTCGCATGTTGCCGGTCGAAGGCGGCAACGCCGCCAACTGCATCAGCGGCGTGGCGTTCCTCGAGGCCTTCAACCAGGGCCGCCTCAAGGCGGTGTCCGGCCGCGTGGTAGTGATCGGCGGCGGCGACACCTCGATCGACGTCGCGTCGGTCGCGCGCCGCCTCGGTTACATCAGGGACATGAAGGAAACGGAACGTCCCGAGTACGTGGTGCTCGGCCAGACCGCGCACGACGTGGCCGTGACCGCCAAGAAGGACGGTGCCGAGGTTCTGCTGATCTCGCGCCAGCCGGTGGACAAGATGAACGCCGCCAAGCACGAGATTGACGATGCGCAGCGCGAAGGCATTGCCATTCAGGGCGCGCTCTCGCCGGTCAAGGTGATTCTCGACGACCAGGGCCGCGCCAAGGCGTTGCGCGTCGTGAAGCTCGACTACACGAGTGGCAAGGCGGTTGAGATACCGGGCAGCGAGATGGACCTGGAGGCCGATCTGATCGTCTCCGCCATCGGCCAGGCCGGAAACTTCGAGGGCCTGGATGGCTTCGACAACGGCAAGGGCCTGATCAACGCCGACAAGTTCTACCAGGTGCCGGGCAAGCAGGGCTTCTTCGTGTGCGGCGACATTATCCGCCCGCACCTGCTCACCACCGTCATCGGCCAGGGCTCAATCGCCGCGGACAGTATTGACCTGTACCTCAATAAGAAAGACATGGCCAAGCGTCCGAAGGTGGACGTGCATCACTTCAGCCTATTGGCCAAATTGCAGGAAACCGGTCTGTCGCCGAAGCCATTCAAGCCGTCCGAGGCCGAAGGCCCGCGCCCGATCGACCAGGGCCTGCGCGGCACATCGCTCGCTGGCAAGGCGGTTGGCGGATTCGCCGTACACAACTACGAGGATCGCGGCGATGCCGAGGTGTGTCACGCCGACGAGTTGTTCCTCGGTCACTTCCCGTTCGTGGAACGCATCAAGCGCACCGAGAAGGTGCCCAGCGCCGAGGAAGTGCTGGGCCATTTCGAGGAGCGCATGGTCGGTCTCGATGAAGCGCAGACCGTGGCTGAAGCCAAGCGCTGCATGAGCTGCGGCATGTGCTTTGAATGCGACAACTGCGTCATCTATTGCCCGCAGACCGCGGTCAAGCGCACACCCAAGGCCGAGGCCACCATGGGACGTTACGTGTACACCGACTACGATCTGTGTATCGGCTGCCACATCTGTGCGGATGTCTGCCCGACCGGCTACATCAAGATGGGCATGGGCGACCATTAACTAACGGCAGTGAAAAGTGCAATAGGAAAAGTGAAATGAAGCGACTGTTCCTTGTGCTGTGCACCGTGCTGGCCATGCTGTCGTCGGCGGTATACGCCGCTGACGACAGGAAGTCCGCACGCGTGCCGCTGCCGGCATTCAAGGCTAACACCGGCAAGGCCGAACAGTGCGTTGAACCGACCAAGGTGATGCGCCGCGATCACATGAAGTACATCCTGCATCAGCGTGACCAGACGATGCACCAGGGCATTCGCACGACGAAGCACAGCCTCAGGAATTGTGTCGACTGCCACGCCGATGCCAAGACCGAGAGCGTGCTCGGCAAGGACGGCTTTTGCGAGAGCTGTCATGCCTACGCGGCGGTGAAACTCGATTGCTTCGAGTGCCATTCCGCACTGCGTGAAGCAGGCAGCGTTACGGCGCCCTCGTCCTCGACGGTGCGTGCCCTGAATGTCTCGCAACAGAAGGCTGGCGAATCGGCCGGCGCGACAGGCTCACGACAGGCCAAAGGCAAGAAACCATGAGTATCAACCGCCGGCAGTTTCTGGGTCTGGGCGGTGCGGCCGTCGCGGCGACGGCGCTGGCGCCAGGCCTGCGATTGATTGAACTCGCGCAGGCACGTTCACCGGAGGAAGCGGTGACCTCCCTGCACCGCTGGGGCCTGCTCATCGATGCCAGCAAGTGCGCGGACGGCTGCACGTCCTGCGTGGACGCCTGCCACGATGAGAACGGCGTCACCGGCCACAACCGTCCGGCCACCGACGCGCAGTGGATCCGCAAGGTTACCCTCAAGGACAAACAGACCGGGCACGTCCAGTCCCTGCCGCTCATGTGCCAGCACTGCGAGCACCCGCCGTGCGTGGATGTCTGTCCGACTGGCGCCTCGTTCAAGCGCGCCGATGGCATCGTGCTGGTCGACAAGCATATCTGCATCGGCTGCCGTTATTGCATGATGGCCTGTCCGTACAAGGCGCGCTCGTTCATTCACGAGGTCACTACCGGTCAGAAGGCGCATGCGCCGCGCGGCAAGGGCACGGTCGAATCCTGCACGCTGTGCGTGCACAAGGTGGACCGCGGCGATGGCAGCACTGCCTGTGCCGACGCCTGCAAGAAGGAAGGCCATCAGGCCATTCTGTTCGGCGACCTCAAGGACCCCGGCAGCGAGATCAGCAAGCGTCTCGGCAGCCAGCCGTCCACGCAACTGCGCGCCGACCTCAAACTCAACACCGGTGTCCGTTATCAGGGCATCTGAGAACTACTGAACCGCTATGGCATACGTTCACTACCTCAAGATCGAAGGCCGCAGCATCGGGTTCCTTGCCCTGCTCGCCCTGTTGGGCGCGTTGATTGCCGCCGGCCTGGGCGCGGCCTGGTACATGGAGCACAACGGTCACTGGGTCACGGGCATGAGCAACCAGGTGATCTGGGGCACACCGCATGTGTTCGCGGTGTTCCTGATTGTCGCCGCGTCGGGCGCCCTCAACGTCGCCTCGATCGCATCGGTGTTCGGACGCCACTTGTACAAACCGCTCGCGCGCCTGTCCGGCCTGCTCGCCATCACGCTGCTGGCGGGCGGCCTCGCCGTACTGGTGCTCGATCTCGGCCGGCCGGAGCGGCTGATCGTGGCCATGTCCTATTACAACTTCAAGTCGATTTTTGCCTGGAACATCATTCTGTACATCGGTTTCATGGCCATCGTCGCCGTCTATCTGTGGATGATGTTCGAGCGGCGCTTCAATGACTACACGAAACCCGCCGGCATGGCGGCATTCCTGTGGCGCCTGACCCTGACCACCGGTACCGGCTCGATTTTCGGTTTCCTGGTCGCGCGCGAGGCTTATGACAGCGCCTTGTACGCGCCGATGTTCATCATCATGTCGTTCGCCTATGGGCTGGCGATCTTCATCCTCGTACTGTTTGCCGCAACGCGCTGGACCGGCCGGCCGCTCGGCGATGTGATGGTGGCGCGTCTCAAGAACCTGCTCGGTGTGTTCGTGGCGAGTGTCCTGTACTTCGTGGTGGCATATCACCTCACCAATCTGTACATGACTGGCAAGCACGACGTGGAGCGTTTTATTCTGCTCGATGGCGGCGTCTACACGCGCCTGTTCTGGATCGGACAGATCCTGATTGGCGGGGTGATCCCGCTGGTGCTGCTGTACTCGAAACTCGGCCGCTCGCGCGCCATGATTGCGCTCGCCGCGATCCTGGTGATCGTCGGCGGGTTGGCGCAGATGTATGTCACCATTGTCGGCGGGCAGGCGTTCCCCATGCCACTGTTTCCGGACAAGGAAATCATCGGCAGCAGCTTCTACGATGGCGTGGTGGCGCAGTACACGCCCAGCCTGCCGGAAATACTGCTTGGCATCGGCGGGATTGGCCTGGCGCTCGGCATGACCGCGTTTGCCGTCAAGGTGCTGCCGTTTCTGCCACAGAGCCTGGCGGACGCGGACGTCGATCCGCATCACAAGCCTGGTTAAAAGCATCTGCCGCAGAGACGGTCGCTCTCGCGCATCCATGCACTTCGCGACATTGGTGCATCCATGCACGGCACAAAGAACGCAGAGAAAACCGGGCAAAACATCGGTTTTCTAAAGTCCGTCATCTTTCGTGTTCTTTGCGTCTCTGCGGCGGAAGTTCATATTTATAAACCTGGAAAAAGCAGTCAGCCGCAGATAAACGCGGATATTCATTGCGTTGCCTGTATTCGCCAGTCCGCCAAAAGGGTGAATGGCCTCGGTGCATCAACAGCATGATTCATCTGCGTTCATCTGCGGCTAAATCCGTTTTCGGATAAAGTATGAACCGCCTCCTCATCTCTGCTGCCCACAAATCCTCCGGAAAAACCACCCTGTCCATCGGACTGTGCGCCGCGCTCGTACAACGCCGTCTGAAGGTTCAGCCATTCAAAAAGGGCCCGGATTACATCGATCCGATGTGGCTTAGTCTCGCCAGCGGGCGACCGTGCCACAATCTCGATTTCTTCCTCATGCAGAACGAGGAGATTCTCTCGAACTTCGCTGAGTATTCCCGCTTCACCGACATCGCTGTCATCGAAGGCAACAAGGGCCTGTACGACGGGCTCGATCTGGATGGCAGCAACAGCAATGCCGCGCTCGCCAAACTGCTCGCTGCGCCCGTGATCCTGGTCATCGATGCGCGCGGCATGACGCGCGGGGTGGCGCCATTGATCCTCGGTTACCAGGCCTTCGACCGTGACATCCAGATTGCCGGTGTAATATTGAATCAGCTGGGCGGCGCGCGCCATGAGCGCAAACTGCGCGCCGTGATTGAACATTACACCGATGTGCCGGTGATCGGCGCGGTTCATCATGATAACAATCTCGCCATCATCGAGCGCCATCTTGGGTTGATACCCAGCAATGAAGCCAGCGAGGCGCGAACCAAAATCGATGTCATTGCGAAATCGATTGCAGCACAGGTGGACCTCGACCGATTGCTGGCAATCGCCGCATCTGCTCCGAAGCTGCCTGTTTCGCGTGTTCAGGATACAGCCCCCGACAGTCGCTCCTGGGACGGTTCTGCCACGCACATCCATGCAGTCGTCTCCCCGGCCGCTCCGGAAAACGGAAAAGTGGATTCAGGCATTACCGAAAGGGAGCCCTCACCCTCATTCCCTCTCCCGCAAGCGGGAGCGGGAGGCGAGCCGAACGCGCTGCGCGCGGCTCCAGTAAGACTTGGCATTGCGCGCGATGCGGCGTTTGCCTTCTACTATCCGGACGATCTCGACGCCCTGCGCCGGCATGGCGCAGAACTGGTATTCTTCGATACGCTCAAGGATCCGCATCTCCCAGAGGTGGATGCACTGTTCATCGGCGGTGGTTTCCCCGAGGTGCATATGCAGTCGCTGGAGGCCAACCGCAGTCTGCGGAAGCAAATTCGACAGGCGATCGATTCAGGTCTGCCGGTCTATGCGGAATGCGGCGGGCTCATGTATCTCAGCCGCAGTCTCCGCTGGCGAGGCTCGCAATGTGAAATGGTCGGCGCCATACCGGGTGACACCGTGATGCACGAGCGTCCGCAGGGACGCGGCTACGTGAAACTGCGCGAAACCGGCAAGTCGCCCTGGCCTCGCGCCACGGACTCCGCGATTGATATTCGCGCCCATGAATTCCATTATTCGACACTTGAGAACGTGGCCGGTGATCTTGTATACGCCTACGACGTGACCCGCGGCACCGGCATCGATGGCCGGCACGATGGCATCGTGTACCGCAACGTACTGGCCAGCTACACGCACATGCGCGACGTCGACAACAACCACTGGACTGCCCGATTTGTCGAGTTCGTCCGGCGTCACCGGGCCGCGCAGAACGCCGGCCGGATGACAGCGGATTCATGACCTTCCCTTCCAACAAGGAACCACGAACATGATTACCATTACTCCCCAGGCCGCGACGCAGATTCGCAAGGCATCTGAACTGGCCGACGCGGAAGACATGTACCTTCGTCTCGCCGCCAAGCGCGAAGATGACGGTAATATCGAGTATGCCATGGGTTTTGACGACATGGGTGGTCAGGATCAAATCTACACCTCGGAAGGTATCGATGTGCTGATCTCCGAGTCCTGCAAGGATTTGCTGCGCGGCGCAACCGTCGATTATGTTGAAATCAGCGCCGGGCAGCACGAGTTCATCTTTGTAAACCCGAATGACCCACGTCACCTGCCCGCAAAACCGCAAGGTTCCTAACGGTCGATTCCCGTCCCGCCCTGCCCAATCACCCCACTGTGCGCGGACATGCGGATTCTCGTGCCGCGCTCGATGACGGCATGCAACACGATATTTGCTATGATGGCTTGATCAGGCTCCTTATACGCACGTCTTCCCGTGGCAGGACTATGAATCATGTTGTTCTCGCGTAACCGTCCGACGATCCAGCCATCCTTCTGGCGACAGCTAAAGGGAAAAATGGGCCACGTGCCGGACATGGCCGCCGGCGAGACACCCACGTTCAGGAAACTTTTCCTGTGGCCGTCTGTAGCCATTCTGGCGATGCTGGTGCTGACGGCGACAAGCATATCGATGGCACTGGCTGTCCCAAACCATCGGGCAGTCTATGCCCTGCTGCCTTTCATTTTTGCCGGGTTCGGCATTGTGGCGTTGGTCACGCTGCTGCTGCGCCTGCGCGCCTACCTGCTCAAACCGATCTCGCAATTGCGCAAATGGGCTGCGCGCGTACACAGCGGCCGTTACACGACACGCATTCCGGAAGACATACAAGGCAGTTTTGCGCAGCTTGCCCATGACCTGAACGATCTGGGCGACGAGCTGCGTTCGCTCAATCTCGAAATGGCGGCACGTGTCCGGCGTGATACCCGGCATCTGGCGCGCAAGACCCGTTCGCTGGAGATTCTCTACGATGTCGCCTCAAGCCTGAGTAAATCACGCACGCTCGAGGAGACGCTTGAAAACTTTCTCGATACCTTTGTGCAACTGTTTGACGCGCGCGCCGCAATGGTGCGACTCGTTACCGAGAACGGTCAGTTACGCCTCGTAGCCAGCCGTGGCCTCGATCAGGAAATCATCGAGCGCGAGAAACTCATGCCACTGAACCAGTGCCTGTGCGGACAGGCTGCCACAGGCGGCCCGGTGCGTATCCAGAAAGGGGCTACGGCGTGTGCATCGATCCTGGGCATGCCACTGCTGAAAAATGATTTCCATGAACTCGTGGCCGTGCCAATCCAGTATCACGACAAAACGCTTGGCGTATATAACCTGGTGCTGGATAAACCGGTTTCAGACTTCGGCGACGACCTGAGCGACCTGCTGACCAGTATCGGCCGGCATCTCGGCATGGCCGTTGAAAAGGCGCGCCTCGATGACGACACCCGGCGCCTTGCCATCATCGAGGAACGCAACACGATCGGCAACGAACTGCATGATTCGTTGGCGCAGTCCCTGGTCAGCATGCGTTTGCACGTAAAGCTGCTCGGTGAGATGCTTTACCGGAAAGACGTCTACAACGCCCAGCACGAAGTCCGGCGCCTGCACACCGCTCTCGAGGAGGCTCACACCAGCTTGCGCGAATTGCTCGCCAACTTCCGTTCACGCATGGACGAGCGCGGACTGGTTCCGGCCATCGAGGAAATGGTCATGCGCTTCCAAGAGGAGACCGGGATCGCGACCTACTTCCAGAATGATTGTGGCGAGGTTATCCTGTCCCCGGCGAAGGAGATCCAGGTGTTCCGCATTATCCAGGAAGCACTCGCCAACGTGCGCAAGCACAGCGATGCCCACACCGCGCGCATCATGCTGCGCAACGAGGGCGGCGGAGCCTACCATCTGCTGATTGAAGATGACGGCCTCGGCATGGCGCCGGTCTCCTCGACGGTACGCGGCGAACACGTCGGTATTGCCATCATGCGTGAACGCGCCGACCGGCTCGCCGGCACACTGCAGATCGAGAGTGAAACAGGTGAAGGTACGCGCGTAAGCCTGATGTTCTCAGCATCGCCTACCGCCCTGCCGCATGATGCCCGGAGGCAGTAAATGCGCGTACTCCTGATCGACGACCACACCCTGGTGCGCAAGGGACTGGAACAACTGCTCCAGAGCCGTGGCGTGGAAATCGCAGCTTCGGTCAGCAGCGGGGTCGAGGGCATAGCCCAGGCACAGGCGCTCAAGCCGGACATCGTGCTGCTGGACATGAAAATGCCGGAAATGAGCGGCACAGAAACCCTCAAGCAACTGCGCGCCGCAGGCGTCAAGGCGCCCATCCTGATGCTGACGATGAGTCGCGAGGAGCAGGATCTGCAGGCGGCGTTGCGCAACGGTGCGCAGGGTTACCTGCTCAAGGACATGGACCCGGAGGACCTGGTGCCGGCGCTGCAGGATGCTCTCCAGGGCAAGAATGTCGTCGCCAAGGAGTTGATCGGTTCACTCACACGGCTCGTGCAGGGGCAGAGCGGCCGTAACGCCACCAGGACCAGTTCCGCGGGCCTGCTTGCCGATCTCACGCCGCGCGAGCTGGAGATTCTGCGGCATGTGGCCGAGGGTGAAAGCAACAAGGCAATCGGCCGTGCGCTCGATATCACCGACGGCACCGTCAAACTGCATGTGAAATCCATCCTGCGTAAACTCGGCTTGCGTTCGCGCGTCGAGGCCGCGGTACTGGCCGTGGAACACGGCCTGGGCAGGAAGAAAGCCGGCGGTTGACTCACTCCGGTGCAATCGGAGATGGCTGGAACCAGCTGAGCGTTTTGTGCAACTGCACCACTTCACCGACAATAATGAGCGTGGGTGGCCTGATTTTCTCCCTCTGTACCAGCTCCGGAAGTTCTTCAAGGGTCGTTATATACACGCGCTGATTCGGTGTCGTGCCCTGCTGGATCAGCGCCACAGGCGTCGTCGGCGGCATGCCGTGGCCCGTAAGACCCGCGCAAATGGACGGCACGCCATGCAGGCCCATGTAGAACACCACGGTCTGATTCGGCTGGGCAAGCGCCTTCCAGTTCAGATTCACCGTGCCGTCCTGCAGGTGACCGGTGACGAACACCACCGCCTGCGAGTAATCGCGATGGGTGAGCGGGATTCCGGAATACGATGCACAGCCGGAAGCCGCGGTTATGCCCGGCACCACCTGGAACGGAATACCCTCGGCGGCCAGCGTTTCGATCTCTTCGCCACCACGCCCGAAGATGAATGGATCGCCACCTTTCAGGCGCAACACGCGCTTGCCCTCCTTCGCCAATCGCACCAGCAGCTGATTGATGTCTTCCTGTGGAATCGCGTGGTTATCGCGCTCCTTGCCGGCATAGAGCTTCTCGGCATCGCGTCGTACCAGCTCCAGCACCTGTTTCGACACCAGCCGGTCGTACACCACCACGTCGGCCTGCTGCATCAGGCGCAAGGCACGGAACGTGAGCAGGTCCGGGTCTCCCGGCCCGGCGCCGACCAGATACACTTCGCCCTGCGCGATACCACTCTGCGTACTGGCGAGTTGCTTTTCGAGCGCCGCACGCGCTTCAGCGTCGCGTCCAGCGTATACCAACTCGGCCACGGAGCCCTGCAACACACGCTCCCAGAACACGCGCCGATCCGCACCGGGGGCGAAACGTGCCTTGACCTTGTCCCGGAACGAACTGACCAGCGTGGCGAGCCGCCCGTATGAGGCCGGGACGAGTGACTCCAGCCGCGCTCGCAGCAACCGCGCCAGCACCGGTGATGCCCCACCACTCGATACCGCCACGATCACCGGCGAACGATCAATGATCGCCGGCATGATGAACGTGCACAGCTCCGGTTTATCCACCACGTTCACCGGTATGTTCCGGCGTTGCGCCGTTTCCGCCACGGCACGATTCACCGCGGCATCGTCGGTCGCTGCAATCACGACACGTTGGCCGCCCACAAGCTCGTCACGGAATATTGCGGCATGATGTACGAGTTTGCCGGCGTTTTTTAATACAGTGAGCGCGGCACACAATTCAGGCGCCACCACCGTCACGCTTGCCTGGGCCCTGAGCAGCAGCTCGACTTTGCGCGCCGCCACGTCGCCGCCGCCAACCACGAGACACGGCTGGTTGTGAACATCCAAAAAAACAGGGAGAAATTTCATCGGTGTAAAGTTAATATACTCATTATAATACAATATCTTATGTAGTTTACTTGGACAATATTCTATTTAAACGGGCGACGGAAAAATCCATTGCGCGGGGCGTCAGAATGGCGGAGAGGGAGGGATTCGAACCCCCGGATCCTTGCGGATCTGCGGTTTTCAAGACCGCCGCCTTAAACCGCTCGGCCACCTCTCCGATAGCCTGTAAGGATACCTGAGGCACTCCGGACAGACCAGTTGAACCGTTGCGCCTGGCAGTGGTCTTGAGTAGAGTACTGCCAGTTTCCACATCTGCTAACGAGGAGCGTTCCCCATCATGTCCGAGAACCCCCAGGTACTGACCAGACGGCTCGAGTCGACGCTGGCGACCAACAGCGTCATCCGCAATACCTACATCCTGCTCTCGCTCACCCTGCTGTTCAGCGCGCTGACCGCCGGCGTGGCCATGGCCACGAATGCCCCGATGCTGAACGTCTGGCTGGTGCTGGGCGGTTACTTCGGATTGTTATTCGTCACGCATGTGCTGCGGAATAGCGCCTGGGGACTGCTGTCGGTTTTCGCGCTGACCGGGTTCATGGGCTACACCCTTGGTCCCCTGCTGAATGCCTACATCGGCCACTACGCCAACGGGGCGCAACTAGTGGCTTACGCACTGGGCGGCACGGGCGTGATTTTCATCGGCCTGTCGGTCTACGCACTGACCACGCGCAAGGATTTCAGCTACATGGGTGGCTTCCTGATGGCCGGCATCCTGATCGCATTTCTGGCCGCCGTCGCAAACCTCTTTTTCGCCATGCCGGGGCTGGCGCTCGCCGTCTCGACCATGTTCATGTTCCTCATGTGCGGGCTGATTCTGTACCAGACCAGCGCGCTGGTGCACGGCGGTGAAAGCAATTACATTCTGGCCACCATTACCCTGTATGTTTCAATCTACAATCTGTTCACGAGCCTGCTGCACCTGCTCGGCGTATTCGGTGGCGACGATTGATTGTTGACCGTCAGACAAACCGAAAAGGCCCCGGATGGGGCCTTTTCTTTTTCAGGATTTGCCATCTGTCCGGATCAGCGGATGGTCATTGTCATCAAACGTGATCCGCATTCGCCGCCTGTTCCTGATGCCGCGGATGACGTCCGGTGTTAATCCGGAGGTGGCCGCGATCTCCTCAAGGCTCACCGGCGCAGGCTGCATTGTGCGCTTCTCATGTTCACCGTAGCGGCGCAGGTTCCAATACACCCAGATCAGCGTCACAGTGAGCATCGCGAAGATGACGATGCCGTAGTGGACCAATTCCCCGATCAGGGCCTGGTAGCCGCCACGCACGATCATCTCTTCCATGAACAGCTGGATCCCCGCGATCCACAGCAACAGGCTCACCAGCGGCATAATGAGATACAGCCATGCCAGCCAGAACAGCGTGGTAATCGTGAACTCGGCGGCACGCTGCATGCCGGATTGGGCTGGCGGCTGGTGACGGGTCATGGCGTACCCCGCTCCGGGCTCCGCCAGCGGGCGTGCCGCTGCCGGCCGTGCCGCAGCAATACCTGCGGGATGGCGATCACCGTCGTGATGCTGGACAGGGTCCAGTACACCATCGGATACCAGATCGCCCAGTACAGGTTGCGGAAAATGCCCCGCTCGTAATGGCTGTCGAGGTACAGGCCGACAGCGAACTGCAGCAGGCAGGTCATGGCCAGCACCACGCCCGACCACCTCGGCAACAGGGTCGGGACGGCAAGCGCCGGCGGCCAAAGTTCCGGCAGTAACCACGTGCCCAGGAAGAAAATCACCGTGAGCAGCCAGGCGTAACACCAGATCGCGCCCAGGATGTACTCGACGAAAACCGGCCACATACGCCGCTTCGCCCAGCGGTCAAGAGACAGTCCATACTTGAGCGCTGCTTCGATGCCACCGCGTGCCCAGCGCAGGCGCTGGTGCCAGAGTCCACGCAGGGTCTCCGGCACCACGATCCAGGTCAGGGCGCGCGGCTCGAAGCGGATGTCCCAGTGGTGCATCTGCAGGCGCCAGCTGATATCGATATCTTCAGTCACGGTCTCCGGTGACCAGTAGCCGGCGTCGTGCAAGGCACGCCGGCGGAAACACACGTGCACTCCGGAGACCGTAAAGATCCGGCCGATGTCACGCTGGCTGCGCTTGACCATGCCGATAATCGAGGCGAATTCACCGATCTGGATGCGCCCCAGCAGCCCGCGCTTGTTCTGCACCCGCGGATTGCCGGTGACCGCGGCCACGCGCCCGCCCTGCAGGAAATGCGGGATCATCCACAGCAGTGCGTCCTCGGCCAGCAGTGCGTCGGCATCCACGCACATCAGGAACTCGGCGCGGCTCGCCAGCGCGCCGGCACGCAGCGCCATGGCCTTGCCGAAGTTGCGTTCGAGCGTAACAATACGCAGGCGCGTGTGTTGCGACGCGAGCTGGCCGAGAATCGCGCCGGTGCGATCGTCGCTGCCATCGTTGATGGCGATGATGTCGAAGTGAGGATAGCGATTGCCTGCCAGCTGCTCGATCGTGGCGCGGATGTTCTCCTCCTCGTTGTGACAGGGCACCAGAATCGAGACGAACGGGTACTCCGCGAGCGTCGGCGGCTGCTTGTGATGACGTTCCCGACGGAAGAAGAACAGCAGCGAACCGATCATCCAGAAGAACGCCATGAACAGCGGATAGAAAAACACGTACAGGGAAATGGCCCGCATGCTCAGTTCCTGGATCGATGCATGGTGTGTCCGGCGAGCTCGCTGGCCACGCGCCGCAAGTTGACTGGATTCTCCAGGAATGCGCCGTCCCGCAGCCCGAAATGCCGTGCGCCGCCGGAACGCAGACCATGCAGCACCTTGGCAATTTGCCCACCGCTATCGTCCGGCCGGTTCTGCAGGAAAAAATACACCGGCGTCGATGCCTCCTGTTTCGCGACAGGGTTGCCGGCCGCGTGGCGCGGGTCCACCGATACAGCCACGAAATCCCGGCACACCGGCCAAGGCGCGCCCTGCTCGCCGCCGCACCGGACACCCGGGCGATAATAGTCAAACAGCTTGCGCAGCAGTGCGGCATCCGCGTTGCTATGGCCAGCCGCGAGCAGGACAGCATCATAAGGATGACGGCGGGCAAGCTCGATGGCGGCCTGAGCGACACCGGGGACGGCCGGGATCCGCAGCAGAAGATAATCGACGCCGGCACGCGTGCGGATCTGATGCAATA
Organism: Acidiferrobacterales bacterium; assembly: GCA_035256085.1. Taxonomy (GTDB): domain Bacteria; phylum Pseudomonadota; class Gammaproteobacteria; order Acidiferrobacterales; family UBA6901; genus UBA6901. The sequence continues at coordinate 16,301 of DATEYP010000258.1, forward strand.
TCCGGTGCAGGAGGTCGGCGCGCAGCGGGATACGGTCGTTCTGGAAGAAGGCGTGCCGACCGTCGCCGCTGAACGGATTGACGACCACGGCATTGGCGCGCAGCAGCCGCAGCCGGGGCAGCAACGCAGACAGCCATTTCTCCTGTTCGGCGGCAGACCGGCTGGCCATGCCATCCAGTTCAAGCTCGACGAAACGCAGCGGCCGGCGCGCGCGCTCGAAGCGCAACGTGTCCTCGAACGCCGCAATCGTGTTGGACGCACGCAGCACCACACGATTGATCCGTGGAAATTGTCCGGTGCGCGCCGGCTCCTCGGCCAACGTCATGTGATAGCGCATCCCCAACGCCGTGGCTTCCTCTGCCAGAACCTGGTCGTAGAAACCATATGGCCAGGCAATGCCTGGCGGACTCTGGCCCAGCTCGGCACGCAGACGCGCCACCGAACGTGCCAGGTCGGCACGGATGCGGTCACGGAACGCCGCCTCGGTTTCATACCGGCCGCTCGCGGCATCGTAGCGACGTGTAATCACGGCCGGTGTCAGATTGCCCTGCGGATTGGCGGGGATGCCGTGATGCAGGTTGTCGGTGTGTGACAGGACCTCGACGAACGGCGACCGGCTGACGGCGCGCAGCTGTTCCCAGGTCAGCAGTCGGCCGCGGTAATCAGCCGGGACCTGGTGCCCATCCAGCCAGCCCGTGACCACACTCAAGACCGCCGGAAACCCGTGCTGCACCAGCACTGGCAGGGCGATTTCCCGGAAACTCGCGAGGCCGTCATCGAAGCTGAGTACGATCGCCTTGTCCGGTAACATAGCCCGGCCGGCCGCGGCCTCGGCAAATGCGTGCAGGCTCACCGGCTGAAAACCCTGCTGCCGCAGAAATGCCATCTGTTCACGAAACATCCGGCTGGAGACGACATACTCATCCGTGCCCGGGACATCACGGATATCGTGGTACACGAGCACCGGCACGTCCGCTGCCAGCACCTTGCTGAACAGCAGACACCACCCGATCACCAGCAGGAAGGCGCGCATCTTCAAAACCTCTGATGGTAGTACAAATAGAAACGCGACTCGGTTTCATATTTGCCGTCGTACACGTTGCGCGCCACACCGGCGCCGGCCACCAGCGCCCGGGCCTCGTCAAAGTCATAGTCCTGCTCGTAACGCAGTGCCCAGCGGCCGTGCGTTCCGAATCCCGCCTGGCTATAGGCGTTGACGCTCAGCCACAGGTGATCCACGTGCCGCCGGTAGCGCGAGTCGTACACGAAGTCGGTGCGCTGCGTGAGGCCCAGGCTGTTGTCGTGTGACGGATTGAAATACACAGCGCCATCGAGGCTGTTGCGCGACTGGGTCCATTCGAGAAACAGGCGCTGCTCGCGGCGCGCGCGCAGTTCATATGCGTATCCGGCGCTGGCGTATATACCGGTGCGCTGGTTGGTGTCGGAGAAGTCGAAGTGCTCGATACCGGCCAGCCCTTCCCAGCGGTAGTCACGGCGTTCGTAGGCCGCATTGGCGGACCACTGGCGGGCGTCGATGCCGGCCGCGCGGGCGCGCAGCGGAATGGCCTCGGCGAACGTGGCGTAGGCCGCCGTGACGCGCCAGGTATCGCGTGGTTCATACACGACGCGGGTGGTGGAGCCGCCCTGGCCTGATTCGGAAACATCTGCCGAGAACTCCTGGTCGATAAGAAACTGTTCGTCAAAGCGGTAACGCAATCCCACGCCCACCCGATCGAGATCGCCGTCTTGATATTGGGATTCGGTCGAACGTGTAAGGCGGTAGCGGGCGTAGAGGCGCGTGGCATCGGCAATACGCGCACTGCCTTCTACACGACCGACCCATTCGGCCAGTCCCTGATCGGAGGTGTCATTGTGCAATGCAGCCTCTACGGATGGTCGCTCCTCGTCGCGGTTCTGATCCACGCGCAGCACGAGGTCGGCCTTGAGGAAGGCGTCGCGCAGGCTTTCATCATCGGGATCGCGTTTGTGCGCGCGGCGCGCCAGGCGGCGCGCTTCGCGCGGGCGGTTGGCGGCCAACAGGCAATCCGTCACCGCCACCACGAGATACGGCTCAAGATCGGGATAATCGCGCAGCCGCTCGAAACGCGTCAGGGCGCCGGGGCAATCCCCTTGCCAGACGCTGATGAGGACGACGTCGCGCCGTAGCGGGTAATTGTCGGGGAAACGATGCAGCAGCGGCAGGAGCACGGCCAGACCTTCTTCATGCAAACCGGCACGTGCCAGTTCCACGCCACGTGTATGTTCGGCGTAGGTAGTTTCGATCTTGTCCGGAACAACGTCCGCCCAGCCTGGCGGCATTAAACCACAAGCCACGAGAACGCCGACGGAAGCCAGATATGACCCTGGTCGCACGATTGCACCCCTGAATCCCCGATCATGTCCTGAACCAACACTCACCGGCTCTGGCGGTTGGCTCTGATTTGAAAATATTCCTGGAAAAAGCAGTCAGCCGCAGATGAACGCAGATAAACGCGGATATTCAATGCGCTGCCCGTATTCGCCAGCCCACCAAAAGGGTGAATAGTCTCGGCGCATAAACGGCATGATTCATTTGCGTTAATCTGCGTTCATCTACGGCTAAAGCCGTTTTTAGGACAATATGTTAAAAATATCCTGATCCGCGGGGCACGGATTTGACCGATATCAGATTCCGCCCGGCAGAATCCGCTCCCGGTCACCGAGATAAGGCCGCAACACCGCCGGTAGCGTGATGCTGCCGTCCTGTTCCTGATAATTCTCCAGTATCGCCACCAGCGTGCGCCCGACTGCCAGACCGGAACCATTGAGGGTGTGCAGCAACTCGGGTTTGCCGGTCTCCGGGTTGCGCCAGCGCGCCTGCATGCGGCGCGCCTGAAAGTCCCCGAAGTTGCTGCACGAGGAAATCTCGCGATACTTCTGCTGGCCCGGCAGCCACACCTCGAGATCGTAGGTCTTGGCGGCGGAGAAGCCGATGTCGCCGGCGCACAGCGCCATGATCCGGTACGGCAGCCCGAGCAGCTGCAGGACCTTCTCGGCGTGGCCGGTAAGTTCCTCCAGTGCCGGGTAGGAATCCTGTGGGCGCACAAATTGCACCAGCTCGACTTTTTCAAATTGATGCTGGCGGATCATGCCGCGTGTGTCCTTGCCGTACGAGCCGGCCTCGCTGCGGAAGCACGGCGTGTGGCAGACGTGTTTGCGCGGCAGGCGCGCGGCATCGGTAATGGTGTCGCGCGCCAGGTTGGTCACCGGCACCTCGGCGGTGGGGATCAAATAGAGACCCTGCTCGCCGCGTACCGCGAACAAATCGGCTTCGAATTTGGGCAGCTGACCGGTGCCACGCAGGCTGTCGGCATTCACCAGGTACGGGACATAGGTTTCGGTATAACCATGTTCGCGCGTGTGCAAGTCGAGCATGAACTGGGTGAGCGCGCGCTGCAGCTGCGCGAGCGCGCCCTGCAGCACCACAAAGCGCGCGCCGGATATCCTGGCGGCCACCTCGAAATCCATGAGGCCGAAACCTTCGCCGAGATCTACGTGATCCTTCGGCACGAAATCGAGTTTCCTGGGCTCGCCCCAACGGCGCACTTCCTGGTTGTCGCGCTCGTCCTTGCCGTCCGGAACGCTCGCGTGCGGGATGTTGGGAACACCGAGCGTGATGGCGCTGAGTTCATTCTGCAGCTGCTCGAGTTCGGTCTCGGCCTGCTTGAGCGCAGCACCGAGGCTGGCGACCTCGTCCATCAACGGATTCGTGTCCTCGCCGCGCGCCTTGGCCTGGCCGATGGCCTTGGATTTGGTGTTGCGCTCGTTCTGGTACTGCTGCGTAATCACCTGTATCTGCTTGCGCTTCTCTTCCAGGCTGGTGATGGTCGCGACATCCAGCGTGAAACCGCGGCGCGCCAGCAGCCTGGCGGTATTGTTGAGATCGGTGCGGAACAGTTTCGGGTCAAGCATGGTCGTGTGTAGTGTTAATATTATTGTTTAGCCGCAGATGAACACAGATGAATACAGATCCTTGTTTTATCCGTGTTTATCTGCGTTCATCTGTGGCTTAAGTATTCTAGTTTTCGTTCACCTGCGCCGACCACGACACGACGTGTCCGGGCGGGAGCAGCGCCTTCAAATGGCTCAGGATACGCCGCACCTTGTCCGGCGCGTCGAAGAACTCGATCACCACCGGCAGATCGAGCGACAGGTCGAGCAGCGTCGAGGAATGCACCACGCCCGAGCGACCGAAACCACTGATCCCGCGAAACACCGTGACGCCGCGCACCTGCTCTTCGTCATGCAGCTTTGCCAATAGTGTCTTCAGTGACTTCTCGCCTTCCGTAAGATAGACACGCACCACGGTCACGTCGCTGTGTTTCATAAAGGTAGCCCTACTCCACTTCGCTCGTTCGTCTTGTCATTAGATTTGCCTCGCAAGAATGACACCGAGCCAAGTGGCTCCGATACAAAGAACCAGGCTCGCGGCCATGTTGCCCGCGGCCTTCGCCATGGCGCCCTGCTCGATCAGGTTGAAGGTTTCGATGGAGAATGTCGAGAACGTGGTGAAACCGCCCAGCACGCCGATCAGCAGCCCGGCGCGCCACACGGCGCTCTCGCCCATACGCTCGACCAACAGCACGAACAGTACGCCCATCGCCAGGCAGCCGAGCACATTCACGGCAAGCGTTCCGTAGGGAAAGCCGCGCCCAAGGAGCGCATGCACCCACGTCGATAGGCCGTAGCGCAGGACGCTGCCTACGGCGCCGCCGGCAGCAATGGCAAGAATCTGGCTCACCGTTTCAGACCCCCTTTATATTTGTTCGATTCTCGTAGGGCGCGTCCCACGCACCGCTTCACGGTATCACGGAGTCGTTGGTGCGTGGGACGCACCCTGCATCTCATCTAGCCTCGATGCTTCTTGTCCAGCTCGCGGAAATAGGCCAGCCGCTCGGCAATTTTCGTCTCCAGGCCGCGCGCGACCGGGTGGTAATAGCGGCGCTCGCCGATCTCTTCGGGAAAATAGGTTTCCCCGGCGGCATAGCCCTCGGGCTCATCGTGTGCGTAACGATAGGCCTTGCCATAGCCGAGTTCTTTCATGAGTTTGGTCGGCGCGTTGCGCAGATGCACCGGCACTTCGAGCGAGCCTTCGCGCTTCACGTCCTGCATGACGGCCCCGAACGCGGTGTACACGGCATTGCTCTTGGGCGCCACCGCGAGATACACCACTGCCTGGGCGATGGCGAGCTCTCCCTCCGGGCTGCCGAGACGCTCCTGCACGTCCCAGGCCTCGAGTGCCAGCGTCAGTGCGCGCGGATCGGCATTGCCGATATCCTCGCTCGCCATGCGCACCACGCGACGCGCGATATAGAGCGGGTCGCAGCCGCCATCCAGCATGCGCGCATACCAGTAGAGGGCGGCGTCCGGTGACGAGCCTCGCACCGACTTGTGCAGCGCCGAGATCTGGTCGTAGAACGCCTCGCCCTGCTTGTCGAAGCGCCGCACGCCGCCGGTAATCAATTCCTGGACAATGGTCTCGGTCACGGTGAGCCGGCCATTCTGCAGCTCGGCCAGATCGGCCGCCAGTTCCAGCAGATTCAGGGCACGGCGTGCGTCGCCATCCGCGGCATGGCTGAGCAAATCACGCAACGCCTCGGGCATGTCGAGGCGCAGGCTGCCCAGGCCGTGCTCGCTGTCGGTGAGCGCGCGGTCGATCAGCTGGCGGATGTCCTCAGCCTGCAGGGCCTTGAGCACGTACACCCGTGCGCGCGACAGCAGCGCCTTGTTGAGTTCGAACGACGGGTTCTCGGTAGTGGCGCCGATGAAGGTCAACGTGCCGTCCTCGACATACGGCAGGAAGCCATCCTGCTGCGCCTTATTGAAACGGTGCACCTCGTCCACGAACAGCACCGTGGATTTCCCCAACTCAGCAAGTACCCGCCTTGCCTCATCCACCGCTGCGCGTATTTCCTTCACACCCGAGAATACGGCGGACAGGCTTAAAAAGTGCGCGCCGAGATGGCCGGCGACAATGCGTGCCAGCGTGGTCTTGCCACTGCCCGGCGGTCCCCAGAGAATCATGGAGTGCAGCACCCCGGCCTCGACCGCGCGCCGCAATGGCTTGCCGGAAGCCAGCAGATGCGGCTGGCCGGCGATATCCTCAAGCCGTTTCGGCCGCATGCGGTCGGCCAGCGGCTGCGCGCTGAGGGCATCCCCTATGGCCGGCGTAGTTTTCACAACCGATTTCATTCCTGAATTATGTCCACACCAGCGGGCGGCTTGAAGCTGAATTTATCGGCACTGATCCGAATGTTTTCCCTGGCGTCGCGCAGCGTGACGCGCGTGGTCTGGCCGAAGCCATCGACCATTTCGAGAATGCGGATATGGCCCTGCTCGAAACCGATGCGGATGATTTCAAAGCCGCCATCGCTCTTCTTCGGCGTCAACTGTACCCAATCGAGCTTGCCTTGCTGGCCCAGGTCCTTGATCGCAAAAACACCCTCCAGCGCACCCTTGCCGGACAGCAAAATAGCCGGGGTCGCGCCCAGCGCACCTTGCATGCGCCGCACTGCGGCCTGCTTGAGCTCGACGTCGTACACCCATACCTGCTTGCCGTCGCCGACGATGTGCTGCTCATAGGGCACGCTGTAGTTCCAGCGAAACTTGCCGGGGCGCTCGATCCACAGGTTGCCGGAAGATTCCTGGATCGGGTTCAGCGCCTCATCCAGCGTCACCTGATCAAAATGCGCGCTGTAGCGCTGCACCTTGCTGAAGAATCGCTGCAGGTCCTGGGTGGCAGCGGCCTGCGCCGCCAGGCCGGTGAACGAGAGAACGAACAGAACAATCAAACGACGCATCATGCTTTTATCCTAAATAGTCAAAGGCAGCCACAGATGAACGCAGATAAACACAGATAATTAAAGCCAGAATATTTTTTGCTTTTAATCCGCGTTCATCTGCGTTCATCTGTGGCCAAAAATAATATTCACTCGCGCGGCGGCGGTGGCGGTGCCAGCACCTCGCGGTTGCCGTTCGACTGCATCGGGCCGACCACGCCGGACTTCTCCATCTCCTCGATCAGGCGCGCGGCGCGGTTGTAGCCGATACGCAGGCGGCGCTGCACGCCGGAGATCGAGGCGCGGCGTGTCTCGGTGACAATCTTGAGCGCTTCGTCGTAGAGCGGGTCGTTCTCGCCCTCGCCGTTCTCGCCGCCCATGCCGGCAAACCCGCCGCCACTGGCAACTTCCGCCTCGCCGGTAAGAATACTGTCGTCGTAGCTCGGCTTGCCGCTCTTCTTGAGAAACCCCACGACCTTGTGCACTTCGCTGTCGGAAACAAATGCGCCGTGCACGCGCAGCGGCAGGCCGGTACCCGGTGTAAGGAACAGCATGTCGCCCTGGCCGAGCAGCTGCTCGGCGCCCATCTGGTCGAGGATGGTACGGGAGTCGACGCGCGCCGAAACCTGAAAGGCGATACGCGCCGGGATATTGGCCTTGATGAGGCCGGTGATCACGTCCACCGAGGGGCGTTGCGTGGCGACGATCAGGTGCAGTCCGGCGGCGCGCGCCTTCTGCGCCAGGCGCGCAATCAGCTCTTCGACCTTCTTGCCGACCACCATCATCAGGTCGGCGAGCTCGTCGATCAGAATCACGATGTACGGCAGGGCTTTCAGTTCCGGCACCTCATCGTCGTCGGACTGGACCTGATAGATCGGATCGAGAATCGGTTTGCCGGCCTTTTCGGCTTCGCGCACCTTGCTGTTGTAGCCGGAGATGTTGCGCACCCCGAGCGCCGCCATCAGCCGGTAGCGGCGCTCCATTTCCACAATGCACCAGCGCAGCGCGTTCGCCGCCTGTTTCATGTCGGTGACCACCGGCGCGAGCAGATGCGGGATGCCCTCGTACATGGCGAGCTCGAGCATCTTGGGATCGACCATGATGAAGCGCACCTGCTCCGGGGTCGATTTGTACACCATGCTCAGAATCAGCGCGTTGATGCACACCGACTTACCGGAACCGGTGGTACCGGCAATCAGCAGATGCGGCATCTTGGCGAGATCCACGATCATCGGCACGCCGCCGATGTCCTTGCCGAGCGCCAGCGCCAGTGGCGAATGCACCTCGTCGTAGGCCCGCGATGACAGTACGTCGCTCAGACGCACGGTCTCGCGGTTCTCGTTCGGTATCTCGATGCCGACCGTGGACTTGCCGGGGATGTTCTCGACCACGCGCAGGCTGATGACCGACAGCGCGCGCGCCAGGTCGCGCGCCAGATTGGTGATCTGGCTGGCCTTCACGCCCGGCGCCGGATCGATCTCGAAACGCGTGATGACCGGGCCGGGGTGCACCGCCACCACCTGTGCCTCGATGTCAAAATCGAGCAGCTTTTTTTCCAGCAGGCGCGACAGGGTCTCCAGCGTTTCCTTGTTGTACGCGACCTTGGCCTCTTCGGACGGGTCGAGCAATTTGAGCGGCGGCAGTTCGCCGGAACCGGCCGGCACATCGAACAAGGGCACCTGTTTCTCGCGCTCCACGCGCTCGCTCTTCACGATCGGCTTGAGCACCGGCTCGATGCGCGGCGGCGCGTGCCGTTCCAGAACTTTTTTGTCTTCGGCAACGGTCGCGCGCCGCTGCTTGAGCGCGCGCAGGCCGATGACGTAATCAACCAGGGATGAGAATTCCTGCTTCACGCGCTGCATGAAGGCGAAGCTCATGCGTCCGGTAAAGTCCATGACATTGAGCCAGGAAAGACCGGTAAAGAGCGTCACCCCGGCAAAGAACACCGCCAGCAGGAAAATCGTGGCGCCGGTAAAACTGAACGGACCGGCCAGTCCGTGACCGACGAAGTTGCCCAGCACGCCGCCGCTGCTGAACGGCAGCTCACCGTTCGTGGCGAAGTGCAGGCCCGCGAGCCCGCCGGCGCCGAGCACCGTCAGCACGAAACCGGCAAAAATAAGCGCGCTCACGCGCGCGTCGCGTGGATTGTCATGCTTGCGGTTCAGGAAAATACGCGCGGCGGCGACGCCGGCCAGCAGCGGGAACAGGAAGGCGACATAACCAAACAGGTTCAGGAGTACATCGGCCAGCCAGGCACCGGCGCGCCCGCCCAGATTCTCCACCTGGCTGGAGGAACCGCTGTGCGACCAGCCGGGATCGGCGGCGTGATAAGTCCAGAGGGAAATCAGCAGGTATACAGCAACCGCGACAAGAATATAAAGACCGGCTTCGCGCAGCATGCGCAGGATCTTCGGGGCCAGGGGCGGCCGTTGTTCGCGTTTCCAGGTTGCCTGTGCCACAACACTCCTCGGGATGGATAACTGCCTGCGTATTATGGCGTTTTTGGCCGGATTAGACCATGGTCAGAGCCCCGCCAGGGAGGCGGCCACGGCCGGGTGTACCAGGCTGCCCGCCTGGACATTAATTCCGCTGTGCAGGGCCGGATCCTGCTCCCAGCCGGGCCGGGCCAGGCGTGCGACATACGGGGCAATCACCCCGGACAGGGCCTGCGTGGCGGTACGCGGCACCGCCCCGGGCATGTTGGTCACGCCGAAATGGACCACCCCTTCCTCGACATAGGTCGGGTTTTTATAGTCGGTTGGATGCGTGGTCTCGATACAGCCACCCTGATCGACGGAGATATCCACGATCACCGATCCCGGGCGCATGCTGCGAACCATGGCGCGTGTCACCAGATGCGGGGTGCGCGCGCCGGGAATGAGCACGGCCCCGATCAGCAGATCGGTTTGCTGCAGCGCCGCGGCGATTCCTCCCTGGCTGGAATGCAGCGCCGTGACGTTCGGACCGAACTGGCACATGCGCGCCAGACTGTCGCGCGAGCGCGCGAACACCGTGACCTCGGCACCCAGCGCCGCCGCTGCCGCCACCGCCGCACCACCCGCCGCGCCTGCTCCCAGCACCACCACCCGGCCGTGTTCCGTACCGGGCAGGCCACCCAGCAGAATCCCGCGTCCACCCTGAGGGACGTGCAGCAGGTGCGCGCCAATCTGCACCGCCAGGCGCCCGGCAATCTCACTCATCGGCGCCAGTAACGGCAAACGGCCTTTCACTTCCACGGTCTCGAACGCCACTGCCGTCAGGCCCTTCTGTTGCAGCACAC
>DATEYP010000259.1:0-2392 GCA_035256085.1 Acidiferrobacterales bacterium
GCCGTGAATCCCGACGAGTTCTATGTGCACAAAGAGACGCTCGCCGCGGGCCGGCCGGCCATTCTGCGCCGCAACCTCGGCGCCAAGGCCATCAAAATGATCTACAGCGACGACCGCGCCCACGGTCGCGCCACCCGCACCGTGGACGTGCCGGAAGCGGAGCGCCGGCGCTTTTGCCTCAGCGATGCCCAGGTGCAGGATCTCGCCCGCCAGGCGGTGATCATCGAACAGCATTACGGCCGGCCCATGGACATCGAATGGGCGTGCGACGGCGAGGATGGCAAGCTGTACATCCTGCAGGCGCGGCCGGAAACCGTGAAGAGCCGCGCCAGCGGCCAGGTGCTGGAACGCTACCGGCTGCAGGAGCGCGGTGAGGTGCTGGCCAGCGGCCGCTCGATCGGTCAGCGTATCGGCAGCGGTCGCGTGCGCGTCATCACGGATGTCAGCCAGATGGCCAAGGTCGAGGCCGGCGATGTGCTGGTCACGGACATGACCGATCCGGACTGGGAGCCCATCATGAAACGCGCCGCCGCCATTGTCACCAATCGCGGCGGCCGCACCTGCCATGCCGCCATCGTGGCACGCGAACTCGGCATTCCGGCCGTGGTCGGCTGCGGCAATGCCACGAACACGCTGCCGGACGGCATGGACGCTACCGTGTCCTGCGCCGAGGGCGATGAAGGGTTTATTTACAGGGGCAAGCTCAAGTACGAAGTACAGCGCACCCAGGCCGGTGCGATGCCGGTGCTGCCGGTGAAAATCATGCTGAACGTCGGCAACCCGGAGCGCGCTTTTCAATTTGCCGCCATCCCCAATGCCGGGGTCGGGCTCGCGCGCCTGGAGTTCATCATCAACAACATGATCGGCGTCCATCCCAAGGCACTGTTGGAGTTTGACCGGCAACCGCCCGAGATCCAGACGGCCATCCGCCGGAAAACAGCCGGCTATGCCGGGCCGGTGGACTTCTATGTCGAGAAGCTGGTGGAAGGGATCAGCACCCTGGCAGCGGCCTTTCATCCGCAACCGGTGATTGTGCGCCTCTCCGACTTCAAGTCGAACGAGTATGCCAACCTGCTGGCCGGCGGCAGCTATGAACCGCATGAAGAAAACCCGATGATCGGTTTCCGCGGGGCCGCGCGTTACGTCGCCGAAAGTTTCCGTCCGTGCTTCGAACTGGAATGCCGTGCCCTCAAGAAGGTGCGCGACGACATGGGCTTCACCAACGTGGAGATCATGGTGCCCTTCACCCGCACCGTGGAGGAAGCGCGGCTGGTCGTGGAGCTGCTGGCGGCGAACGGGCTGAAGCGCGGACAGAACGGCTTGCGCGTGATCATGATGTGCGAGATTCCATCCAACGCCCTGCTGGCCAGTGAGTTTCTGCAACACTTCGACGGCTTCTCGATCGGCTCCAACGACCTCACCCAGCTCACCCTCGGCCTGGACCGCGACTCCGGCCTGGTCGCCGCATCGTTCGATGAACGCAATCCGGCGGTCAAGTCGCTGCTACGCATGGCCATCCAGGCCTGCCGCGAGCAGGGCAAATACGTGGGCATCTGCGGTCAGGGGCCCTCCGATCACCCGGATCTCGCGCTGTGGCTGCTGCAGGAGGGAATCGACAGCATATCCCTCAACCCCGATAGCGTGGTTGAAACCTGGCTGTTTCTCGCCGACCAGGTTGCGCAAAAGACGGTATGAAGCGTCCGGTATTTTTCGTTTCCGACCGAACCGGAATTACGGTGGAAATGCTGGGCCACACCCTTCTGACCCAGTTCGAAGGCACGGAGTTCGAACGCATCAACTGCCCGTTCGTCGACAGTGTCGAAAAGGTCGCCACGATTGTGGAGCAGATCAATCGTGCCGCCGCCCAGGGAAACGGGCGCCCGCTGGTGTTCAGTTCGCTGGTCGACCCGGCATTGCGGGAACAGGCGAGCCAGTGCGCCGGGACGGTGTTCGATCTGTTCGACGCCTTCATCGAACCACTGGAAACCGAGCTCGGCGTCCAGTCGTCCCAGAGCGTGGGGCGCTCCCATGGCATGGGCGTCTATGCCACGTATAAGACCCGCATGGATGCGGTGAATTTCATGCTCGCCAACGACGACGGCGCCAGCACCCATCACTATCCCGATGCCAACATAATCCTGGTCGGTGTGTCACGCTCCGGCAAGACGCCCACCTGCCTGTATCTGGCGCTGCATTACGGCATTCTCGCCGCCAATTACCCGCTGACCGAGGGCGACCTCGATACGCATCGCCTGCCGAGAACGCTAGCGCCCTACCGTGACAAACTCTTCGGCTTGACCATCGACCCCGGCCGCCTGCAGCAGATCCGCACGGAGCGCCGTCCCAACAGCGTGTATGCCAGTGCCGAACAATGCCGATTCGAGGTTGAAGC
>DATEYP010000260.1:0-6053 GCA_035256085.1 Acidiferrobacterales bacterium
CGACCGCCTGGCGCGCCGGCTCTGGCTGCCACACGTCCTCGCAAATAGTGAGTCCGACCGGAATGCCGCCGATCTCGACCACACAGGCAGCGCTGCCGGGCGCGAAGTAACGCTTCTCGTCGAACACGCTGTAGTTGGGCAAGAGCTGCTTGCGGTAGGTGGCGTGCACGCGCCCGTCGCGCAACACCGAAGCGGTGTTGAACAACTGGCCGTGCTCGGTCTGCGGATGGCCGAGAATCACGTCAATGCCGCGCGTCTCGCGCTCGATGCGCCGCAGGCTTTCCTCCACCTGCTGCATGAGCGCCGGACGCAGCAGCATGTCTTCGGGCGGGTAACTGGTGAGCGTCAGTTCGGGAAAGACAATGGCGTGCGCCTTGAACTGGTCGCGCGCCTGCCTGGCCGCGGCAATCACGCGCTCGGCATTGCCGGCGACATCGCCCACCAGCAGGTTGAACTGGGCGATGACCAGCCGCAGGGAGGATGTCATATATGAAAAAACTCAACGCCAAGACGCGAAGGCGCAAAGAGAACCGGCATACAACTCGAATAGTTACTTTGCATCTTTGTGCCGTACATGGATGTACCAATGCCGCGAGCGCAGGAGGCGCGGGAGCAGCCGTCTTTGCGTTGAGTTGTCCGAATCATGCGCCAAGCACCGCACGCATGCGCGCACCCATCTCCGTCGGCGAATGCACGGTATGGACCCCGGCGGCTTCGAGCGCGCGGAATTTCTCGTCCGCCGTGCCCTTGCCGCCCGAGATCACGGCGCCGGCATGGCCCATGCGCCGCCCCGCCGGCGCGGTGACGCCGGCGATGTACGCCACCACCGGCTTGCGGACATGCCGCTTGATGAACTCGGCGGCCTGTTCTTCTTCCTGTCCGCCGATCTCGCCGACCAGAATCATCCCTTCTGTCTCGGGGTCATCCTGAAAACGACGGATGCAGTCGATGAAACCCATACCGTGAATCGGGTCGCCGCCGATGCCAATGCAGGTGCTCTGACCAAGTCCGGCGAGTGTGGTCTGGTGCACGGCCTCATAGGTGAGCGTGCCAGAACGCGACACGATGCCGATCGCGCCCGGCTTGTGGATCGCGCCCGGCATGATGCCGAGCTTGCATTCGCCGGGCGTGATGATGCCCGGGCAGTTCGGGCCGATGAGCACGGTGTCCGGATAATTCTTGAGCGCGGCTTTTACCTTGAGCATATCGAGCACCGGGATGCCCTCGGTGATGCACACAATCACCTTGATCCCGGCATCTGCCGCTTCCAGAATCGAATCCGCCGCAAATGCCGCCGGCACATAGATCATACTCGCCTCGGCGCCGGCGTCGCGCACCGCGTTGCGCACAGTGTTGAACACCGGCAGGTTCAAATGCATTTGCCCGCCCTTACCTGGCGTCACCCCGCCGACCATTTTCGTGCCGTAGGCAATCGCCTGCTCGGAATGGAATGTACCCTGCTTGCCGGTGAAGCCCTGGCAAATGACTTTGGTTTTCCTATTAACGAGGATGCTCATTCTGAAGTATCTTCATGTAGGGTGCGCAAGCGCACCCTACTTGTTTACGGCTGCCACGGCCAGTTTTGCGGCATCGGTAAGACTCTCGGATGCAGTAATAGCGAGACCGCTTTGTTTGAGCAACGTACGCCCCTGCTCGACGTTCGTGCCTTCGAGGCGCACCACTACCGGGATCTTGATGCCGACCTCTTTCACGGCACTGATAATGCCCTCGGCGATCAGGTCGCAACGCACGATGCCGCCGAAGATGTTCACCAGAATCGCTTTCACATTCGGATCGGACAGAATCAGCTTGAAGGCCTCGGCCACGCGCTCTTTCGTGGTGCCGCCGCCGACGTCGAGGAAGTTGGCCGGCAAGCCGCCGTGCAGTTTGATCAGGTCCATGGTCGCCATGGCCAGCCCGGCGCCGTTGACCATGCAGCCGATATTGCCGTCGAGCGCGATGTAGCTGAGGTCGTGTTCACGCGCCCTGGTCTCCTTGACGTCCTCCTGCGCGGCATCACGCAGCGCCGCCAGTGGCTTCTGGCGATACAGGGCGCTATCGTCGATATTGATCTTGCCATCCAGCGCCAGCAGTCCGCCCTGATCGGTAACCACCAGCGGGTTGATCTCGACCAGACTCAGGTCGCGTTCTATGAACAACCTGTACAGCCCGAGCAGTGTCTGGGTGAAGGCGCTTACCTGTTTGTCGGCAAGACCGAGTGCGAATGCCAGTTCGCGGCACTGATAGGATTGCAGACCGGCTACGGGTTCGACGAATGCTTTCAGGATCTTTTCCGGCGTCTTCGCGGCCACCGCCTCGATATCCATACCACCCTCGGTTGAGGCCATCACCACCACGCGCTCGCGTGTGCGGTCCACGAGACAGGCGAGATACAGTTCGCGTGCGATGTGGCAGGGCATTTCGATCAGCAGCTTCTCGACTGGCTGACCGCCGGGGCCAGACTGATGCGTGACCAGGCGCGCGCCGATGAGCGCCTTCGCCGTCGTTTCCAGCTCGGCGCGGCTCTTCACCTTCTTCACGCCGCCGGCCCTGCCGCGCCCGCCGGCGTGCACCTGCGCCTTCACCACCCAGGTGTCTCCGCCCAGCGCGTCAGCCGCGGCCAGCGCCTCGGCCACGCTCGTCACTGGCTTGCCCGCGGGCACCGGAATGCCATGCGCGCCGAAAAGCTGCTTGGCTTGATACTCGTGCAGATTCATGCAGGGAAAATCCTTATTGATTTTCGAGTTATTGTGGAGGAAGACACCCATTAAGGCAAAATAAGGAAGGCAAGCCTGCACATGAATGACCATTCACAGTTGAAAGCACGCCTGCACAAGGTCCAGTGCACCAATCCAGGCGCCGTTATTGGCGCAGTGGACTTTAACGACGCCTGAAGAAATATTCATTAATAGTGGACAACATGCGCCTGCGCCAACACACCAGCTACACGGATATTCTGCCAGCGGCCTGGAACGCGCTGGTCGGCACGGACAATCCGACCCTGCGACACGAATTTCTGCTGGCCCTTGAAACCAGCGGCAGTGCCACGGCCGCGACCGGTTGGCAGCCCCTGCCTCTGCTCATCGAGGATGACGCAGGACGCACTATCGGTGCCGTGCCGTTTTGGCTCAAGAGTCATTCCTTCGGCGAGCTGGTGTACGACTTCGCCTGGGCGCAGGCCTATGAACGCGCCGGCTTGCATTATTACCCGAAACTCATTGCAGCGGTTCCCTTCTCGCCCATCGCCGGCCCGCGCATGTTGGTTGCGCCCGACGCAGACCGCCATGCCGTCATCGATGCGCTCATGAGCGGCGCGCGCGAGCTGGCCGGGCAAACCAATGCCTCGTCCTTGCACTGGCTGTTTAGCGATGCCGCCGACACCGCCACACTCGAACAGCAGGGCTACCTGCACCGCACTGGTTTCCAGTTTCACTGGCACAACCGTAATTACACCAGCTTCGATGATTTTCTCGCCGGCTTCAGCGCCGACAAGCGCAAGAAACTGAAGCGCGAACGCCGCCATGTGCAGGAAGCCGGCATTCATATGGAAGTGCGCATCGGCCCGGACGTGGCCCCGGAACTGTGGGATGTGTTCCATGATTTCTACACCGGTAATATCCAGCGCCACGGCGGCATGATCCACCTTACGCGCGAGTTCTTTCAGATACTCGGGCGCAGCCTGCCCGAGGCACTGGTGCTGGTACTGGCGCGGCGTGGTGGCGAAGTCGTCGGCGCAGCCATCAACCTGCGTGGCCGGCATGCACTCTACGGGCGCTACTGGGGCGGGCGCGGGGGTTTCAACAGCCTGCACTTCGAGGCCTGCTACTACACACCAATCGAATACTGTATCAAACAGGGTCTCTCGCGCTTCGAGGGCGGCGCTGGCGGCGAGCACAAACTCGCGCGCGGCTTTCTGCCGGTCGCCACGCATTCACTGCACTGGTTGCGCCAACCGCAATTCGCGCACGCGGTGGCGGACTTTCTGGAACGCGAGCGTAATGGTGTCGAGGTCTATATGGATGAACTTAACGAGCATGCGCCGTTCAAAAAGGCTGAATAATATTTTTGGCCACAGATGAACGCAGATAAACACAGATAAAAACCGATTAAAGATATCTGTGTTTATCTGCGTTCATCTGTGGCGAATGGGGTTTTGTTGATTTTCATCTGCGGCTAAGCTGGGGTCATGATCATTCTGCGCCCAGGCGCCCAATCCCCGACATTCCCGCCGGTCGAATCCGCAACACCGGAGGGCTTGCTCGCGGTCGGCGGTGACCTCTCGAGCGAGCGCCTGCTGACCGCCTACCGGCATGGCATCTTTCCCTGGTACAACCCGGGGCAGCCGATTCTGTGGTGGTCACCCGATCCGCGCGCGGTGCTCTTTCCGGAAAAACTGAAAATCTCGCGCAGCCTGGGCAAGACCCTGAAGCGCGGCCAGCTGCGTGTGACTTTTGACAGCAGTTTTCGCGAGGTCATGCTCGCCTGTGCCGCACCTCGCGAACAACATCCGGGCGGCGGCACCTGGATCAACAACGACATGGTCGAGGCTTATGCGCAGCTACATGAAATGGGCTATGCGCATTCCATCGAAACCTGGCATAAAAACCGGCTGGTGGGTGGCCTGTACGGCGTGGCGCTCGGTGGCGTATTCTTTGGGGAGTCCATGTTCTCACGCGAGAATGATGCCTCGAAGGTCGCATTGGTGGCGTTGATGCACAAGCTGCGCGAGTGGAAATTCGTTCTGGTCGATTGCCAGATACCCTCGGTGCACCTGACCAGCCTCGGCGCGGAAGAATTACCACGCGGCATATTTATGACTGAGCTCGAACACGCTTTGAAACTTTCCGGACGCCCAGGCCGCTGGCAAACAGAGATCGCGGCTCAAGACCCGATCGACACAGGAGGTCACCCATGACCATCCTCCAGAACAGACCGGATTTGTATCTTTCCATGCCGCACCCGTGCAGCTATCTCGACGGACGCATGAGCACTATCCTGTTCGTGGATCCGCAACGCGTCCTGAACGAGGGCGAGTACGGGGCATTTGTACGTCAAGGCTTCCGTCGAAGCGGCGACCTGGTCTACCGTCCGCATTGCCAGGGTTGCAACGCCTGTGTGGCGGTGCGCGTGCCGGTGCGCGAGTTTGCACCGGCACGCGGCCAGCGGCGGGTATGGACTCGCAACCGCGACATCGAAGTAGTACAACAACCGGCGCGCTTTGAGCCAGCGCATTTCGAACTGTACCGTCGCTATCAGGCCGGGCGTCACCCGGACTCCGGCATGAACGATGCCGATCCACAGAAATACCTCGGCTTTCTGGCCAGCCGCCAGGTGGATACTGCATTCTTCGAGTTGCGCTTGGATGGCCGCCTGCTGGGCGTAGCCGTGGCGGACATGCTCGCGGACGGCCTGTCGGCGGTCTATACCTTCTACGATCCAGACCTGCCACAGCGCGCCCTGGGCGTCTATGCAGTGTTGTGGGAAATCGCCGAAACCGCGCGGCGTGGGCTGGATTACCTGTATCTCGGCTACTGGATCGCCGAATCTCCGAAAATGTCCTACAAAATCAATTACCAGCCAGTTGAGGCCCTGCAAGCTGGACGCTGGTCACGCATCGTCCCTACCCGCTAACCCCCCGGCTGTCATGCTCAGGACACAAGGGCCAGGCATACTGGTCTCGGCATTGTTCTTGCTTGTTCTGGATCAAGGCGAACCAATCGCCTCTCACTTAGTCTGAAACAATTATCGGAGGATTGAACCATGCTCAGCTTCCTCTACCGGCTTGTCCGGGCCTTTCGCCAGGAACACGGCTACAGTCCGAATGTGGTGGTGATGAACACACAGCACTATCGGCGCTTGCTGGATAATGTTCCAGAAATGGCGGATTACGGCAGTGTTTCGCGCTTTCTCATGATGGAAATTATCCTGAGCGAGGAGAGCATGCACCCACACGTCGGCTGGATGACCCAGGCGCAGAGGAAATCCTCAGCCTGCTGATAGTCTCGATTTGACGAACCGCCCATCCCTGGGCGGCGGCCGCTCCTGCGCATCCC
>DATEYP010000261.1:0-4163 GCA_035256085.1 Acidiferrobacterales bacterium
GGCCGACGGAATCCCTGTTCATCGCTTCATCGCTCGTTTGAACATCATCTCCACCGCCGATGTCATATTGGTCGGCAGCAAGGTCGTGGCCGGATGCGCTTCATGGAATACCCGGAACACCTCATCGGCAAACGCCTGGCCGATCTCCTCCACGCCGGCGAAATCCAGCACGACGGTTTGAAATCGTTCAAAGCGCATGGTCAGTCGCTTGGCCTGCGAGCGCGAAACCAGCTTCTCCCCTTCATGCTGCGCCAGCCGGACCGGCACGATGGTTTTGGCAAACGTGTATTCCTCCGGCGCGGCAAACTGATCGAACACCGCCTGCAAAGTGCGCGCGCTGTCGTTGGCCAGCCGCATCAACACCAGCGTGCCGGGCGCATCGGCGGGACGCTCCAGCAACACATCCGCACCCCACTCGTCGTGCATGAAGTGCAGCGTGCCGGAACGAATGTCGAAGGCATCCATCGCCTTGGACGAGAAAAAAATCCCCTCGCCCGTGTGATGCGCCGGATCGGTGGTCAGCTTGCCCTTGGCCAGTTCCAGAATCGCCTCGCGCGGATCGTAAAGGTGGAATGCGCGCTGAATCTTGAGGAAGATGCCCTCGCCCTCGTCCGCGACATACACCGTGGTGTTCAGCGCATCGCGCACTAATTCCACCACCACCTGCTCCGAGCCGGAATGGTCGATGGCATTGTTCACCATCTCCGTCACCGCGTACTGCCAGATATCGCGCACGTTGGGTGGCAGATCGGCCACCTGCGGCCCGACCAATTCGCGCCACACCCGATCCTCGCTCAACCCGGCACGTTCATAAGACTGCCGCACGTTGGCCAGCGCCGCCAGCCGGTAGCGCACACCGCGCCCCACGCCGGAAGAAGTGACAACCCCCTCGCGCTTCAGCTTCGCCAGCCAGGCGCTGGCCGACTGGCGCGACACCCCATGCCGCTCGGCCAACCGGGCAGCAACATTGCTCCCGTCATGGGCAATGGTGTCGAGAATGGTGCGGCGCAGGTCGGTGGTCATGGCCAATTAAACGTAAAGAGAATGCGTATTAATTGTAAAGATATAACGCCTTAAATGTAAAGCATAGTCCGGCGTTATGCGGGATTTCAGGCAAAAGCCAAAATAACGCAAGGCGCTAATTCAGCCCCGGGAACGCGGGCTTCCAGCCCGCAAGAGGCGACCAGGATGGCCGTGACCCGGCGGCTTCATATCAGCCTTATCCTCCCGGTGAGCAGTTCCTGCGTCATGCCGGAGCGCGGGCCTCCAGCCCGCATGCGGCCAGGATGGCCGCGTTCCCTGTCACACCCCAGCCGTTTCATATCAGCCGAATTCTGCCTGTCAGTAATTGCTGCATCATGCCCTGCTTGATGGCGCGGGCCTTGGCGAGTTTGGCTTCCAGCGCGGCGAGCTCGGCGTCCATGTCCGAGAGGATGGTGGCGATGGCGGTTTGTTCGGGAACGGATGGCACCGGCAGGGTGATCTTCGCGATGTTGGTTTTACTGATGCCGGAGACCTTGGTTCCGACAGCAAAGAAGCGAAACTGAGTTTTTATTGCACGGGTTTGGAAACAGTAGCGCCGATATAGATGGTCAAGTTCGTCCGTTCGACTCTTGGCAACAATAGTATGCAGGCCCGAGATAAAAGGCGTCTTGTCTGGGTTGCTGATAACGACATGCTT
Organism: Acidiferrobacterales bacterium; assembly: GCA_035256085.1. Lineage (GTDB taxonomy): Bacteria > Pseudomonadota > Gammaproteobacteria > Acidiferrobacterales > UBA6901 > UBA6901. The sequence continues at coordinate 1,682 of DATEYP010000261.1, forward strand.
GCTCGTGCCCTCGTCGTCTTCGGAAGCATCGACAAAGATAACGTCACCGTCGTTGAGCAACGAAACTGGTGACACTTTCTTTAATGAAACGTTGAGCTTCGGAATGTCCTGGTATTCGGAACGCACGTCAACGAAGGTTTTATTGGACGTGTGAATGTCACCGTAATGAAGGTAGCAATAACCATCCGTGGAGAGTTGATCCCGCGACGCGGTGAATCCGCCACTGAAGTTGAATAGGTCGCCTAGCACCTTCACCTCCCACTCCCCGCTGAAGCCCGGCAGGCGCTTTTTGCCGGTGAGCAGTTGCTGCATGGCGCCTTGCTTGAGGTGGCGTTTTTTGGCGAGGAGTTGTTCCAGGGATTCGATGAGGGCATCCGCATCGCTCAACGCCTCGGCGATGGCTTCTTGTTCGGCTTTGGTGGGCGGGAGGGGGACTCGTGTTTCACGAACCTGTTTAAGACTGATCTGCGGGTAGGCTTGCCCTGTTGTTATTGAATTGAACCGTGCTCGATACGATGGTTGAGCGAGCACGTAATAAATGAATTCGCTGCTGACGCCTGGGGAAATGATTCTGACTCTCGCGATGTGCTGGTTAATGTTTGCTTCAACAGTATTCTTAAAGACAACGGCGCGACCAACATATCCGGTAATCGTGACCAGGATGTCACCTTGTTTGACTTCACTTCGACGCAAAGAAGCATGAGCTGCTTCTGAGATAAACATTGACTGAGATAGATCGAGCCCATTCTCCGCCACGCATTCACTGCGCAGGAACAGGACCCCCGATTGTTCCCACTTGAATCCATATGTAGTTGGAGTGGAGCCTTTTGTAATGAATGCGGACAGACTCATAAGACTGGACAATTCCCAATCCTCCGGAATCACCCCCACCTCGGTCTGCTTGTAGCCGACCGGTACGCGCTGACCGGCCGCCACCGAATAATCGGCATTGGCCTCTCTTACTTCCATGCGAACCCCATCCTCTCCAGATGACGATTCACCTTCGCCTCCAGCTCGGCCACGCGGCCGACCATCTGCGGCAGCGGAACTTCGTAACGCTCGGCCAGTTCCTTCACGCGCTGGGTGAGCGCCTGGCTGATGCGGTCCATCTCGCCGTGGATGTCCTTATCCAGCGCGGCAAGCCATTTGTCGTCCACCACCAGCGTCTTGATCTCGGCCTCGGTGAGTTTGGGATAGTGGGCGTAGGTCTTGGCGTCGAGGTCGGCCTCGGCTTCCTTGAGGCGCTTCTTGAGGTCGGCTTCGTCGTTGTTGAGGTCGAGCCACGCGCGCAACACGTCGCTTTCCGGCACGTCCACCAACCCGTCATGCCCGCGCAGGCGGGCATCCAGTTCTTCGGACTTCCTGGATTCCCGCTTTCGCGGGAATGACGGCGAAGATTTTTTGTCGTCTTGCCGCATTTATTTTGCTTCAACTTCAAGTTCTTTCAAGCGCGCGGCGACGTTGGCCTTGTTCACCTTGTCGAGCTCGCTGAACGCGCCGTCTTCGCCGCCGTGCTCTTCTTCCAGCTCGGCGAGTTTCGCGCTGACGCTTTCCAACTCGGTGGCGAGCTGCTCGATGGCGGCCTGTTCCCTGGCGTAGTAGCGGGCGACCATGAGCGACTTCGGAATCAGGTCGCAGGCCCAGCCTTTCTGCACTTCCTTGATCACCTTGCCCTCCTTGTTCTTCTTCACCTCCATCACCGGATAGGTCGTCGCCTTCCAGCCATCGGCGGCGATCAGATAACAGTCGTCCTGCAGGGTCTGCGCCCAGTAGTCCATGAGGTGCTGGTAGACGTCGTACTTGTCGATGAGCGGCTTGCCGGTGTAGTGGGTGAGCAGGTCTTCGGAAAGGTTGGCGATGACTTCCTTGGGGTGGACGCCGGCCTTGAGCGCTTTCAGGGTTTTCGCTGCATCGGCACGCCATGCATCGAAATGGGTGTTCATGCCTTTGATGAAGGCGGCGAACTCGGGGTGTTCGTAGATGGCGGGCTTGAGGGCGATCTTCTCCACGGCGAGGTCGAGGTAGCCGGGACGATTCGCCTTGAATAGCGTGGTTTTCAGGTTCGGGCAGATGTCCCAGTAGGGTTGGAGCGCCTCGACATCCGCCGTGGGGATGCCGCCTTTCAAGTGGCCTTCAATATCCTGCCGGTCTTCCGGCACCTGGCTGTCGATGTAGCGCGGCAGGTTGAGGTTGTACTCGTTCTTCTCGATCTCCACGAGCGGCACCATGCGCGCGTACCTGGGCACATCGGCCTGCCGGTTGAAGGTATCGACAATCTTGTGGATGTCCATGGCACGCAGGCGGTTCTTGGGGCCGTCCTTCATGAAGCCCCCACTCGCGTCGATCATGAAAATGCCCTTGCGGGCATGGGCGTCCTTCTTATCGACCACGACGATGCAGGCGGGGATGCCGGTGCCGTAAAACAGGTTGGCCGGCAGGCCGATGATGCCCTTGATGTAGCCCTTGCGCACGAGATTGCGGC
>DATEYP010000262.1:0-3344 GCA_035256085.1 Acidiferrobacterales bacterium
GCGCCAGAACCAGCAGGACGCCCGTGACACGGTGCAGGATGGAAACAACGCCGCCAATCGGCAGATGAAAGTGCAAAAGGTCGAGATTTTTCGGGCGTTTGTAATTTTTATCGGGCATACCGTTTCCCTACGCACCAATAGCTACAGTCTAACTCTCATTGCCGGAACTTGCAGATGAACCGATCCGCACCGTACCACACCATCCTCGCCGAGAATGTCCGGCAACTCAAACCCCTGTCGGCCAGAAGGTCTTGGCTGAGGGTCACGAACAACGGCGCTATACTTGCCATCCAATGTCAGGAGTCCCGCCATGCAGCCAGCCACAACAACCCTTGCACCCATGAGCACCGCATGGCGTGCGTTTCTTACCCACGCGGGCGCCGTTTTCGGAGACGGCCATATCCTGCATTACGGCAGCCCGGAAGCCGAGCGGCGCGGCGCTGCGAACAGCGACATCCTGGCGGATCTCTCTCACCTCGCCGTGCTGCGCGCCGAAGGTGCCGATGCGCAGAGTTTTCTGCAGGGCCAGCTCAGCAACGATATTCATCTGGTCAGCGAAGCACGCGCCCAGTTGAGCGCCTACTGCAATCCCAAGGGGCGCATGTTTGCCATTTTTCTGATTTTTCAGCGCCCGGACGGTGCGTATTATCTGCAACTGCCTGCCGCCTTGGCCGAGCCGACACTCAAACGTCTGCGCATGTTCATTCTGCGAGCCAAGGTAAAACTGGAATTCGTGGATGCCGAGTTCGGGCGCATTGGCCTGTCCGGACCGAACGCCGAAGCACTGCTGAAGAATGCGCTGGGCAATGCGCCGGCGACTGTCTACGACAGCATCACGAGCGATGATGTCACCATCGTCCGTCTGCACGGTCCGCACGCACGTTTCGTGTTGCACGCGCCGCTGTCGCGTCTCACGCCACTGTGGCAGACGCTTTCTGCCAAGGCGATGCCGGTCGGCGCCGGGCCCTGGTCGTGGCTCGACATCATGGCGGGCATTCCCGTGATTCTGCCCGGCACGGTCGAGGAGTTCGTGCCGCAAATGGCGAACCTGGAGCTGGTCGGCGGGGTGAGTTTCACCAAGGGTTGCTATCCGGGCCAGGAGATCGTGGCGCGCATGCACTACCTCGGGCGCCTCAAGCAACGCATGTTGCGCGCGCATGTCGACGCCACGCTCCCGCCGCAACCCGGCACCCCGGTGTTCGCTCCCGACCTGCCTGGCCAGAGCACCGGTAGCGTGCTGGACGCCCAGCCGTCCCCGCAGGGTGGCTGCGATCTGTTGGCGGTCGTTCACTTGAGCAGCAAGGAAACCGGGGAATTACGTCTGGCCAACAGCTCTGGTCTACGCCTGATGCTAAAGGATATGCCGTATTTGCTGGTACCAACGGCTAACGCATAATTGGTTTTTGCTGCTCCGTCAGCTTCACTGCAAAGCAATACCGATTGGCACTTGTAAAGCAACCCTTGTCAGCGCACGGAAGGCTGTGTTTAGATGCGCGCGTGGTATGAAAGCTGTATGAGTATATAAGAAACAAATGATGCACTTGTGCAAGGGGGAACCTCCTCATTTCCACTCGTGCAGCAGCCAACCAACCTGGAGGATTCACAGCGATGATTTATACAAAGAAAACGCCATGGACGTTGATCATGGGCGTCATCATGGCGGGCTACGCCTACATGGTGTCGGCCGGCGCAATGGAACCGCTTATAAAGTTTCTTGGCACCAGCAAAAACATGGGCGAGATGGTCATGCTCGGATACGCCTTCGGCGGCGTCGCGATCGTGGTCGGCCTGTGGCAATTGCTCGCCACGCCGAAGCAGGGCCAGGCTGACTACTACCTGTCCACAATCGCCGGTCTCAGTTTCATCATGCTGCTCGCGTTTGTGGTGAAGTGGGGGCTCGATCCGCTGATGGGTGTGTGGGGCAAGGCTCTGCAGCCGACTCTCGGCTTCAACCTCAAGAGCGTCATGAACCTGAACTACGTGGTGATGGGCATTATCGCCGGCATTATCGTGGTGAACGTGTTCAAGATCCCCGACTGGGCGCAGAACGGCGTACGCTTGTCGCGCCTCGGCCTCAAGACCGGCGTCATCCTGCTCGGCGCCTTGTACAGCCTCGCGGAACTGGCGCAGCTCGGCAAACTGTCGGTGGTGCTGATCGGCTTCTTCGTGCTCGGCTCGGTCGGCATGGTGCTGTGGATGGGCGCGCGTCGCAACATCCCGAACTCCATGGCCGGCGTGCTCTCGGCCGGTCTCGGCGTGTGCGGCGTATCGGCGTCGGTGGCCGCGGCCCCGGTCGTGCAGGCGAAATCGACTGAAATCGCCTACACCATCGGCACCATCCTGCTGTGGGGCGTGGCGATGATGTTCATTTTCCCGATCGTCGGCAAGGCGATGGGCATGGGCCCGATCCAGTTCGGCGCCTGGGCCGGTACCGGCATTCTGAACTCCGCGCAGGTGGCGGGCGCCGCGCTGGCCTTCCAGCCGGACGGCATCGAGACCCTCAAGGTCGCCGAAATCTTCAACATCACGCGTGTGCTATTCCTGCCGATCATCGTGCTGTGGCTGGCGGTGTGGTACGTGAAGCGCGAGCAGACCGGCCTTAAGGTCAATCTCGGCGAAGTGATCGTCGGCAAGTTCCCGGTGTTCGTCTTGGGCTTCATCCTGATGTTCGCACTGTCCTCCACCGGTGTGTTCGCACCGGCCCAGCACTATCAGGGCAAGTTCTTCGACAACAGCGAAGCCAAACTGGTCAAGACCGACAAGGCAGGCAAGGTCACCAGCAAGCTGCTGAAGGACGAGGAGATCGCCACCCTGCAGGCGAGTGCCGACAAGATCCAGCGCGAGGACCAGAAGGCCGCCTTGGCTCGTCTGATCGAGAACAAGAAGACCATGTCAATCGACGACGACACCGTCCTGCGCGGCCTGGCCAACTCCAAGGTCATGGGGAAGGATAGCGGCGCTGTATTGAAGAAGGCGCACGACGCCGTTTATCACACCGCCGCCAAGATCAAGATGTTCCGTGATCTCATCGCCTGGTTCTTCACCTTCGGTCTGGTCGGCCTCGGCATGCAGATCACCATGGCGTCGATCAAGCAGGCCGGCGGTCAGCCGCTGATCATCGGCACGGTCGTGGGCACCACCAAGGCAGTCGGTGCGCTGATCGTGGTCCTGATGTTCGTGGCCGAAACCATCTAACGCTTACAAGAGGACGAAATCATGAAAGAGAAATTCGACCGCGGTACCGCGCTGACCATTTTCAAGAGTGACCGCCATGAGGACTTTACGGCGCTGATCATCTCGCTGGCCATTGCCTTCCTGGTATACGTGTTCATCAAGTAACACGC
>DATEYP010000263.1:0-3827 GCA_035256085.1 Acidiferrobacterales bacterium
GCGTCAGCAGATTGGCGGCGATGGCCTTGCCGTCGATGAGGCGCGCGCTCACAGGAGGGAATTGGCGGTGGGGTTCACGGCGCGCATGATCGCACGCCTGCGCGTTCTGCGCCAAGGCCGCAGAAATCGCCGTTTGGCCCATTGACCCTGTGATAGACGCCGCGTATATTTGCCGCCCTCGCGCACGGAGGTCTGGATACCGCGGGGCGCTGATTTCCCGCCGGTCTTCAGCTATATTTGCGAAGTCTCGGGGTATAGCGCAGCCTGGTAGCGCACCTGCTTTGGGAGCAGGGTGTCGGGGGTTCGAATCCCTCTACCCCGACCAGACGGAAAGGGGTGAGGGGCGAGATACGAGGAACGATGGGTCAGGCGGGAAAGACGAAGCTGAGTGGTGCGGTTTTTCCCCTCGGTCCTCGTATCTCGCTCCCTTGTTCCTTTCCTCTTGCGCCCGTAGCTCAATCGGATAGAGCACCAGCCTTCTAAGCTGGCGGTTACAGGTTCGATTCCTGTCGGGCGCGCCAGTTATGATGCGGGTGGCCGGTGCGGCCAGGGTGCTCTGACCGGCGCGTTGTATTTTTTATGGTGAGCGTAGCTCAGCTGGTTAGAGTCCCGGATTGTGATTCCGGTTGTCGTGGGTTCGAATCCCATCGCTCACCCCAAACACCAGGGGCGAGGAGTGAGGTGAAGGAGACGAGGGTCCAGGGTTTTCCTCTCGTGCCTTGATCCTCGCGCCTCGTGCCTGATTTTTTTTTGGGCCGTTAGCTCAGTTGGTAGAGCAGCTGACTCTTAATCAGTAGGTCCCCCGTTCGAGCCGGGGACGGCCCACCAATCAAGGGCCCGGTCTACGTGCCGGGCCTTTTCTTTATTATCTCCAGTGATGGCGTGTAGGCCGCGTGAGCTGCCGCTATGGCCGTCATGGACTCGCGGAGCCGTTCCCGCGCATCCTTTGCTCGCGTTATTGGCGTTTCCATGTACGGCACTTTTACACTTTCCTGTTGCTTTACAGGACGCGCGGAGCGGCAGCTGTTCCTCGCGACCGGATTCACGGATAATTCTCCCGTTCCCGGGTATCAACCCGGGCATTGCGAATGTGGCGAAACTGGCAGACGCGCTGGATTTAGGTTCCAGTGGGGCAACCCTTGGGAGTTCGAGTCTCCCCATTCGCACCAGATCGAAGCAATAGATTCTCGCCGACTCTCCCAGAGTGAAAAAGTGCGCGCGTAGCGCGCCTCGGCTCGCCTCCCTCTCCCACTGGGAGAGGGAGTGAGGGTGAGGGTGAGGGGCGGGGAGAGGAGAGGGCCGCCAACCCCGGCAACCACCCTAAATTCTTGGCCTGCCCGTATAGAACCGGTATGATGCCGACCATGCCGCGGGTTTTTGTAACCACGCGTTTTTAATAAGTTTTTCGAAATGAGGTTTTTTAATGCAGGTCACTATTGAAACTACCGGTAGCCTCGGCCGTCGCATGACGGTGGCAGTGCCCGCCGCGCGCATGGAGCAGGAAATTGCCGCGCGCCTGAAGCGCCTGTCGCAAACTGCGCGTTTCCCGGGTTTTCGTCCCGGTAAGGCGCCGATGAAAATGGTTGAGGCTCAATATGCCGGCAAGGTGATGGAGGAAGTGGCGGGTGACCTGATCCGAGCGACCTTTTACGAGGCGGTGACCGAAAAGGGTCTGATACCGGCCGGCGGGCCCGACATCCAGCCCAAGAATATAGGTCGCGGTAAAGATTTCGAGTACACCGCGATATTCGAGATTTATCCGGAGATAAAGTGCCTCGACATCAAGGGGGCGCGCATTGAGCGTCCGGTCGTGACGGTCAGCGAGGATGACGTAAGCCGCACGATCGATACCTTGCGCCGCCAGCGTGTCGGCTGGAATCCGGTGGAGCGCGCCGCCGCGATGCAAGACCGTGTACTGATCGATTTCCAGGGCATGCTGGACGGTGTGCCGTTCGAGGGCGGGCAGGCCAAGGATTTTCCGCTGGTGCTGGGCAACAACACGCTGATCGACGGTTTCGAATCGGGACTGATCGGCGCGCGCGCCGGGGAAAGCCGCACGCTCGACGTCACCTTCCCTGCGGATTATCGCAACACCAACCTTGCCGGAAAGGACGTGCAGTTTGCCGTGACGGTCAAGCAGGTTAATGAACCGGCGTTGCCGGAAGTCAACGATGAGTTCGCGCGCGCCCTGGGCGTGGCGGACGGAAAAATTGAGACCTTGCGCACCGAGGTGCGCGCGAACCTGGAGCGTGAGCTCGCCGAGCGTGTACGCCGCGAACTGCGCGAGCAGGTATTCAGGGCCGTGATCGAGGCCAATCCGCTGGATGTCCCCAAGGCCCTGGAACAATCCGAGGTCGAGCACCTCATTCAAACAAGCCGCGCAAACCTGGAGGCCCAGGGCATGCCTGGCAAAACGTTGACCGGCGATCCGCAACGCTATGTCGAGCAGGCACGCAGACGCGTCACGCTCGGCCTGATTCTCGCCGAGATGGTGAAGGTGAAGAAACTTGTCGTTGACCCCCAGCTTGTGCGCGCGCGTATCGAAGAGCTTGCATCCGGTTATGACAATCCGCAGGAATTTGTTGACTGGTACTATGCCGACCGCAAGCGGCTCGCGGAGATCGAGTCCACGGTGATGGAAGATCAGGCTGTGGAGCTGTTGCTCGCTACCGCCGAGGCCGTGGACAAGCCCATGTCCTTCCAGGAACTGATGCGGCCGGGACCGCAGACCGTCTGAACGCAGTACCCAAAGGAAAACCGATATGAATGATTGTATGCAGGAAGGTGGTGCGCTCGATACACGCAACCTCGGACTCGTTCCGATGGTGATCGAAACCACCGGACGGGGCGAGCGCGCCTACGATATTTATTCGCGCATGCTCAAGGAGCGTGTGATTTTCCTGGTCGGTCCGGTCGAAGATCACATGTCCAATCTGATCGTGGCGCAGCTGCTGTTCCTGGAGTCGGAAAACCCGGATAAGGACATACATCTCTATATCAATTCCCCGGGCGGGGCGGTTACCGCCGGACTCGCAATTTATGACACCATGCAGTACATCAAGCCGGATGTCAGCACGGTTTGCATCGGCCAGGCGGCCAGCATGGGCGCGTTGCTGCTTTCGGGCGGCGCCAAGGGCAAGCGATTCTGCCTGCCGCATGCGCGCATGATGGTCCATCAGCCGCTGGGCGGTTTTCAGGGCCAGGCCACGGACATCGAAATCCATGCCCGCGAGATCCTGCGGGTGCGCGAACGCCTCAATACCATCATGGTCAAACATACCGGCAGGACCATGGAGCAGATCGAGCAGGACACCGACCGTGATTACTTCCTGGACGGCACTGAGGCGGTGAATTTCGGCCTGATTGATACGGTTATCGAGAAACGTACCTGACCAGGATTATGGTTATTCTTGTGCAGGCATGCCTTCCTTAATATGCTATAAATGATATCAAGGACAGCTTGAAAAGCAGGCGCGGGCAGGGCATTTTGTCCTGGAGGCCAGGCGAACGAGGACCAGATGGCAGACGACAATCACAACGATCGGGGCACCGCAAAGGGCGAAAAGCTGCTCTATTGCTCGTTCTGTGGCAAGAGCCAGCATGAGGTGCGCAAGCTCATCGCCGGCCCGTCGGTGTTTGTGTGCGACGAGTGTGTCGAGCTGTGCAACGACATCATCCGCGAGGAAGTGCAGGAGGAGCAGAATGCCGCGGCGACGCGCAGCAAGTTCCCCGTGCCGCAGGAGATCTGCAAGATCCTCGACGAGTACGTGATCGGTCAGCCGCGCGCCAAGAAGATACTGTCGGTTGCGGTCTACAACCACTACAAG
>DATEYP010000264.1:0-10180 GCA_035256085.1 Acidiferrobacterales bacterium
CCCGTGTTGTTCAGGAACTACGAGCGCATGCTTGCCGGCGAGATTGCCGGCCGGCTATTCGCAGCGATGAGCCTGCTCGGCATGTTGTGTGGCGCGTTGCTGCTGGCCTTCAGCGTGGTGCGTGCGCGGCAGCGGTTATGGCGCGATTGGCGTGCCGGCGCGCTGGTGGCCATGCTCGTTCTCACCATTACCGGGGAGTTCGGACTGGCGGCACGCATGCGCGAACTGAAAGAGCTGATGATTCTTCCGCCGGTTGCGCCAGCCGTTCTGTCAGAGTTCGGGCGGTTGCATGGAGTCGCCAGCCTGCTGTTCCTGGCGAACAGCGCGCTCGGCCTGGCGCTGGTGATTTTCGGTATTCGGCCGCGCGCTCAGGCCGGCAGCTGAATTTTCGGCTTGTCGGACGGCCGGTAGATGATCGCCACCCGGCCAATAAGCTGCACCGGTTCGGCCTCGGTAGCGCGGCAGATTTGTGCGAGCAGCGCCGCGCGCGCCGCGCGTTCCCCGGCCGGCAGCTTGATCTTGAGCAGTTCATGCGTCCGCAGGGCAATGCGGACTTCCGCCAGCACCGCTGCGCTCAGGCCCGGATTGCCCACGGTCACCACGGGTTTGCGTGCATGCGCCTGTTGGCGCAGATATTTTTTCTGGCGGATGTTCAGGGCCATGGAATTTCCGTTATCTTTAATGTCTTAGACGGCATCATAACGCAGCTGGACCCAACCCCGCATGGCCCGTTCCAAAACCAGTAATGCCTGGCTTGCCGAGCACTTCAACGATGAGTTCGTGAAGCGTGCCCGCAAGGAGGGTTATCGCTCGCGTGCCGTCTACAAGCTCCAGGAGATCGACACCCGCGACCGGCTGCTCAAGCCCGGCATGACCGTGGTCGACCTCGGGGCGGCGCCCGGTGCCTGGTCGCAGTACCTGGTCGAACGGGTCGGGCGCAGCGGCCGGGTCATCGCGCTCGATATCCTGCCCATGGAGGTGTTGCCGGGGGTGGAAGTGCTGCAAGGGGACTTCACCGAGGAGGCCACACTCAAGGCCCTGCTCGACGCGCTCGGCGGCCGGCCGGTTGACCTTGTAATCTCCGATATGTCACCCAATATCAGTGGTGTGGACAGCGCCGACAAGGCGCGTGCCATGTATCTGTCTGAATTGGCGCTGGATTTCGCCACGTCGGTGCTGAAACCGGGCGGCGCTTTTCTGATGAAGGTGTTTCAGGGATCGGGTTTCAGTGAGCTTTACAAGGAAATACAGGGGAAATTTACGCGCGTGGTCTCGCGTAAACCCAAGGCGTCACGCGCGCGCAGTGCCGAGATTTATGTGCTGGCTACCGGTTTTCGCGACGGCGTGTCGGGCGGCAACGAATAACCCCGTGCCGGGTGCGCTTGTCCGGGGACGGCAGGCAGGGGAAAATGGAATCAATTCCCCACTAACCGGTCATACTTGTTTACGTCGTCTACATAGAGAGGAATATCCTTGAACAATCTTGCGAAGAACCTTCTGCTCTGGCTGGTCATCGCGGTCGTGCTGATGTCGGTGTTCAATAATTTCGGCAGCCGCCCGGTGCAGACCCGTCCGCTTGAGTATTCGCAGTTCTACGCCAAGGTCACCGAAGGCAGCGTGGACAAGGTTACTATTGAAGGCCGCAAGATTCAGGGCGCGCTCAAGGGCGGGGAAACCTTCACCACCTACAGCCCGGAGACCGACAACCGCGCTCTGGTCGGTGATCTGCTCAAGAATGGCGTAATTGTGGAAGGCAAGCCGCCCGAGGAGCAGTCGCTGCTGTTGCAGATCTTCATCAACTGGTTCCCGATGCTGTTGCTGGTCGGCGTGTGGGTGTTCTTCATGCGCCAGATGCAGGGCGGCGGCGGGCGCGGCGGCGCCATGGGCTTCGGCAAGAGCAAGGCGCGGATGCTGACCGAGGAACAGAACAAGACCACATTCGAGGACGTGGCCGGCGTGGAAGAGGCCAAGGAGGAAGTCGGCGAGCTGGTCGAGTTCCTGCGCGACCCGTCCAAGTTTCAGAAGCTCGGCGGCCACATTCCCAAGGGCGTGCTCATGACCGGCAGCCCGGGTACCGGCAAGACGCTGCTTGCCAAGGCGATCGCCGGTGAGGCCAAGGTACCGTTCTTCTCCATCTCCGGTTCGGATTTCGTCGAGATGTTCGTCGGCGTCGGTGCCTCGCGCGTGCGCGACATGTTCGAGCAGGCGAAGAAGCACGCGCCGTGCATCATCTTTATCGATGAAATCGACGCCGTCGGCCGCCAGCGCGGCGCCGGTCTCGGCGGCGGACACGACGAACGCGAGCAGACCTTGAACCAGTTGCTGGTCGAAATGGACGGTTTCGAAGGTACCGAAGGCGTGATTGTGATCGCCGCCACCAACCGTCCGGACGTGCTCGACCCGGCGCTGCTGCGCCCGGGCCGCTTCGACCGCCAGGTATACGTACCGCTGCCGGATATCCGCGGCCGCGAGAAGATCCTCAAGGTCCACATGCGCAAGGTACCGATGTCGGACAATGTCGACGCCTCGATCATCGCACGCGGCACGCCCGGGTTTTCCGGCGCCGACCTCGCCAACCTGGTGAACGAAGCGGCGTTGTTCGCGGCGCGCGCCAACAAGCGCACGGTGGACATGAGCGATTTCGAAAAGGCCAAGGATAAGGTCATCATGGGCGCCGAACGCCGCTCCATTGTCATGCCCGAGAAGGAGCGCACGAACACCGCTTACCACGAGTCCGGGCACGCGGTAGTGGCCAAGTCGTTGCCTAACACCGACCCGGTGCACAAGGTGACGATCATCCCGCGTGGCCGCGCGCTCGGCGTGACCATGCAACTGCCGACTGAAGACCGATACAGCCACGATCGCGAGTCGCTGCTCTCGACCATCTCCGTGCTGATGGGCGGGCGCATCGCGGAAGAAGTATTCATGAACCAGATGACCACCGGCGCCTCCAACGACTTCGAGCGCGCCACCGATCTGGCGCGCAACATGGTAATGCGCTGGGGCATGAGCGACCTGATGGGCCCGCGCGTGTACGGCGACAACCAGAGCGAGGTGTTCCTCGGGCGCGACGTGATGACCCACAAGAACATGAGCAACAACGTGGCCGAGGCCGTGGACATGGAAATCCGTCGCATCATCGACGAGCAGTATGCGCGCGCCCGCAAGATCATCGAGGACAACCGCGAGAAGGTCGAACTCATGGCCAAATCGCTGCTCGAATGGGAAACGCTCAACGCCGACCAGCTCAGCGACATCATGTCTGGCAAACAGCCGCGCCCGCCCGAGGACCTTACCCCGCCCAGCGAGAGCGGTGGCCCCGACAAGGAAAAGGCCGTCAGCAAACCGCCGATCGCGCCGACGGACAGCCCGGCGGCACAGCATTAATATCTTTGGCCGCAGATGAACGGCCGCTCCTGCGCATCCTGCGCCCGCGGCATTTGTGCGTCCATGCACATCACAGATAAACGCAGATAGGAATTGTGGTAGTTATCCGCGTTCATCTGTGTTCATCTGCGGCTGAATTATTATGACCCCTCTCGACTGTGGTGGCCGTATGCTCGATCTCTCGCGCACCGCCATCATGGGTATCCTGAACATCACCCCCGACTCCTTCTCGGACGGGGGTATTTTTTTGGCGCACGATGCGGCTGTGGCACACGCGCTCACGATGGTCGAGGAAGGCGCGGACATTATCGACGTCGGCGGCGAATCCACCCGCCCGGGCGCGCAAGCGGTGTCGGTGCAGGAAGAGCTCGACCGGGTGGTCCCGGTGATCGAAGCGATTGCATGCGCCGTGCCGGTGCCGATCTCCATTGATACCTCCAAGCCGGAAGTGATGCGTGCCGCGGTCGCGGCCGGCGCTGGGGTCATCAACGACGTGCGCGCGCTGCGCGCTACGGGTGCAGTCGAAACCGCGGCCGCACTGGCGGTGCCGGTGTGCCTTATGCACATGCAGGGCGAGCCACGCAGCATGCAGCAGAATCCTGCTTACACCAATGTCGTCGGCGAAGTGCGTGATTTCCTTTACGAGCGGATCGAGACCTGCATCGCGGCTGGCATTACGCGCGACCGCTTAATCATTGACCCCGGTTTCGGCTTTGGCAAGAGTGTCGTACATAACCTCGAACTCCTGCGCCGCCTCAGCGAGCTGCGGGCACTGGGTGCGCCGATTCTGGCCGGGTTATCGCGCAAGTCCATGATCGGCGCACTACTCGGTCTGCCGATGGCGCAGCGGTTGCAGGCGAGTGTGGCGCTGGCCCTGATCGCGGTGCAAAATGGCGCAGGCATGCTGCGGGTACACGATGTGCGCGCTACCCGCGAAGCCATACGCATGTTCGAGGCGGTTTATCCGCGCACGGGAGAGTGAATATGAGCACTAAATATTTCGGCACCGATGGCATCCGTGGACGTATGGGCGAAGAGCCGATTACACCACAGACCGTGCTCAAGCTCGGTTGGGCCGCCGGCCGCGTGCTGGCCAAGGGCGGTCCGGATCACGCCAAGGTGCTTATTGGCAAGGACACGCGTGTCTCCGGTTATCTGCTGGAGAGTGCGCTGGAGGCCGGGCTCTCGGCCGCGGGCGTGGACATCCGCCTGCTCGGTCCGATGCCGACTCCGGCGATCGCTTACCTCACGCGCACCGCGCGCGCCAGCGCCGGTATTGTCATCAGCGCCTCGCACAATCCTTTCGAAGACAACGGCATCAAGTTTTTTTCCGCTGAAGGATCCAAGCTCCCGGATGAGATCGAGGGCGCCATCGAGCAGGCCATGCACGAACCGATGACCACGGTCGGTTCGGCGCAGCTCGGCAAGGTCAAGCGCTACCCGGACGCGGCCGGTCGCTACATCGAATTTTGCAAGAGCACCTTCCCGCATCGCCTGCATCTCGACGGGCTCAAGATTGTTGTGGACTGCGCAAACGGCGCCGCCTACCAGGTCGCGCCGCTGGTGTTTTCCGAACTCGGCGCCAACGTCATCCCGATCGCCAATGTGCCGGACGGTTTCAATATCAATCACGAATGCGGATCGACCTCCCCCGGTCAATTGCAGAAGACGGTGCTGGCCGAGCAGGCCGACCTCGGCGTCGCCCTGGATGGCGACGGCGACCGCGTGGTGCTGGTCGATCATCGCGGCGAAGTGGTGGACGGTGACCAGATGCTGTACATCATTGCCTCATCGCGTCTCGCCAGCGGGCGTCTGCACGGCGGCGTGGTCGGAACGCTCATGAGCAATCTCGGCCTCGAACAGGCGCTGGCGGCGCTGAAAATACCCTTCCGGCGCGCCAATGTCGGCGACCGCTACGTCATGGCGCTGTTGCAGCAGCAAGGCTGGGAACTCGGCGGCGAAACCTCCGGGCACCTGCTGTGTCTCGACAAGAGCACCACCGGCGACGGCATCGTCGCCGCGCTCGAAGTGCTGGCCGTGGTGCGCCAGACCGGCAAGTCGCTCGCCGAACTCAAGGCCGGCATGCAGATCTTTCCGCAGACCATGATCAACGTGCGCATGAGCCGGCGCTTCGACCTCAAGGCCTCCGCGCCGGTGCAAAAGGCGCTGGGTGAAGTTGAAAAGGAGCTCGCCGCCAACGGCCGCGTGGTGCTGCGCGCCTCCGGCACCGAACCGGTGGTGCGCGTCATGATCGAGGGCCGCGATCCCGCCCTGGTCGCGCGCCTTGGCCAGCAGCTGGCCGACACCGTGAAGCGCGCGGCGGACGAGGCAGCGTAAGCGTGCCCATCACATTCGGCGCAATTCACTGCGTTCATTGCGCCCTACGTGAACTAATGCTATTTACCGTGTGCCATTAGGCGGTGTGCCTGGGTAATTTGGGAGTGTAGCAAGCGTAGGGCGCAATGAGCATCGCGAATTGCGCCGCATGGATTGGCCCATAGAATCCACATAAGGATCAGCAAGAGTAGGGCGCAATGAACGAAGTGAATTGCGCCGCATGATTCCGGACTTGGAGTTGACAACAAGGATACAAAACATCGCGAGGAAGGAACCTTGCCCGATTACCGCCGTTACCGCGTTCCCGGTGGCTGTTATTTTTTTACGGTCAACCTGCTGGAGCGTTTCCCGAATGACACTTTGATCCGGAATATCGATGTGCTGCGCGCCGTGGTACGGGATGTCCGTGACCGCTGGCCGTTTGTGATCGATGGCTGGGTGGTGTTGCCGGATCACCTGCATTGCATTTGGACACTGCCGCCCGGGGATTTCGATTTCACCAATCGCTGGCGGCTTATCAAGGCGGGGTTCGCACGACAACTTCCGAAAACGGAACGGCGTTCTTTTGTCCGGACGGCGCGGGGCGAGCGGGGTATCTGGCAGCGGCGCTTTTGGGAGCATGCGATCCGCGATGAGCGGGATTATGCGAGTCATATGGATTATCTGCATTTCAATCCGGTGAAGCATGGGTATGCCCGGCGCGTGATGGATTGGCCGTATTCGAGTTTTCATCGTTGTGTCGAGAAGGGTATTTATCCGCTCGATTGGGGTGGGGCGGATGATGAGGCTGGGGTTGTGGCGGGTGAGCGCGGCTAAGGCCATGCGGCGCAATTCGCTTCGCTCATTGACGCCCTACGTGATGATTGGATTGCCGAATTCTTAGGCAGCGTCCGCATCCCGCGCATTGCTTTATCCGCCCCCGGACGGTAACATCGCGCCCTCTTTTTCCGCCGAATCCGTTAAGAATCAGGGGGTCCGATGTCCAACCGTCGTCCGATCGTGGCAGGCAACTGGAAGATGAACGGCAGCCAGGCGGACTCCGCCGCGTTGCTGGCTGGCATCAAACAGGGCTTGAGCACGGTGAAGAAGGCGCAGGTGGTGGTTTGCCCGCCTTTTATCCTGATTCCGCTGGCCGCTAAAGAACTGGCTGGAACGACGGCCGCCTTTGGCGGACAGAACCTCGATACTCACAAGTCCGGTGCTTACACCGGTGAGGTGTCTGGGCCGATGCTCAAGGATTTCGGTTGCACCTATGTCATTGTCGGGCATTCCGAACGGCGCGCGCTGTTCGGCGAGACCGATCAGGTCGTGGCGGAGAAGTTCAAGGCCGCGCAGGACGCTGGATTGACCCCGATCCTGTGTGTGGGCGAGCTGCTCGCCGAACGCGAGGCCAATCAGACCGAAGCGGTGGTGGCCCGGCAGCTCGACGCGGTGGTGAATCTGGTCGGCATCGGCGCGCTGGCAAAATCCGTGATCGCCTACGAACCGGTCTGGGCGATCGGCACCGGCAAGACCGCCAGCCCGCAACAGGCGCAGGAGGTGCACCGCTTCATCCGTGCGCGCCTGGCGGCGAAGGACGCGAAGGTGGCGGACGGGCTGTGCATCCTGTATGGCGGCAGCATGAAGGGCTCGAACGCGAAAGAGCTGATCTCCCAGCCGGATATCGACGGCGGGCTGATCGGCGGCGCGTCGCTCAATGCCGAAGAATTTCTGTCCATCTGCCGCGCGGCGGAATAAAACAAACAATGTAGGGCTTCACAAGCTTCGAGGAACTGCAATGAAAGAAATTCTACTCGTGATCCATATGTTGACGGCCGTGGGGATCGTCGGCCTGGTGTTGCTGCAGCAAGGTAAGGGCGCCGACGCGGGCGCGGCCTTCGGCGGTGGCGGCGGTGGCGCTTCGCAGTCGCTGTTCGGTGCACGCGGTTCCGCGACGTTCCTGAGCCGTGCCACGGCGGTTCTTGCCGTGATTTTCTTTTCCACCAGTCTTGGACTTGCCGTGGTGTATTCGCGCCAGTCCGCAGAGCAGGGTCGCAGCATCACCGAACAGGTGGCGCCGGTTCCGGCCGCACCGATCCAACAGGCACCGGTGGATTCCGGTGCACCGGCGGTGCCAAAATAACGGTTCAGTTAAGCATTATCGCTGTACTATTTTCAGTTCTTCGCCGAGGTGGTGGAATTGGTAGACACGCTACCTTGAGGTGGTAGTGGCGTAAGCCGTGAGGGTTCGAGTCCCTCCCTTGGCACCAGTTGGCAGAAAACGCCGTCGTGGCACACACCACGGCGGCGTTTTTTTATGCCACACCACAACACCAACACGCGAATCGATGGTATGGGACAGGTATATTTTATAGGGGCAGAAATCAGCCTAACCTTGTGAATCATAAATAAAATCCATCCGCTCCTTGGCTTGACTTCATTCCGACGCGAAGCCTAGACTGGCCCGCACTAGGATGGATGGGCGCGAACGCCAGTCGCCGCCTCACTATAACTAAATACGAGCACGACCCATGCTGGAGAACTATCTCCCGATTCTGATTTTCATCGCGGTCGGCCTGGCCGTTGGCGTGCTGCCGATTGCGTTCGGCTGGCTGCTTGCCCCCAATCGGCCGGACAGTGAAAAGCTTTCGCCCTATGAGTGCGGCTTCGACGCCTTCGAGGATTCGCGCATGAAGTTCGATGTGCGCTATTACCTGGTGGCAATCCTGTTCATTATTTTCGATCTCGAGATCGCGTTCCTGTTCCCCTGGGCGGTGGCCCTGAACGAGGTCGGCATGAGCGGCTTTCTCGCCATGATGGTCTTCCTTGGCGTGCTTGTGGTCGGTTTTATCTACGAGTGGAAGAAGGGTGCGCTCGAATGGGAGTAACCGTGCGAGCAGGGCGGTCGCTGACGGCATCCTGCCTGCCGCGACACTCGTACGTCCTTGTACATCGCAGGGGCCCCACGCGCAGCGTGGGGATGCAACCGTCGCGAGTTGTGGTACGCCAGTATTGGCAGGGTCGCTCGTATATCGTTAAGTCGGTTGAGAAGGCAACACATGGGCGTTGAAGGGATTCTGAAAGAAGGCTGGGTCACGACCACGGCCGACAAGCTCATCAACTGGGCGCACACCGGTTCGATGTGGCCGGTGACCTTCGGGCTGGCGTGCTGCGCGGTGGAGATGATGCATGCCGGCGCGTCGCGTTATGACCTGGACCGTTTCGGCGTGATGTTCCGCCCCAGCCCGCGCCAGTCGGACGTGATGATCGTGGCCGGCACCCTGGTGAACAAGATGGCACCGGCGTTGCGCAAGGTGTATGACCAGATGGCGGAACCGCGCTGGGTGATCTCGATGGGTTCGTGTGCCAACGGCGGTGGCTATTACCACTATTCCTATGCAGTCGTGCGTGGTTGCGACCGGATCGTGCCGGTGGACATCTATGTCCCCGGTTGCCCGCCCACGGCCGAGGCGCTGTTGTACGGAATTCTGCAGTTGCAGAACAAGATCCGCCGCACCAATACCATTGCCCGCTGAGTCCCGGATCGCATGACGGATACCCTTCAGGCGCTTGCCGCACACGTCCGCGAAACCTTCGGGGATGCCATTGCGGGCGAACACATTGTGCACGGCGAACTGTCCCTCGACGTGCAGCGCACCAGCCTGCTGAAAGTCTGCAAGCGCCTGCGCGACGACAACCTGCTGCGCTTCGAGCAGCTGATCGATGTGTGCGGCGTGGATTATCTGAGCTATCGTGCCGAGGCACCGGAAGGTGCAAGACCCGGCCCGCGTTTCGCCGCGGTTTATCACCTGTTGTCGGTGAGCCGCAACCAGCGCCTACGCCTGCGTGTGGCGCTGGATGACTCTTTGCCGATGGTGGATTCGCTGGTCGATCTGTGGCCGTCGGCCAACTGGTTCGAGCGCGAGGCGTTCGATCTGTTCGGCATCGTGTTCGAAGGCCATCCGGATCTGCGTCGCATTCTCACCGACTACGGCTTCATCGGCCATCCGTTCCGCAAGGATTTTCCGCTCTCCGGTCATGTCGAGATGCGTTACGACCCCGCGCAGCGGCGCGTCGTCTATCAACCGGTATCCATCGAGCCGCGCGTGCTGGTGCCGCGCGTAATTCGCGATGTACAGGGACGTACAAGTGTCGCGGGAGACAGGATGCCGGGAGCGACGAGCGAGTTCCAGTTGCCGGCGGAGCTGGTGCTGTTGGCCATGGGGTTTGTCAGTCCGGAGAAGCCGGGCATGCTGGAGAAGCTCGGCGTGAAGCTCACCGAGCGCGGCAACGTCTGGCGCGACGCCAGCTGGATGACGTCGGTGAAGGGCGTGTTCACCGCCGGTGATATGCAGCGTGGCCAGTCGCTCATCGTCTGGGCCATCGCCGAGGGTCGCTCGGCGGCGCACGGCGTGGACGCCTACTTGATGGGCGCCTCCGACCTCCCGGCGCCCCTCTAAAAATGCGGAATGGCGAA
>DATEYP010000265.1:0-18703 GCA_035256085.1 Acidiferrobacterales bacterium
CCGGCGGTTGTAAGCCTGCGTGTAGATACCGTTGATATGGCGCATCAGGCGCGAGAGGTTCGGCCGGTGGGTTTGCAGCACGAGATGGTAGTGATTGCCCATCAGGCAGTAGGCAAAGGCTGTCGCCTCGAAACGATCCAGTGCCTGCACCAACACGGACAGGAAGGCCTGTCGATCATTATCGTCCTCAAAGATCGGCTCGCGCCGATCCCCGCGCGCGGTCAGGTGATACAGGGCACCTTCGAATTCGAGACGGAGGGGGCGAGCCATGGCGCTAGGCTAGCGGGGGAGGGAGCAAAAGGCAAGACCTGACCCCAAGACCCCTAAAAAAAACGGGGCCCGTATGGGCCCCGTCAGGGTTACTGCGTTACACGGCGGCCGCAACCGCCGTGAGTTGTTGTCGCTTAGAACACTATGCGCGTGCCGAACGATAAGCCGCTGGCCTCGCCGCCGTTGACGGTGGAAGCGTACGCCTCGCCGTGGCCGTTGCCGCCGATGCTCCAGGCGGCAGTGTTGGCGTCGTTGGTGAGCTTGGTGTAGGTGACATACACGAGCGTGGACTTGCTGAACGCGAAGTCGTAGCCGACCGAGAGCTGGTTGGCGCCGTTCTCGGTGCCCGGGGCGGCGTTGTCCGCCGTATCGGCCACATAGTACTGGGCCTTGACGGTGTTGCTGCCCAGGAACTTGAAGGCCACGCCCAGGCCGTAGGCGCTGCGGTCCGCGCCGACCACACCACCGATGCTGTTCACCTGCTGGTACAGAGCGGCCAGGGTCACCGGGCCGACCGGGGCCTTGACGGCCAGTCGGTAGCCGTCGGTGTCTTCAGTCGGCGTTGCTTCGGTCTTCCAATAGGCCACACCGACGGTCACCGGCTTCATGTCGACCTTGACGTTGGCGTTGTAGCCGTTGTTGGTGTTGGTCTGCGAGTCATTCGCGAACCATTGCAGCTTGAAGCTCACCGGGCCGAACTTCGCCGACTCAAATGACACCGACTCGTTGTTGCGAGCGTCGCCGCCACCGTAGTTGGTGATGGCACGCGATTCACCCAGCTGCTCGCGGGTGAACAGGTCGGCGATGCCGCCCACGTCCTTCTCGGCGCTGTCGCGACGGCCCAGGAGCAGGTTGCCGGCGGCCTTTTGGCCGATGCCGACCCAGTTGTCGCGGTTGGAATTGACGGTGGTGCCATCGGTGTTGTCTACGAAAATCTCGAACTGCGCCAGGCCCGTGAAGCCGCTGCCCAGGTCCTCGCTCACCTTGATGCCGAAGCGCGAGCTGTTGTCTGCCACGTTCCAGGGATTGGTGACCTCGGCGGGCGCGACCAGGTCCATATCAACGTAGTCCACCGACACGTGCGCCACGCCGTAGACCTTGACGTCGGCCTGGCTGATGCCCGCGGAAGCGGCGAGCGCGGCGCCAACCGCTACTGCTAGAAGCTTCTTGTTCATGTACTTCCTCCTGAATGAGATTGTTGTGTGGAAACGGTGCAGGCCCTCCTGCACCTGGACAACGGTTTGGAGCCCCACACTGCGTGGCATTAAACTACCGAGTTGGCGGAATTGCAACAGCGGATTTGCATATTAGCAACGGCTGATTGGATTTGTTGCGCTCGTGCAACAGGCTAATTTCTGGTTCGCCATGGTAGGACAGGCAAATGCCAAGTCAGATCTGCTTATCATCGCATGACACTATCACTGGTGCTATTATCAGTCCTTATTAACAACCCCTGTTAACTGACCTGATAACCACCTATGAAATTTTCGCGTGACGTGATTTCCGTTTCGGACATCAAAACCAACCCAGGACGCCTGCTCAAGCAAGTCTGCGAAACTCACCGCCCCGCCCTGCTCACCAGCCGGGGCCGCGGCGTCGCCGTGCTGCAGGCACTGAGCGACTACGAACACAGCGAGGAAGAGCGGGCCTTCATGCGGGTCGTGGCGCAGGGCCTGCTCGAACTCGAAGAAGGCAAGGAAATCGATCTCGGCGAGGCCAAGCGACGGCTCGGGATAGCCTGAGCATGCCGCGAATTCGAGTGAGCCTTGCCGCCTCGGCGCTGCGGGACCTCGAAGAAGTACTGGCCTACTACCGTGAACAGGGGGTGCCGCAGACGGGGGAAAGGCTGGTGGGCGAGGTCATCGCGCAGATCGAGTCGCTGGCCGATAGTGAATGGGGCTTCATTCACCACCGAGGCCGCGTGGTGCCGGAATTCTCGATGGCCGGGCTGCGCGAGCTGATACACCCGCCATTCCGGGTTGTGTATCGCCGCGACCCGGAGAGGGTACGCGTCGTGCGCATCTGGCGCAGCGAGCGCTTGTTGAAACTGCCGTGATGGAACGTACTGGGGATGATCGCGGCCGGGAGGCCGCTCCTACTGGCGTCAGGGATGCATGTGCTCAACGCTGAGGCCAGGAAAACAGGTGGTTTTGGATCAGCTTGCCGATCACGGATACTGCGCATAAGCCATGCGCATGAATGAAGCCCTACGCTGTACAGGGACGTACGAATGCCGTGAGCGCAGGATGCGCAGGAGCGGCCTGCGTTCGTCCTGTCCTAATTGTAAATGGAGAGTCGCTCATGCCCACCTTGCCACGCAAGCAGTCCGTAAACGTCAGCATCGACAGTGCGCTTCTGCGGGAAGCCCGGGCCATGCGCCTCAACCTGTCGAAAACACTCGAAGAGCGGCTGGCGGAACTGGTGCGGCATACCGAACGCGAGCAGTGGCTCAAGAAAAATCGTGAGGCGCTTGAGGATTACAATCAGCGCATCGAGCAGGCGGGCGTATTCAGCGACGGGCTGCGCCGGTGCTGATGACGCCGCACGAGACGCGGCTACCTCAGTCTCTCACCGCGGTGCTTGCCAAGGCATTGCCGCCGGAACCAGATCAGCTTCCATCAGTCCGGCGCGCCGAACTGATTCATGAAGTTTAGAGGTCGTCAGCCTTCAAGCCGAGCTGCTTCATTAACGCTTTCTGGAGGCCGATCCCGAGATCCTCGTTTCCATGGATAGGGATCGTCACCGGCCGTGAGCCCGGCTTCATGTAGCCGTGATGGCTGCCCTTTACCCCGCGCAATTGCCAACCGTGGGCCTCGGCAACACGGGCAAGATACTTGCCCGAAACTACTTTCACACCGCGATCTCCAGCACCTGCACGGACTTGTCATGGGGTCCTGGCACAGCCGACGGGCGTTCGTTCGCGATTTCCAGATACAGATCGATGGCTTCGCGCACGTTCGCCATCAGCGCGTCCAGGGTTTCGCCCTGGGTCAGGCAGCCGGGCAACGCAGGCACCTCGGCCCAATAACCGCCTTCTTCTGCCTCATGTACCACGATATGAAATTTCATGGGTCACCCTCTCGATCGCACACGGCTCATTATAGCACCCCCCTCATAGCGCCCCCTCGTAACCATGCCTGCAACAGCCGGGCCGTTGGCGGCGGAGCCGATCAAGAAATGGCCGCCGCGGCGCGGTGACCCCCATACCCGCGACCGGCCTGCGGCGACCCAAAATCGCTCCCCGCGCTGCTGATCCGCGATTTTTTGAATCGCGATGGTTTGCCTCACCCCAAGGGTTCTCATCCGGTCCCGAAAACCAGAACGGCCCGCGCGTGGCGGGCCGTTGTATTGAATGGCTGGGGGACTAGGATTCGAACCTAGATAAACAGAGTCAGAGTCTGTTGTCCTACCGTTAGACGATCCCCCAATAAATCAGCAGCAAGGTATCAAGTAACAAGGACCGAGTTATTCAGGTATCCGGGTTATAGCGGCGGATCAGACCATGGAGCATTTTTGAGATTTCTACGGCTTCATGGATATACGTCATCGCCTTTTCTTTTTCCATGAACCCGGCTTCGGCACCGATATAAAGCTGGGTTCGGAGTTCGCCACAGGAACCTTTCGCGATCCGCAGAAATCGTGAAAACTCCCGGGGCGAGTCCCGTTCATAACCCTCGGCGATATTCGACGGAACCGACAGCGCGGAACGGGTCACTTGATCGCGGTAACCGTAATCCCGGCAATCGCCGAGGCACCTGTAAAGTTCCACGCTCAAGCGGCAACTGCGCTTCCAAACATCCAGGCTTTCCAGGGCATCCATGCCTTGACCTTGATACTTGGTACTTGTCCCTTGCTACTATCGTTTTGAATATTGCGGACGCTTGCGCGCGCCGTGCAGGCCGACCTTCTTGCGCTCGACTTCGCGTGCGTCGCGCGTGACGAAGCCGGCCTTGCGCAGCGCCGGGCGCAGGGTTTCGTCGTAGTCCATTAGGGCGCGGGTGATGCCGTGGCGGATGGCGCCGGCCTGGCCGCTGGGGCCGCCGCCGGCGACGTTCACGCTGACGTCGAACCGGTCGGTCATCTCGAGCAGCACGAACGGCGAGCGCACCATCATGCGCGCGGTCTCGCGGCCGAAGTATTCATCGACCGGGCGGCCGTTGACGACAATGGCGCCCTTGCCCTTCTTGAGGTACACGCGCGCGGTCGCGCACTTGCGACGGCCGGTGCCGTAGTTCGGGGGGGTTGCTGCTGCGCTTGCCTTGGCCATGCTGGTCTACCTGTCGAAGTGGATCGGTGGGTTACGGCGCTGTGCGCCGAACCCACCCTGCATTGAATAAAGAATTAAATATTCAGAACCTTGGGCTGCTGCGCCTGGTGCTCGTGCTCGGCACCGGCGAACACCTTGAGCTTGGTGATCATGGCGCGGCCGAGCGGGCCCTTGGGCAGCATGCCGCGCACCGCGGTCTCGATAATGCGCTCCGGATGGCGTGCGAGCAGGTCCTTGAAGCTGACGGTCTTGAGACCGCTCTGGTAACCGGAGTAGCTGTGGTAAACCTTCTTGTCGGCCTTGGCGCGCGTGACCGCCACCTTGCCGGCGTTGATCACGACGATGTAATCGCCGTTGTCCACGTGCGGGGTAAAATCGGGCTTGTGCTTGCCACGCAGGCGGCGCGCGAGTTCCGTGGCCAGGCGGCCGAGCACCTTGTCGGTGGCGTCCACCACGAACCAATCGCGTTTCACGGTTTCGGGTCTGGCCGAAACCGTGGTCTTGCCCATAATGGCTGTCATGACGGAATTCCTTGCAAACATGCCTCAAAAGAGCCGGGCATATTACACAAAGGCAGGTCCAAGATACAAGGAAAACCGAAAGGGTGGCTTCGGGGAGCGGACTGGGGCAAGACAGAGGTTTTTGCCGTCCCTTGTATCTTGCAACTTGTATCTGCCGTTCTTGTATCTTGTATCTGATTTTAATAAGCAAAAAAAAGGGCGCGGTGTGAACCACGCCCGAACCACCACTAGGAGGATGGAGGAGCCATGCGGCCTCCAGCTTGTCGGCGCTGGCTGCCAAAACCTTGATAGGCAAAATATAAGCAAATTCCACGCCATTCTGAAATTTGCCGCTACCTGCTACTTCATCTAAGTATAATTAAACACTAATATTCATATTGGCGTCAACATGATTCTTCTGTCGTCACAAGTATCGTGGGTAGTCACTTACTCATAACCTATTCATAACAAACACATTATAAAATGCTGGCCGTTCTCTCGACGATGGGAGAATCGGCCGAAGCAGCTCTCCGGCCAAGCGTCTCGGCACGTTCCTTATCAAGACTGGTTGGCGCCTCGGTGGGCGAGCGACAAAAAAAAACGCCGCAAGACCTGACGGATTGCGGCGGACGTCCGCGTAAAATTCCTTATGGAACCTTTGATCCTGGAAAAAGCAGTCAGCCGCAGATGAACGCAGATAAACGCGGATATTCAATGCGCTGTCTGTATTCGCCAGTCCACCAAAAGGGTGAATGACCTGGGTGCATCAATGACATGATTCATTTGCATTTATCTGCGTTCATCTGCGGCTAAAGCCGTTTTTAGGTTGATTAAGCCCCCTCGCCCCCTGAAAGGGGGAGAGGGGGTAACTTCTTGATCGACACTTGTTCAGAGCTTCCTTAGCTCCCGGTTATGGCTGTCCAGAACCTGCCTCGTGAAGGTGGTGAAAAACGATCAGGCGGTGGCGTCGCAATAGCTGCGTTGGGAGTCGACGGTTCATATTTTCAGCCGCTCCACCGGCCGGCCAAGCACCAGGTGCTCCTCGATGATGGCGTCGATGTCCTCTTTGCCCGCATAGCGGTACCAGACACCCTCCGGGTAAACCACGATAGTCGGACCCTGCGCACAGCGGTCCATACAACCGGCCTGATTGATGCGCACCTGACCCTGACCGGCGAGGCCAAGCGTCTTGATCCGGCCCTTGGCGTAATCGCGCATGGCGACCGCGCCCTTGTCGGCACAGCACGGCTGGCCGCCTTCGCGCTGATTGATGCAGAAAAAAACGTGATAACGGTAATAGGCTTCGGGCATGGTTAGAGACGCCGCTGCGTGAAAGAAAGTGAATGGAGATAGACTATCTCTTTTGCACGAAGCTGCCCATGCCCGATAGCGCCCTGCCCGATCATCGCCCCGCCTCGCGCGCCGAACATTGTTCCGTCCAGGCGCCGTTCAAGTCCACGGCGCCAAACGCGGCGCCTGGACTGGCGCAGTGGACCATGCAAGCGACGGACCGCTGCGTGTTGTGCGGCCTGTGCCTGCCGCATTGCCCGACATACCGCAAGACCGGGGACGAGAACGAATCGCCACGCGGGCGCGTGGTGCTGATGCGCGCACTGGCGAGCGGCGCCCTGCCGGCCAGCGCGCGGCTCGCCGCGCATCTGTCTCAGTGTCTGGGCTGCCGCGCCTGCGAGCGCGTCTGTCCATCGGGGGTGCGCTACGGCCAACTGATCGAGGCCGGACGCACGCTCCTGTACACACAACAACCGGCCGCATGGCCGGTGCGGATGGGCCTCGGTCTCAGCGCGCGTCCGCGCCTGCTGGAAGGAATCGGTATCGCGCTGCGCATCTATCAGCGCAGCGGTTTGCAACGCCTGGTTCGCGCCAGCGGTGTATTGCGCTGGCTGCGCGTGCAACGCCTGGAATCCCTGCTGCCGGCACTACCCGCGGCCCTGTCCCGGGATGCATTCCATCCTGCCCAGGGGGCGCGACGCGGGCGCGTCGCGCTGTTTCTTGGCTGCGTCGCGCGCGTGCTGGATGCGGAAACACTCGCCGCCGCGATCCGCCTGCTGACGCGTCTCGGCTTCGATGTCGTGATTCCGCACGCACAAACCTGTTGCGGCGCGCTGCATCGCGAGGCCGGGCAACCTGAACAGGCGAAGGCGCTTGCGCGCCTCAACCTCGATGTATTTCGCGTGGCCGGCGTGCAGGCGGTCATCACGGTGGCAAGCGGGTGTGGCGCGGTGCTCGCCGACGCCGGCAGGAATGACGATACGGACATGGAGCATCGCCTGCGGATATTGGACATCCACCAGTTTCTGGAGGATGTCGCATTGCCCGCGTCCCTGACGCTCGCCCCGCTGGCGGTGACCGTCGCCGTACAGGATCCGTGCAGCCTGCGCAATGCATTGCGCGCGGAGCAGACGGTGTATGCGCTGCTCGGTCGCATCCCGGCTGCGCGCATTGTGCCACTGGTGGAAAACCACCTGTGTTGCGGCGGCGCCGGCGCCTACCCGTTGCGACAACCGGCGATGGCCGGGCTGTTGCGCGCGGATAAACTCGCGCACCTGCAACAACTCCAGCCGGCGGTGTTGGCCACCGCCAACCTCGGCTGCGCCTTGCACCTGGGTGCCGGCCTGCGCGCGCAGGGATTGAACATCGAGGTCGTGCATCCGCTGGTTCTGTTCGAACGGCAGTTACGGCCGAAACCGACGTGACGATTCAGTGGACCGGTGCGCAGGGCGCACCCTACCTCAATTTTGCAGGGTGCGTCCCACGCACCACTGACGGTGTGTACCACGGTCGAATCGTCATCGCACAACCATGGCTCTTGTCAGCGCTTCGAACCTTCCGGTAAGGTGCAGCCATGAACTCCCGCCCTTATTCGCCGATCGACCGGTTCATCCACGGCCTCGACCAGGCGCTGCGCACCAGCCTTGGGCCGGCGCCGGAACCGTCGCGCCCCAGCCCGGCCACCGCGCACACCGAGGCCGAACTGACGGCCGCCGAGCGCGAACTGACCGGCCGGCTGATGCGCGTCAACCATGCCGGCGAAATCTCGGCGCAGGCGCTCTATCAGGGCCAGGCGCTGACCGCGCGCCTGCCGACGGTGCGCGACAAGATGGAACAGGCGGCGGCCGAAGAAAACGATCACCTGGCCTGGACCGCGGAACGCATCCGCGAACTCGGCACGCACACGAGCGTGCTCGCGCCGTTCTGGTATGCCGGGTCGTTCGCGATTGGCGCAGTCGCCGGTATTGCCGGCGACAAGTGGAGCCTCGGATTCGTGGCCGAGACCGAACAGCAGGTGATCCGGCACCTGGATGCGCATCTCGCGCGCCTGCCGGAACAGGACGTAAAAAGCCGTGCGATTCTCGAACTCATGCGCACGGACGAGGCGCGGCACGCCACCACCGCGCTCGCCGCCGGTGGCGCGACCCTGCCCGAACCGGTCCGGCAACTCATGGCGCTGTCCTCGAAGGTGATGACCACGACCGCCTACCGGGTATAAACCTGGAAAAAAGCAGTCAGCCGCAGATAAACGCGGATATTCAATGCACCGCCGGTATTCGCCGGTCCACCAAAAGAGTGAATGGCCCTGGTGCATGCATGACGCGATTCATCTGCGTTAATCTGCGGCTAAAACCGATTTTCTAGGGTAAAGCCGCCCCCTGCTTTACCGGCCCTGAAATATACAGGCCCCGTTGCTGGAGCAACGGGGCCCGAGGAAACGCCGGGCGTGGCCGGGAATATCAGTACGCGCCGAGGTTGGCGCGAATGTTCCTCTCCAGGTTGCGCACCCAGTTGTTGTAGGTCTTGTGAATGACGCCGGACTCCTTGTCGTAATTCAGTTCCTGGCTGTCCTTGTAGCCGATGCGCACGCTCTTCGAGTCGAAGCGCACATCGAGCACGGCAACATGCATCTTGCCCTTGCCGCCGCTCTTGGTGTGCTTGCCCTGCAGGTGGCCAGCGCCGATTTCGCGTACTTCCCATCCCCTGTCGAACAGCGCCTTGCGCACCGCATTTTTCACTGCTTCCGCGTTCTTTCCGGACGGCACCTGGATCGGCTCGGGCGTGTAGATCGGGGCGGTGTTGGCGGCGTGCGCCGGCATCGCCAGCAACGCAACAAATGGCAGGGCAGCGAACAGGCGAAGAATGGCTTTCGACATGCTGATTTCCTCCTGATGGGTGATGATGGGCAACAATGCAGAATCATGCTACATAAAAGACCCGGATGGCAACATTCGCACTCAGGCGCGCGGCGCCGGTCTGAGGAATGCGCGATAGAACCCTTGCAGATAGAGCCCGCGCGACAGCAGCTTCCAGGCAACCATGCGTATGATGCGCAAGGTGTCGAGATGGCGATAGTAGCTGGTACGTGCACCGGCCCGGTAGAGCGCCGAGATCGGCACCATGGCGCAACGGTGCCCGAAACGCGCTGCCTCGATCAGAATCTCGCTTTCGAATACGAAGCCATGCTGGCGATCGTGCGAAATGCTGACCTTGCGAAACAACTCGGCTGGATAAACACGGAATCCCGATTGGCTGTCTTCGAGCCGCTGACCGCAGGCCCACGACAACCAGAACACGGCCGCGCGATTGGCGAAGTAACGCAGTTTCGGTATGGCGCTACGTTCGGCGAGGCGCGCGCCGATCACGATGCTGCCGGGATCCAGTTGCGCCGCCGCCATCAGGCGCGGAATATCTTCGGGTGCATGCTGACCGTCGCCATCCAGGGTCACGACTGCATCCGCGCCGGACGCCAGCGCGACTTGCGCGCCACGCCACAGGCTCGCGGCCTTGCCGAGATTGCACTCATTGCGCAGCAACTGCACTGCCAGACCGTCGAGTGTCTGGGCAGTGCCGTCGGTGGAACCGTCGTCCACGACAATAACCTGCGCGCAGAATTTGAGCGCGCGCGCGGCGATGTCGCGAATGGTCGCGGCCTCGTTGTAGGCGGGAATGACGACGACGAAGTTCTGCACGCGGTTATATTGTAACGGCTAAGATTTTTGGCTGCAGATGAACGCAGATTAAATTCGATGGATGAATTCGTATTTTCAAGTTTGATCTGCGTTCATCTGTGGCTCCAACAATCTTATCAATCTACGCCATGCCGCCGTTGATGGAGATCACCTGGCCGGTGATATAGCCGGCGTCCGGCGAGGCCAGAAATCCGACCAGCGCCGCCACTTCGTCGGGTGTGCCGGCACGCTTCACCGGCACCAGGGCGTCGATCTGTTCCTTGCTGAATGCCGCCTGCGCCATAGTCCATTGCGCCAACAACGGCGCCTGGATCGGCGTCTGCACGATGCCGGGCGCCACCACGTTCACCGTCACGCCGCGCGACGCCACTTCGAAGGCGAGCGACTTGGAGGCGCCGTGCAGCCCGGCCTTGGCGGCCGCGTAGTTGGCCTGGCCGCGATTGCCTGTCACACCGGCAACCGAGGAGATGCTGATGACGCGCCCCCAGCGGGTGCGCAGCATGGGCAGGAGCAATGGCTGGGTAACGTGGTAGAACCCATGCAGCGTGACATCCACGACCCGGTGCCACTGCTCGAAGGTCATGCCGGCGAGCGGCGCGTCGTCATGAATACCGGCGTTGTTGACCAGCACCTGGATAGGGCCGGCCACGAGTAAAGTCTCCAATACCTGCGCGCTGGCCTGGCCATCCGCCACATCAAAGGCGGTGGTTTCCGCCGAACCACCGGCGCTGCGGATCTCGCCGGCCACGGCCTCGGCCTGCGCGCGGTTGCGGTTGGCGTGCACGATCACATGCAGGCCGTCCCGTGCCAGGCGCCAGGCAATGGCTGCGCCGATCCCGCCGCTGCCGCCGGTGATCAGCGCGCGCTTCATGCCGCAGTTCCCGTTGCCAGCAGCTTGGCGGCCAAACGCCCGCTCAATACAGCGCGCGCACCAGCGCGTATCTCGAATTCATATATAAATCCGCCGGCGTCGCCGCTCAGGCGGCGCGCCATAATACGCAGGTCTTCCACAACTGTTCCGAGGTCTTCGAGATCGAGTTTCAGGTCACGCACGCTGGCAAGATACCCCATGGCCGGCTGTGTGTCAGTCCCTTCGACTCGGCTCAGGACAGGCCTGGACAGCAGATTGCCGTGGAGCGCCATGGCCTGAGCGGCGTACTCGACACCCGCGACCGCATGTAGCCGGCCGCCGCGGCGCAGCGGATTGTCCGCATCCCGATGCGAGGTGGCAATACAGGTGATGGAATCGGCATCCCAGGATTCGAGGCGCTCCAGCAGGCACATGCGCCCGGCGTGCGGCAGGCGCGCGCAGATGACGTCGTGGAGCATTATCGGGCTATTTTTGTGCAGGCTTGCTTTCCTCAAACCGGTTCCAGCGTCACGCGCAGCGCCTGGCTGTGCACGTACGGCAAAAAAAGTTCGCCGGACTCGCGCCGCGCAAGCGCGGCAAGCAGCGGCAGAATACGTGCCGCCGGGTTGCCGGTGCGCAAGCCGTCGATTCCGGCATCCGCCATGCGCGACAAGGCATGCAGCGTCGGCTCGATGGCGACCACGATGCGCGCCAGGCTGCGTGCGCTGCGTGCCGGCGCCAGCACCAGCGCCGCGCCGAAGAGCGCGCTGATCGGCCGCACACTGTGGAGCGGCTCGGGAAACGGCGCATCGTGTGCCACCAGCAGCACGCGGCAGCGTTCCACGCCCACCTGCACGCCGGCCTCGATCAGGCCGACGCCGAAGCTGGCGTCGAAACCGGACAGGCTGGTCGACGGCGCCTGCGACTGCACCGCCATGCACCAGTAGCCGGCCGGCGCATTGGTGACCGAGTTGTGGAAGCGCGTGGGCGATACCTCGGGAACGTCTTTCGCCACCTCCTCGCAGATATTGTGACTGATGGCGCCGTCGCTCTCCGACGTGGCGAACACCGACCAGAGCGCCGCGGCATCCGCCTGTGCTTGACGCACCGCCTCGTCCGCCACTTCGACGGCAAGTCGGATGTGTTCGGTGGTACGCCGCCGTACGTCGGCCGGCAGCAACGCGGGCGCCAGTTTCGGTGGCTCGACCGGCGCATACGGCTGCCGGCCCGCGAGCACCGGCGCCGCCCGCTCCCAGCCGGCCAGGCCGGGCGCATAAATGCCGACGCCTTCGATCCAGAGCTCGATCATGGGTGCGCACCGAAAATCAGGCTGCAGTTGCTGCCGCCGAAGCCGAATGAATTGCTGAGCACGCGCCGCGCCGCCGCGCTCTGGTTCGTGAGCAGCACCTTGCTGGTGAAGCCCGGGTCGATGCTGCGCGTATTGAGACAGCCGGGCATCAACCCGTTCCGGATGCAGAGCGCCGAAATCACCGCCTCGGTGATGCCGGCGGCGCCGAGTGCGTGTCCGGTCCAGCCCTTGGTCGAGCTGCACGCGGTATTGGTTCCGAACACCGTGCTGATGGCCTTGTCCTCCATGGAATCGTTCACCTGGCTCGCGGTACCGTGCATGTTGATATAGTCGATCGCCGCCGGCGGTAGAGCGGCGCAGGTCAGTGCGCGTTGCATGGCGAGCGCCGCGCCCGCGCCTTCCGGATGCGGTGTGGACATGTGATAGGCATCCGAGCTTTCGCCATAGCCGAGCAGCGCCACGCCGCTGTGGGAAGCGGCCTGCTCCGGGCGCTCGAGCAGCGCGAAACCCGCCGCCTCGCCGATCGAGATGCCGCCGCGCTGCGCGTCGCACGGCCGGCATGGTTCGCGGCCGACCAGATCGAGCGATGCGAAACCATAAAGCGTGTTGCGGCACAGACTGTCCACGCCGCCGACCACGGCGGCGTCGCACAGGCCCTGCGTCATCAGACGCCAGGCGCTGGCAAACACCTTGGCACTCGACGAACAGGCGGTGGAGATCATGGCAGCCGGGCCTTCGAGGCCGAGATAGCGGCGCACGAAGTCGGTGCTGGCATAAAGATTATGCGTGGTCGCGAAGCGGAAATCAGCCGGGAGTGCGCCGGTCAACGGATCGCGCCGCCGGTAGGCGCGCTCGGTTTCGAGGATGCCGGAAGTGCTGGTACCGAGAATCACGGCGACGCGACGCGCTCCGTATTTCACGCGCGCCTGGGCGATGCGCGCCGTAAAACCGTCTTGTTCGAGCGTCAGCTCCGCCAGGCGGTTGTTGCGACAGTCAAACTCGGCGAGCCGTTCACACACACGCAGGTCATCCAGTCCCGCGACTTCGCCGACGTACGTTTCGAGCGACACTCGTTCGAAGCTGCACGGTTTGAGACCGGTGCGGACCGCCGTGAGCGCCTTCAACACGGCAGCGCTGCCGCGCCCGAGGGCGTTCACGGCCGTGAAGGCAGTGAGGACGAGTGGCGTCATGTCAGGCATTCCCCGGAATATCGGCGCGCATTACGCCGGACGACGCGCCATGGCATCGAATTCCAGCGACGAGTATAGACCCCAAAAGTCGTAGAAATTGAACCAATTGTATGGCGCCAACCGGCAATAATACTCCAGACGTTCGGCGTAGCGGCGCACCCATTTCTCCAGATCGGCCTCGCGGTTGTGGCGATCGAGCACCAACTCGTCGGCAAACAATTCGAAGTACTCCTTATAATGATTGCCGCCCATGTACAGGCAAACGAACAGAACCACCGGCACCTTGAGCGCGCCTGCGACCAGGAACGGTCCGGCGGGAAATGTCGCCTCACTGCCGAGGAACGGCACGCGAATCAACCGGTCGTTCGCCACCACGCGGTCGCCGAGAATGCCGACCCACTCACCCCGATCGAGCCGCTCCTTGGCACGGATGAGCGAGTCCACGGTGCCGATCGGAATCACCTTCATGCGGCTGTGACCGCCGAAACTGGCGATAACGGCGTTCAGCTTCTGTGCGTTCTCCTCGTACATCATCATGTTCACCACGACGTTTCGGCCGCGCAGGCCGATATCGCGCGTGATATCGAAACTGCCCATGTGCGCGCTGAGCATCAGGCAGCCTTGCTGCCTGTCCGCGAGACGGTGCATGAGCTCGCGGTTTTCTTCCTCTACGTAGAGATGCTGTGGCCGCCCGGCGAGCATGAAGGCGCGGTCGAGCAGCACCGAGGCAAATACGAAATGGTGCTGAAACACCTCGCCCCAGGTCGCCGGCCGGCCGAACACGCGAGCGAGGTACTGGCGCGAGGCGCGCACGCCGGCGCGCGCGAACAGCACGAAGTACAGACACACGGGATAGAGCAAGGCGCGGCTGACTGGCCTTCCGAACGTGAAGGCGATCCAGGTGATCAGCCTCATGGCGAACACCGACCCGCGTTCGCGCTGTGTTGCCCAATGCCTGCTCATCGGATTTGCCCTGGTCGCGTGTCAGTGTGCTTCATAGGAAACGGTTCCGCTTGCCAACTTACGGCCGCCGGCCACGACCTCGAAAGCTGACTGACCGGGGCGCCTCGCGGTAAAAACAATGTCGAACTCCTGCTCGGGCAACAGCGGCGCCAGAAACTTCACTGCCGGAAAGCCGGTAACGCGCAGTGACGCACCCGCGTGTTGCGGCAGCGCCGCCGCCACCGCCTCCAGCAGCACCACACCCGGCACGATCGGATGGCCGGGGAAGTGGCCGGGCAACGCCGGATGGCTGGCGGCAATGCGCATTTCGGTCAAGGAAGGCCAGCCTGCACAAAGTCCATTGCGCTTGGAAAAATAATTCTATTAGACCGTCTGCTGCTGCACATACGAACGACCGCGCCGAAACATGCGCAGGCGCCACCGGTGCACGCCGGCGAAAAAAAACATGAGCCACATGCGCAGCTTGAGACGGCGCAGGTTCCTGGGGTCGTACAGGTCGGCGGCCAGCATGGTGGTAATCGCCGACTTCAGACCGAAGATGTTCTTGGGATAGAAGAACAGGTCGAGGAACGCCGGGTCATACCAGCCCTTGATGAACTTGAAAAAGATCTTCTGGGCGCCACGGATGCGCTTCTCATAATCGGCGAACTGGTGCGCGGAGAAATCGTTTTCGTGAAACGAGCGCAGGATGTCGCGCGCCACCAGCTGCGCCGATTTCATGGTGAGAAACACGCCGGACGAAAATACCGGATCGAGGAACGCGCCGGCGTCGCCGACCAGCACATAGCCGTCGCCGGCGTAGCGATCCATGATGTACGAGAAATTGGCAATGGATCGCGCCGCAAATTTCTGGCGGGCACCTTTCATACGATCGGCCACAAAGGCCGTGTCCTCGATGGTTTTCAGCAGGAACGCATCGTTGATCGCCTCCTCGTGCCCGGCCACGGCGGCGCTGGATTCGTCGTGTTGGCCGCGCTCGCCGGGCCGGCCGGCGGCGATCTGGTTGCGCAGCTTGAGATAACCGTCGGTCACCACCATGCCGACGCTGGTGGTATTGCCCTTGAACGGAATCATCCAGAACCAGCCGTGCGGGAAGGCCACGATCTGGATATCGCCCTCGCGCTCGCCCGGATCGCGCGCCACGCCCTCGAAGTGCGAGAAGAACGCGGTGCGCGTGTCGATGCCGACGTCCTGCTTGAGCTTCCGGCGGCTGCCGATGAAGGCCGCCCGGCCTGAACAGTCGGCCACCACCTTGCAATGCACCGTCACCGAATTACTTCCGTCGTTGGCGTCGGCACGCACCCCAACCGCGATGCTGCCCTCGTACAATACCTCGCGCACCGTCCAGGACATGTAGCTCTGCGCGCCGCTCTTCACGGCGTTATCGAGCAGCATCTGATCCAGCTCGGCGCGTTCCACCTCGTAGCAGTACGGGTAGTCGTTATTGAAGGCGTTGGCGAACGGGTAACGCGACTGGCGCGCACCCCAGCGATCGGAGAAATTCGCCGCATACTTGCGGATGAAGCGTTTCTCCATCTCCGCTTCCACGCCCAACTCGCGGAACAGCTGCATGTTGAGCGGCAGCAAGGATTCACCGATGCGAAAACGCGGGAAAGTCTCGCGCTCGAAGATAATGACCTTCTTGCCCGCGCGCGCGAGATAGGTGGCCAGGGCGCTGCCCGCCGGGCCGGCGCCGATAATGGCGACGTCGGCCTCGACAAGGCCGGGGCTGTGCGCGGACGAATTTGAAGCGGCTGACATGGGGACTCCATTTCTCACGGCGCGTGCGCCATCGGCTGGCGGTACAGGATCGCACATCCTCAGCGGCATTATCGGGAAATCCCAGAGCCGCATCAAGCAACGATCACGCCGGCACGCTCATCGCCGGGTCATGGCGCATACTGCGGAGGCCCATTCCCTGTTATGATTTGCGCCCCGAACGCCCAGAATTGATTTTTCCCGCCCTGCCCGTGAACGACGCGCCGCTGATTGAGATCACCGACCTCACCAAGGTCTACCGCGGAGGCCAGTCCCCGGCGCTGGATGGGCTCGCACTGGCGATCCGTCGTGGCGCCTTTTTCGGCCTGCTCGGGCCGAACGGCGCCGGCAAAAGCACGCTGATTTCCATTCTCTGCGGCCTGCTCGCACCCACGCACGGCAGCGTGCGCGTGCTCGGCACGGACGTGCAGGCCGACGCCGCGCGCGTGAAATCGGCCATCGGCCTGGTGCCCCAGGACCTGGCGATCTACCCCACGCTCACGGCGCGCGAGAACATTTCCTTCTTCGGGCGCATGCAGGGCCTGAACGGCGCGCGCCTCCAGGAACGCGTGGCCGCCTGCCTCGCCATCGCGCGTCTCGAAGACCTGGCCGACCGGCGCGTCGACACCTACTCCGGCGGCCTCAAGCGCCGCCTGAACCTGGCGATTGGACTCATCCACGAACCGCAATTGCTGATCCTGGACGAGCCGACCGTGGGGATCGACCCGCAGTCGCGCAATTTCATCCACGAAAGCCTGCGCGCCCTGCATCAGACCGGCATGACCATCCTCTACACTACCCACTATATGGAGGAGGCCGAAAACCTGTGCGATGACATCGCCATCATCGACCACGGCAGGATCCTGGCGCGTGGCTCGGTGCCGGAACTGCTGCGCGTGCACCGCGCCGGCACGATTGTCGCGCAGCTCGACACCGACCTGCCGGACACCGTCGCGCAACAGCTGCGCACACTGCCGCAGGTACGCGCCGGCCGTTTCTCGACACGCTCCATCGAAATCGAGAGCGATACGCCGGACGCGGCGCTCGCCGCGGTGACCGAAGTACTGCGTGGCGCGCGTCTGCCGCTGGTCTCACTCAGTCTCGGGGCCATGAACCTCGAACAGGTGTTTCTGGCGCTCACCGGCACGCGCCTGCGCGACTAAATATTTTCGGGCCACAGATGAACACAGATAAACACCTTACGAAAAGCCTTTATATCTGCGCAAATCTGCGTTCATCTGTGGCTAAAGAAATCTTATTAATGAAGCCCTGCCTCCGTCCTTTCATATGATCGTACTCCGCCAGCTGCTGGCCGCCATCGGAAAGGAAACGCGCCTCATCGTGCGCGACTGGCACGCCCTGGCCGTGCTGTTCGTGATGCCGGTGGCGTTCGTCACCATCATGTCGCTGGCATTGCGCGATGTGTTCACCGAACGCGCCGGCGTCACCTTCAGTGTGTTGATCGTGGACCAGGACGGCAAACTGGTCGGCGAAAAACTGCGTGAGTCCTTTGCCAAGGACAAACACTTCCTGGTCGAGCTGGCAACCGCTCCCCTGCCGGATGCCGCCCAGGTTGAGGCACAGCTCACCGCCGGTCGCTACAAATTTGCGCTGCTCATTCCCGCCAGGGCGACCGAACAATCTCGCCGGCGCGCGCAGGAGCAGGTCCGGAGCGACGGTCGCGCCAGTGGCCGCACGCCCGCCGTCGGCGTGCGTCTGCTGTCCGATCCCACGCTGCGCGCCGACCACCGCAGCATGCTGGTGGCATTCACCAACGGCGCGTTGCGCGCCATTGAATCGCGGCTCATCGCCGAACGCATCTCCGAGCTGGCGCGCACGCCGTTCGGCACTTCGGTGGTATCGGCGCCGGTGCTCGCCGCGCCGGAACTGTTCCGGGAAGTACGCGACGAGCTGGAGACCGGCGGAACGCGCAACACGCCCAACCCGACATCGGTGCAACAGAACGCCCCGGGCTGGACGCTGCTCGCCATGTTCTTCCTCGCCATCCCGCTGTCGGTGACGCTGATCAAGG
The DNA here is from genome assembly GCA_035256085.1 of Acidiferrobacterales bacterium. Lineage (GTDB taxonomy): Bacteria > Pseudomonadota > Gammaproteobacteria > Acidiferrobacterales > UBA6901 > UBA6901. Next base: position 18,122 of record DATEYP010000265.1, read on the forward strand.
AACGCGCGCAAGGCAGCCTGCTGCGGCTCCAGTCCATGCCGGTGCCCGCGTGGGTGCTGTTCGGCGGCAAGATCGCGCCGTATCTGGTAATCAACCAGCTGCAGCTGGTGCTGATTCTGGCGGTCGGCGTGTGGGGGCTGCCGCTGCTCGGCGGCGACCGCCTGACGCTGGGGAACGCACCCGAGGCGATCGCCCTGCTGAGCGTGAGCGCAAGTGTCGCGGCGATCGGTTTCGCGCTGCTCATCGCCACCTTTGCCCGCACTCCCGAACAGGCCACCACCTTCAGCGCCACCACGGTGATGATTCTCGCCGCCCTCGGCGGCATCATGGTGCCGAAGATGGTCATGCCGCCGGTCATGCAACAGCTTGCCGAGCTGACGCCGTTCTCCTGGGGGCTGGAAGGCTTTCTCGACATTTTCATCCGCGGCGGCGGGGTGCGCGAGATCGTGCCCGAGGCCGGGCGGCTACTCGGCTTTGGCGCGGCCTGCTTTGCGTTCGCCGTCCTGCGTTTCAACGGGCGCTTGCGCCACAATTAACAGGAAGCCTGATTAATTCCCAAACGAATATTTTTCGCCGCAAAGG
>DATEYP010000266.1:0-9466 GCA_035256085.1 Acidiferrobacterales bacterium
GGCTTGGCCCCTGCGTCGCGCAGGCGTCAAAGGTGAGGGCGATTCTTTTCTTGCGGCGCGGGCCGTGCGTCACCACCTGGGGCGCGACCGCCGGCAAGGGCGGCGCAACCTGTATCCCGGCAAGCGGCGGCTCATACGGCAACGGCGCGCCCACGGCCTGCTCATCATGCTGCGGGGCGGGCGCTGGCAACAGTGCGCAGCCGCCGGTCAGCCCGGTCAACAGCAGAACGACGAGGCGCTCCCGCCAGGCGTGCCGGTATTTGATGCGTCGGATCGGAGTCACGTGCGTAGGGGCCGGAGATGCAGAAACAGCGGGCACTGCCGATGATATTGAGACATCCATGCTTGCCGCCATGATAGCAAGAACGCGCGTGGCCAGTCACGCCCAGCGGTCGGTTTGCTTGCGCATGGTGACGGGGATGGCCGCGGGACTATAAACCTACAAACGGCGTTTAGCCGCGGATGAACGCGGCTATTCAATGCGCTGCCTGTGTTCGCCGGCCTGCTTTTTCTAGGATAAAAGCAGGGTCTTGCCCGATGCACCAGCCACTTCCCGCACCAGGCGCGGGACCAGATAGCCGGGCAGACAGGCATTGAGGCCGGCGAGCAACGTACGGGCCGTCGCATCGCTGACTTCAAAATGCGCCGCGCCCTGCACGCGATCCAGCTGGTGCAGGTAATACGGCAGCACACCGGCGGCGAACAGGGCCTCGCTGAGCTGCGCCAGGCTCGTGACACTGTCATTCACCCCGCGCAGCAGTACGGATTGATTGAGCAGGGTCGCGCCGCTGTCCGCAAGTCGTGCGCAGGCCGCGCGCGTCGCCGCATCCAGCTCCTGCGCGTGATTGGCATGAATCACCACGACCGTCATGAGACGCGTGCCAGACAGCCAGGCACAGAGTTCCGGCGTCACGCGTTCCGGCAGCACCACCGGCAGGCGGGTATGCAGGCGCAGGCGCTCGACATGCGGAATGTCTTCGATCGTCCGCACGAATTCGGCAAGCCGCCGATCGGACAGGGTCAGGGGGTCGCCGCCACTCAGGATCACTTCCCGCACATCCGGATGCAGCGTGACGTAATCGAGCGCCGCGCGCCAATGCTCGGCCGAGGCATTGGCCTCGGCATACGGAAAATGGCGGCGAAAACAGTAGCGGCAATGAATGGCGCAGGCGCCGGTGGCGGTGAGCAGTACCCGACCCTGATACTTGTGCAGCACGCCCGGCGCCTTGTGCGCCGCCAGGTCACCGACCGGGTCCGCGCCGTAGCCCTCCACGGCCTGGCATTCCTCCGCCAGCGGCAGCACCTGGCGCAGCAGCGGGTCCGCGGGGTCGCTGCGGCGCATGCGCGCCACGAATCCGCGCGGCACCCGCAGGGGAAAGGCCCGCGCCGCGTCCCGGGCGGCCGGCAGCCATTCGGGGCCGAGTCCGAGCACCTCAAGCAGTTCGGCCGGGTCGGTGATCGCCTGCCCCAAGGCGGTCTGCCAGTCGGGCACCTGCCGTAATAATGGAGTTCCGGGTATCATAGCGTTCCAATCTTACCTGAGTCGCGCATTGCGCGTTCGGCGACGTGCAGGACGCACCAGTGTCGCGAAGGCCAGGGACGGCCGTGAGCGACCTCGCCTCGACCGAAGTATGGATTCTCACCAACTTACCCTCTCCCTCTGGGAGAGGGTAAAGGGTGAGGGCCCTCCGGGAGAGGGAATGAGGGTGAGGGCGGGTTTTATCGATCTCTACTTATAAACAGCAAGGTGTTTCATGGCAACGTACAGCACAAACGATTTCAAGGCCGGTCTCAAGGTGATGATCGACAACTCCCCGGGTGCGGTCGTGGAGAACGAGTTCGTCAAACCCGGCAAGGGCCAGGCGTTCAACCGCGTGAAAATCCGCAACCTCAAGACCGGGCGCATCATTGAGCGCACATTCAAGTCGGGCGACACACTTGAAGCCGCGGACGTGGTGGACGTGGAAATGCAATTTCTCTACAACGACGGCGAGTTCTTCCATTTCATGAATCCGGAAACCTACGAGCAATTCGGCGCCGACAAGACCGCCGTGGGCGACACCGCCAAATGGCTCAAGGAACAGGACCTGTGCACCATCACACTCTGGAACGGCGTACCGCTCAGCGTCGAGCCGCCGCACACCGTAACCCTCAAGATCGTCGAAACCGACCCGGGCGTGCGCGGTGACACCAGCGGCGGTGGCGGCAAACCGGCCACGCTCGAAACCGGCGCCGTGGTACGCGTGCCACTGTTCATCCAGAACGGTGAGTTGATCAAGTGCAACACCCGCACCGGCGAATACATCTCGCGGGCATAGCGCAAAACGACAAGGGCGAATAGACAGTGGAAAGGGAAAAGGGAAAAGGGATGGAAGTGATCCCCTGTATTACAGCGACTTACTTCCATCCCTTTTCCCTTTTCCTTTTTCTCTGGCCCCTGTCGTACCCCTCGCTCCTCGCATCTGTCTTTTTCCCTCGTACCTGCCGTTATGGTTGACTGGCAACCCGTTGCCACGCTGGATGTGTTGAGACTCCGCGCCCGGATACTGGAACGACTCCGGGCGTTTTTTTCGGAACGCGCCGTGCTGGAGGTGGAGACGCCGGTTCTCTCCTCGGCCGCCGCCACCGACCCGGCGCTGTCGAGCTTCACGACACACTACACCGGTCCACTGTTTCCACGCGGGCACACCTTCTATTGCCACACGTCGCCGGAATTCCCGATGAAACGGCTGCTGGCAGCGGGTTCCGGTTCGATTTACCAGATCTGCAGGGTATTTCGCAACGGCGAGGCCGGCAGATTCCACAATCCGGAATTCACGCTGCTGGAGTGGTATCGGGTCGGTTTCGATCATCGGCAGTTGATGGACGAAGCCGTGGCGCTGGTCACCGCAATACTCGCCGGGCACCGAGCACTCGCTACCCCTGAGAGGCTCACCTACCGCGAGGCATTCGAGCGCCATTGCGGCATCGATCCGCACACGGCGGACAATCGGGTCCTGGCCGACGCCGTCACCAAACATGCAATTCAGACCGATCTGGATATCGGGCATGAAGACCCGGATGTGTTGCGTGACCTGCTGCTCACCCATGTCATCGAAGCGAACCTCGGTCGCGGGCGAATCACCGTGCTCTACGACTATCCAGCTTCCCAGGCCGCGCTCGCCCGCATCCGCCCGGAGTACCCGCCGGTGGCCGAGCGTTTCGAGCTTTATCTCGACGGAATCGAATTGGCGAACGGCTTCCATGAACTCACGGAAGCCGGCGAACAACTGCGGCGCTTCGAGTACGATTTGCAGCGAAGAAAGTCAACAAGCTTGCCGGCGGTGCCTCCGGATGCACGTCTGCTTTCCGCGCTGCGTGCCGGCCTGCCTGAGTGCGCCGGCGTAGCGCTCGGCATCGATCGGCTGGCGATGCTTGCCGCTGGTGTAAAAAGCCTTCGGGAAGTGCTCGCCTTTCCTGCCGACTGTGCCTGACCGGCGGGAAAGAATACAAACCGGCCGTGCCGCTGCGGAACAAGACGTTGTCAGGGTTTGTCTTCGGCGTGTTGACCGGGTTTGTTGCGCCGGACTTGCGCTGAGAAGTCCATCAATGGCCGGACTTTCTGCAAGAGCGCGTCGAGATAGGGGGCCAACACGTCGGCCTTACCCAGTGCAATCAGATGGAGTGCCTTGTCGATGCTCAATGGATCACTCGAAGGCATTGGCACAGGTTCTGTCACCATCGTCGCGGGTGCATCCGGAGTCACGCTGGCGACGTGTTGGTCTGCCGGATCCGCGACATCGTTCACGTCCGGCATGTGCTCGGCGGTCTGACTAACCGGCTCTTCAAATACGAGTTCCGTGGCCGTCAATGTGTCGACAGGAGCGGGCTCTGCTTCGGTTTCCATTTCCTGATCCAGAACGGACAGCGAGGCCTCCGCGGGTACTTCGACTTCCGCGCTCTCCATGCCGAGGAAGTCCAGGGTGAACTCGGGCTCCTGACCCGTCATTTCCCCGGGTTCAGCGGCCACCGATGGGTCGACAGAAACGGATTCCGTCGGCGATTCCGGCTGTGGTTCCTGCAATGACGGCAGGCTGTCAGCCTGTGGCTCGACCGGCGGGGCCAGTACCTCCTCGATCTCATGCATCTCGGACAGAATCGAGCTGCACGCACGGTCACCGCCCTCGGACTGGGCATGACAAAGCCGCTGCTGCGCGAGCTTGAGCAGTTCTTCAAAATTGTCGCGGCGATCCTGCAACAGACTCGCCATGCCCATGCTCAAGGTGATCGGAATTGTAATATTTCCGTGGCGGTACGGCTGCCTGGCCAGAGTCTCCTGCAGTCGCTGACAAAGCACGGTGGCGTTCGCGATGCTGGTCGCGCTGGCCAGTACGGCGAATTGCGTGCCGCCGATGCGCGCTACGGTATCCTCCGTGCGGGCACAGGTGAAAAGCACTTTGGCGAACCAGGTCAGAAGGTCTTCGCTGATGTCGTCGCCGTGTGTCTTGTAAAGTTTCTTGAAATGGTCGATGTCCAGGCGAATCAGGCTGAGGTCGTTGCCCCGGCGTACTGAGAACGCCAGGTCCTGATCACCGCGCTGGAAAAGATAGCGCCGGCTGCACAGACCGGTCATCGAATCCATGATCGACTGATCTTCCAGGATCAGGGATTTCTCGGTCTGTTCGCGCGCCGTCTGGTCGTAACGTATATACGCCTGCACCCGTGCCTTGAGCTGGATGGCATCAATCGGTTTAATGATGAAGTCGGTGGCACCGCAAGCGAAGGCGCGCTGTTTGGTTTCCTCGTCCTCAGCGCCGGTAATGACAATCACGGGCAGTTCACGCAGACGCGTCTCCTCGGCGCCGCGTATCCGGCAGATGAGCTCATAGCCATCGACATTCGGCATCTCGATGTCGGTCACCAGCGCCTGAATCCCGGTATCCGCGCGAACCCGTTCCCAGGCACGCTCACCGTCTTCCACCTCGACCAGGTCAAAATCCGCACCCAGTATCTTTTTGATGGCCAACCGGATCACGCGCGAATCATCGGCAACCAGCACGCGTGGTCTGTTCTCGGGACTGGGTTCAGGGGCGCGCAGGCTTGTGGCGGACATGGTTACACACTCAAGTCAGGTTTGGTTACTGAATGTGCAAATCCCATGCCCAAAGGCACTGGCGCCGCCAGAACAGGCCAGAAAGGAGGGTTGGCTAGCTACGCGGTGAGTCGATGCCGGGGGCGGTTTCTGCGCGAGTGCCGCCAGGGGGCACCTGGAGCCAAAATGTCACCGGGCCGTCATTCGTCAGTATGACCTGCATGTCGGCGCCAAATACGCCGCTGGCGACGGGTGCATGCCCGGCACCTGCCCGAAGGACGAGATGCTCGAACAGACGCCGCCCATCTTCAAGTGGTGCGGCAGGCGTGAAACGCGCGCGCGTCCCCTGCGTGGTGTCCGCGGCAAGCGTGAACTGGGGCACCAGCAGCAACCCGCCTCCAACGTCACGCAGATTCCGGTTCAGCTTGCCGTCAGCGTCGGCAAACACACGATATCCCAACAGACGCTCCAGCAGCCGGTCGGCGATTGCCTCACTGTCCCCGCGTTCCACGCCCACAAACACCAGCAGACCGTTTCCGATTGCGCCGATGGTGGCGCCGGCGACCTCGACCCGGGCATCGCTCACGCGTTGCAGCAAACCGATCATGCTAAAACGGCTTTAGCCGCAGATGAACGCAGATGAATCATGCCATGGAGACACCGAGGCCATTTACATTCTTGGTGGGCCGGCGAATAACGACAGCGCGTTGAATATCCGTGTTTATCTGCGTTCATCTGCGGCTGACTGCTTTTTCCAGAATCAAGATTACCGATACCAGACTTTCGAGGTCGCAATCGGCGACAGGTTCAGTACAGGCACGGAAATGTGAAATGGATGATTGACAGCAACCGGACAAGGAAGGGTGCTTACCCGGAACGGCGCGGGTGCGATCCGGATCGCGGACGCGCGGCTTCATCCTTTACCAGCGCTTCGAGTTCAGCCACGGAGAGCTCACTCGCATCGTCTGTCAATTCCAGCGTCCCGGGCTCGTCCCCCGCATCCGCTGCCACGCCGGATAGCACCACTTCCTCCGGTTCCGGCATGACATCGCTGAGCAGCGTTACACCCACACGATTTCCGCCGTCGGAACGGGCCTGGCTCAGGCGCTGTTCGACCAGCACTAGTAACTGCTCGAACGTCTCCGGTACATCCGCGCTCAGCGTGACCAGACCGATACTCGCGGAAACCGCGACCGGACTTCCGATTACGCTCAGCGCCTCCGCGGTTATGCGTTCGCGCAGGCGCTCGCACAGCATCAGACCCTGGGCCCGGTCGGTCTGCGGGGCGAGCACGGCAAATTCGGCCTGGGCAACGCGCGCCACGATATCCACGCGCCGCACCGTGGCGTTCAGGATCTCCGCTACCCGCACCAGCAGGCGGTCGGTAGCGGCTTCGCCGTGTTGCTGGCGCAGGGCGCCAAAGTCATCGATTTCGAGCGCCGCCAGCGACAGGTCCTGGCCTTGTTCGTGCGCGCGCTGGAATAAATTTTTGCCAGCTTCGAGAAATGCACCCAGCCCGTTCAGTTTCGTCAACGGGTCGGTGGCGCGCGCCGCGCTATCGGCGGCGGCGTACAAGAGGCTCGCCTGCTTGAGCCGAAGGTAGGCGTGTACGCGCGACTGCAAGAGCTTTCGATCGAAGGGTTTGGTGATGAAATCCGTGCTGCCGCACGCATAGGCGCGGATACGGGTTTCGTCATCCTCCGCGCCGGTAATGGTAATAATGGGAATATCCCGGATCGGCGCCCGGGTGTCGGCGCGCACGCGACAAATCAGCCCATAGCCATCCAGGTGTGGCATCTGGATGTCGGTGATCAGCATGTCGATCCGGCCCTGATGCGAGAGGATTTCCCAGCCAGCCTCGCCGTCATTCGCCAGCAGCACCTCGTAGTCCGCCTGCAACATCTTTTCGATGGCGCGGCGCATGACCTGTGCATCGTCCACAACGAGTATGCGTGTCGTGTTGGTTCCCGCCATCGGATCTATACACCCCGTTCTTGCTATTCCAGCCTGCCCGACATCGTTCAGACTTATAGATTGATTTATAGGCCATTTTTGAACCGCCAGCCAGAAACGGGGGTGATTTCTGTATGTTCAGTCTGCCGGGGGACGTGCGTGATGTACCCGCCTGTTCCGCTGCCGTATTATTCTGGCTTGCGCAAAGACATCCGGAAACCCGAAGCGGTCATGAGTACATTGCCCGACAAAACCCGGCAGATTATCCAGGCTCACGCCGGCCTAATTCATGCCGTGGTCGCAGCCGCACAGAACCGTGAACGTCTTCCGGAACTCGAAGCGCTTCTCGATGCGGCACTCGCGAATGGCTGGGGCACGCTGGTGGCGGTCATACGGCGCATTCTCGGAGGTACGCGTGATGTGCAGATATTAACCGGTTTGGATGAGGAAGATCGGGTTATCGCGGAAGCCATTCTGCACGGCCTGCAGGATCCTGGTTCGCTGCCGGATCCACACGCGCGTCCAGATCCAGCGCTGGCGGGGCCGGGACTCGCCGCCCTGATCCATGCCGCAGGCAGCGGCGATGTGGCCGCCCTGCAGTTGCTCGCGGACATGGGCACGCAGATGCTGCGCGCCGGCGGCGACCTGGCCCGCTTGAGTGGCATCTTGCGCCGCCTCGTCGACCACGAACGCGATCCGGATTTGTTGTGCCGTGGAATGAGTCCGCGCGGCGCCCAGCTGGTGAGGTCGCTGCTGGAAGAGCTCGCGCGCCTGCGCGCGCACTGACCGGTGGCAGGAAATTCGATGGTTTGGGCAGAACACCCGCTCGGGCGGGCGATGCGGCGACGCTAGTGTAGTGCTTCACAATTGACGGAACATTGCTTGTTCGAAATGTAGGTCGGCCTTCAGGCCGACATGTCGGGCTAAAGCCGCAACCAGGTCATCCCTGGCCTGCGGCCCTCGCCTCGATCCCATCGGCGAAGCCCGACCTACAGGGGGCTCCGGGAAGTTATAAGTACCAAACAGAATGAAGCACTACACTAGAATGCCGCGGCCAGATGACTGTCCCAGCGGCTGGTGTGCTGTCCACCGAGCTCCATTTCCTGCGGCAGTGATATCTCCATGGAGATCGGCAGGTGATCGGAAAGCGGATATTTCAGCACACTCACGTCGTCCACGCGTATCGACGGTGATACCAGAATGTGATCGATATTGCGTATCGGCTGCCAGCTCGGGAAGGTGTGCAGATCGTGCGCCGGTTCACGCAGACCGACCCGCTCGATGAGTCTGCCGAGTTCCGGGCTGTCCGAAAGACAGTTGAGATCGCCCATCAGAATCACATGTCGATGGGCACTTGCGATCTCACCGATAAAGCCGAGCTGGCGCAGGCGCGCGCGCCTGCCCAGCGCCAGATGTACGATCATGAGTGCCAGCGCATCGCGCCCGCGGCCGTAGCGGATAACCAGCGCACCGCGTCCGGGAATGGCTCCCGGTAAACGGTATTCCCTCACCTCGGCGGCGCGCATGCGGCTCAGGACGCCCATGCTGTGCTGGGCAAACATTCCAAAGTTACGGTTTGTCTGGTCGTACCAGTAGGGAAACCCGGCATGTGACGCGAGGTACTCGGTGAGATTGACATAGCCGCTGCGCAGGCTTCCGGCATCGGCTTCCTGGAGCCCCACAATATCGTAATGCCGGACCAGGCTGGCGATCCGGTCCAGGTTGTCGCGTCGTCCCGCGCACGGCAGGACATGCTTCCAACTGTGCGTCAGATAATGACGGTAGCGACTGGTGGCGATACCCGTCTGGATATTGTAAGTCAGGAGGCGCAACCGGCGCTCACCGATACCCGCGGCCGGCAGGGATTCGTCGCGTTCTGCCAGGCTGGAGCGGTAGGAGGAGGCCATTTCTGATTCTTTCTAGAACTTGAGTTTAAAACATAGCTGCATGCCCACACTTTTCAAGACCGTTCAGCGGGCGATTGGTTCCGCGCGATCCTCCCTGACCGGTCTCACGGCGATGAATTGATCCTGGGAAAAGCAGTCAGCCGCAGATGAACGCGGAACAATACGGATATTCAATGCGCTGCCGGTATTCGCCAGCCCACCAGAAGGGTGAATGGCCGCGGTGCATCCATGGCATGGTTCATTTGCGTTAATCTGCGTTCATCTGCGGCTAAAGCCGTTCTTAGGTTGATTGACTCCGTTCAGATAGAGATAGTGACGACGAGTATACACACGTCGCTGACGCATGGACAAAAAAAGAAGGCCCGACGGCATGGCCGTCGGGCCTTCTGGGTATTAAACCTGGCAGTGTCCTACTTTCGCATGGGAACCCCCACACTATCATCGGCGCTGAGCAGTTTCACTTCCGAGTTCGGGAAGGGATCGGGTGGTTCCCACTCGCTATGGCCGCCAGGCAATTCAGTCGCGAGGCCGCCAT
>DATEYP010000267.1:0-3115 GCA_035256085.1 Acidiferrobacterales bacterium
CACGGCGATGCGTACGCCGCGCAGTCCCGCGGCGCGCCAGCGGACGGCCTGGCGGCATGCGGACTCCAGCACCCATTCGCCGATCGACACGATCAGCCCGGTTTCCTCCGCCACCGGGATGAACGTCGCCGGCGAAACCTGTCCAAGATCACGACTGTGCCAGCGCAGCAGTGCTTCGAGACCGACGATGGCGCGCGTCGCGACGTCCACAACCGGCTGATAGTGAAGCTGGAGTTCCTTGCGCTCGATGGCGTGATGCAACGCCTGTTCGATGCGCCGGTGTTCCTGGGCGGCGGCATTGAGTGCCGGTGCGTAGAAGGCCAGGGTGCTGCCGGTCTCCGGCCGGGAGGCGTGCAGCGCCAGGCGCGCGTTTTTGAGCAAGGTGTCGGGTTCGTCGCCGTCGTTGGGGTGGATCGCTATGCCGGCGCGCACGCGTAGGAAGATTTCATCGTCGCCCACGGCCACCGCGCGCGGGAATCCGTCGATGAGTTTGTTCGCCACGAGCTCCACGTCCTCGATCCGCGCGATGTCGGCGAGAATGATTCCGAATTCGTCGCCTTCGAGGCGTGCCACGCTGTCGCCCTCACGGATGTTTTCCGCCAGGTAACGCGCCACCTGCTGGAGCACGAGGTCATTGGCATGGCGTCCGAGTGCATCCACGCTGCGCCGGTACCCCTCGATGTCCAGCACCAGCACCGCGTGGTAACGCTTGTGGTGGCGCGCGCGGGCGATGGATTGCCCGAGACGATCCGCGAACAGGGTGGCGTTCGGCAGGCCGGTGAGCGGATCGTGGTAAGCGAGGTAGTTGAGTCTGCGCTCCTTGTCGATGTATTCGAGCCCAAGCGACGTATCCGCCGCCAATTCCTCCAGCAGTTGAATTTCCTGGTCGTCAAAAAATCCCGGCTCGGCCGCATACAGGTTGAGCGCACCGATGACACTACCCTCCATGCGCAACGGAAACGCCGCCGAGGCGCCGAGGCCGGCCGCGCGCGCCTTTTCCTGCCACACTGCCATGCGCGGATCGTTCTCGATATCGTTGCACACGAAATAGCGGCCTTCGCGCAGGGCGACAGCGGTCGGCCCCTGGCCCTCCGGCCGGTTCGGGTCGAGCGAAATCCGGATCTGCTCGGCGTATTCTTTCGCGGCGCCGGCCATGGCCAGCGGCCGCAGCGTCTGGCCGTCCGCATCGAGCAGGCCGATCCAGGCGAGACGGAACCGGCCCAGCTCGACCGCGATGCGGCAGGCCTCCTTGAGCAGCGCATCCCGCTCGCGGATGCGCAGGATCGCGCCGTTGATGCTACTGAGCATGCTGTACACGCGGTTGAGCTGTGCGATGCGTTGAAGCTGTTGCGTCGACTCCCGTTCGCGGGATTCGAGGGAGGCCGCCATGGCGTCGAACGTCGCGCCGACCCGGGAGATTTCGTCGCGCCCCCGGCCTATTCCGGTGCGCGCCGCGAGATCGCCCGCCGCCAGGCGCTGTGCCGCGGCCATCAGCATCCTGGATTTCCTCAGGATCAGGATTTCGCTCCCCGCCCAGGTCATGCCCAGTATCAGTACCGATACGACCACCAGTACCATCAGGTTGCGGGCCAGGATGCGGTCCGCTTTTGCGTAGGCGGTCTCGGCGGGGATGCCGACGAGAATATGGGCAATGTCACCGGTATGTCCATCAAGGCGCTCGAAGGCGTACAGGCGCGCTACGCCGTCGAAGCCCGGCAGCGCAGCCGTTCCGTCGCTTTCGGCGTCATCCAGTTTCCGCAGCAGCGCCGACTCGGGCGCGAGTTTTCCCACCCATTGTTCCGAATCGAGGTTGCGGACCAGGATGGTGTGGCTGCGATCGAGCACCGTCAGCGTTGTTCCGGGTGGCAGTGCCGCCTGCGCGGCGAACTGGTTGAGCCGGCCCAGGTTCAGCGCCGCGAACACGACGGACAGAAGGCGGCCCTGCGTCGAGTAGGCGGGCTGCGCCAGAACGATTACCGGAAGTTTGGTGATACGGCCGATCTGGTAGTCGCCGATGGCAAACTGGCCCGTCTGTACGGCGCGCTGGAAATACGAACGGTCGGCAACATTGAGTCCGCCCTTGAGCGGCACACCACTGCAGATCACCTGGCCATCGGGCCGGATGACGCCGATGTTTGCCAGGCGTGCATCCTGCGCCACCAGGCGTGAAAGAAAATCACTGCAGGTGCCGGCGCTGGCATCCCGGACCTGGGGCACCTGCACCAGCGTGCTGAGCAACTGGCGCCCTTCGCTGATGAGCTGTGCATGGTCTTTCGCGGCGAGCCGCACCAGACGTTTCGCGTTTTCCTGGGCGTCCGCCGTCGCGAGGCGGCGTTGCTCGAAGCCGGCGTCAATGATGGCCGCGGCCGCGGGCAGCAAGGCCAGCATGACCAGAAGGAGCAGCCGGGACCTGAGCGTGGAGAAGCTCAGGGTACTGTCCATCGTTCAGCATCCATGCGGGTAGATTCCAGGTAATGAAAAGTATGTTCGTGAATACCGCTGCGCCCCGGCCGGCTATACCGGGCGGGAGTCCATGTCCGCACTATTTGCCCCACACTATATAGATAGTGATGATCCTGGAAAAAAGCCGTCAGCCGCAGATGTACGCGGATCTGCAATGCGCCGCCTGTATTCGCCAGCCCATCAAAAGGGTGCATGGCTCCGGTGCCTCCATGGCATGATTCATCTGCGGCTCAGCGCCGTTGTTCGGATAATCGGTTGCTTGCCGTCGGTAGGTCGGTATTCCCCCTATTTTCTCTTGATAATAGCAGGGCCGTGCCAACACACCACTGCAGGGCAATTTCACCGCTTGGTTCAATACCTGGGAGCAGCCAGGTCAATGCCAGTGAGCACCGATCGACCAGCTACTCGTTGACGGGTCTGGACAGCATCGCTGTCGAGCACACGCCGCCTGAAAATGTCCAGCGACTATTGCGCGAGTTGCCAACCGGCGCCTGGGACCGGATCGGCCGCAATCAACGCAGGTAGGCTTCCGTGACGTAGCGCCGCATCATCCGGTGGCTGTTGAAGAACGAGGCGTTCTTGGCGATCGCGCCTTTCATCACCGCGATCCACTTGGCGCGATCCGCGTAGTAGTAGAGCGGCAGCACCACCT
>DATEYP010000268.1:0-14918 GCA_035256085.1 Acidiferrobacterales bacterium
TCTACCTGGCGTTACGGGCGAAAGGCTTTGCCACCACCGAGGCCATCGTCATCATCGCCCGCAAGCTACTTCGTATCGCTTTTGCGGTGTGGACTTCCAATAAACCCTTTGACCCCAAAAAAATCGGTTTTCAGGCTTGCAAGAAACCATAGGATCTACCCTGAATACATTCGCTTGCGTAGCCAATTCGGAATCCGCTTGTCCAGCCAGTAGCGGGGTTTCCAGGGCAGGTGTCCGCCGACGAAACCGACATGCCCACCGTGGCGGTGCAGGTCGAGTTCGATGGAAGGTGACAGCTCTCCGGCTGCGGGGATAACCTGTGCGTGCATGAACGGGTCGTCGCTGGCGTGCACGATCAGGGTCGGGATGCGGATGCGGTTCAGGTATTGGCGCGAGCTGGACGAGGTGTAGTAGTGCATTGCTCCTTCGAAGCCGTGCAGGCGGGCGGTGACGCGGTCGTCGAATTCGAAAAAGCTCTGCATCTGGTTGATTTCTTCCAGCGGCGCAGGTGGGGTGAATCTTTCGGCTTTGCGACGTGCGCCCCTTTTCAGGCTCTTCATCAAGTGCCATTGATAGATACGAGACAGGCCGCGATTCATGCGGGCGGTGGATTCGTGCAGCAGGAAGGGCACGGACACGGCGGCGGCGCATTGCACCGGTGCGTCTTTGCCTTGTTCACTTAACCATTTAAGTAATGCATTACCGCCGAGTGAATAGCCGATGACGGCGAGCGGTGTATTCGGTTCGCGCGCCCTGAGGGTGCGTACCAGAAAATCGATATCGCCGGTATCGCCGGAATGATAGGCGCGCGCCAGGCGATTGGTTTCGCCGCTGCAACCGCGGAAGTGCATGAGCACGGCGCGCAGGCCGTGTTTCGGTAACGTGCTGAGCATGCCGCGCGCGTAGTGCGAGCGGCTGCTGCCTTCGAGGCCGTGAAAAATTATTACGATTGGGCCGCTCCCTTCGGCTGGGCTCAGGACAGGGTCGTTCAGGGTCCAGTCGAGGTCAACGAAGTCGCCGTCCGGCAGCTCCAATCGCTCGCGCCGCAGTGGCGGGCGCAGGCGGCGACGGAAGATCACCGGCCAGAGGGTTTGCAGGTGCGGGTTGCGCAACCACCACGCCGGCTTGAAGGGTGTGGTGTTGTCCGCCATGCGGCGGGCAGGGGACAGCGGCGGTGAATCGGGCGCGTTCAGGTCCTTCGACAAGCTCAGGACGGAGCCCAGAGACTCTGCCACCAGCGGCGCCGGCCTTCGGGCAGCGGGCGCTTGCTTTCGAGGTGCGCGGGCGGAAGCAGGGTCATGGTCCAGCCGGGGAGCGGCGGATTCTTGCTGGAGCCGCAGGAGACGCCGAGGTTGTTCGGGTCGAAAATCTTGATGAAGGTCGGGTCGGTCTTGCTGTCGGTGTAGACGATGCCGCAGTAGCTCTCGTCGTGGTCAATGCGCAGCAGGGCATCCACGGCTTTGAGGAACTTCTGCACCTGTGCGGCGTTGCGCGGTTGCTCGGGCACCGGCTCGCCGATGCAGTAGACGTACCAGCCGGCATCGGCCCTGGCTTGCACCGTGGCCCAGAACTCGTCCAGATGCGCCCACTGCATCAGGCTCGTGAAGGAGCCGCGGAAGGCGTCATGAAATGGGTGTTCCACCGCCACCTTTTTGGACTGGGCGTGACTAAACGAGAACATCAGGGGATCCTCTGAACCGGTTCATGCGGCTAGACCGCCCGCAGGTTGGCCATTATGCCCCCGGGATTGGCGGTGCTGCAAACGCCGGATTTCCTGTCCGTCGGATATGGGAAAACGGCCTTATTTTTCGGCCTCTTTGATGTAGATACGCGCGCGCCGCACCTTGTCCGCGCAACTTGTAAATTTTTCGAGCTGCTGGTGCACGCTGGCATCCGTGAGCAGGCCGGCGGCCTTGATCCACTGGATGCTGCCGCTGAAGCCTTTGACCTTGGCATCTTCCAGCTCCTGATTGGCGATGCGCAGGCCCTCCGCGCATTCCTGGCCTGCCGGCGTGGCGACACGTCCACTGCAGGCAGCCAGGAACAGGCAGGCGGAAAGAATCAGTGCAGTATGGGGCAGGACAGGTTTCATAGTGGAGCGTTCCTTTTCGTAGGGAAGATATTAGCGTTTGGTGGCGGGCTTTGCGGCCTGCGGTTTTTTCGGCGGGGCCAGTTCCTTGGTGAGCGAACCCACGCGCGGGAACAGAATAATCTCGATGCGCCGGTTCTGACTGCGCCCGGCCGGGGTCTTGTTACTGGCCAGTGGATGATATTCACCCAAGCCCACGGCCTCGAGGCTGTTGGCATCGATTTTGGCTTCATCCTGAAGGAAGCGTACCACGTTGGTGGCGCGTGCCGTGGATAGCTCCCAGTTACTGGGAAAGCGTGCCTTGAGCGACTTGGCGATCGGGACGTTGTCGGTGTGGCCTTCAATGCGGATGGTCTTGTCTTTGGCCTGTTTGAGCACGGCGCCAACGCGCTTCAGTACTTCCTTGCCCTGTTCGGAGATATGGTCCTCGCCGGACGGGAACAGGATCTTGTCCACGATGTTGAGTGACAGGCGGTCGGCGAGCTGGGTGATTTTTACCTGACCCTGCTCGACCTCCTTCTGCATGGCTTTCAGCATCTCGTCGTGAGTAGCGCGCACGCGCGCCATCTCCTCCTCTTTCTCGCGCGAGACCTTGGCGACTTCTTCTTCGAGGCGGCCGGTCAGGTAGCCGACATGTTCCTTGAGGCGCTCGTTCTCGAGCACCACCTCGCGGTTCTTCTCGTCGAGTTCGACCGCTTGCTCGCGCAACTGGTCGCCGTAGACCCAGTACAAATAGGCGGCAAGCCCGCCCATGAGCATGCCAAAGACAAACAACACACGCGACAAATTGTTCCACTGCGGACCGCTATTGGCTTCGTACATCCATGGCTCCGCGTATTGGGTGGGCCAAGAATAGCAAGTCCATGGGACGATCGCCTAGCCCGATTAACGCACCGCGTCGTCCGGAAGTTCTGAAGGTGGCGCTGCCTTGCGGCCGCCGAGGCGGATGGTGAGGATGCCGGCGGCGATGACGAGCAAGGTGCCGTAAAACGAGAGCCAGTCCGGGACCTCCTGCCAGAGCGCCCAGCCGAACAGGCCGGCGAAGACGACGATCGCGTACAGAAACGGCCCGACCTGCGCCGCCGGAGCACAGGCATAACCGCGGGTCATGAGAACTTGTGCGACGGTTGAGAGTATGCCGATGAGAAACAGCGGATACCACAAGTCCGCCGCCGGTGTCTGCCATGCCCAGGCGAGTGGCAGCGCCGAGATTAGTGTCGAGACGAGACTGAAGTAAAACACCACGCGGATCGCCGGCTCGGTGTCGGTCAGTTTGCGGATGCCGGCCATGGCCAGCGCCGAGAACAGTCCGGAGGCCAGCCCTATCAGTGCAATGGGCGCCAGCAGCGACAGTCCGGGTTTGAGAATCAGGACAATGCCGATAAAACCGATGCCAATCGGCCACCACAACTTCTGACTGAAGGATTCGCCGACCCACAATAGTGCCGCCAACGGAATGAACAAAGGCGCGGTGTAGTTGAGCAGCACGGCTTCCGCCAGCGGCAGGTGGGCAATCGCATAGAAGTAGCAGTACATGGCCGTGAGTCCGGCCAGTGCCCGCACCAGGTGCGCCGCGAGTCGTTTGGTCGCGTAATAGTGCCGGTCGTGGCGCAGAAAGAATGGTGAGAGGGCCATCAAGCCAAAGAAGCTGCGGAAGAACACCACCATCTCGTTCGGCAGTTGTTCCGATACGTGCTTGATGATCGCACCGGCGGCGGCGAACAACAGGGCGGCGGCGAGCATCAGTGCTGCGCCGCGAGGCAGGTGGTCAGTGTGCATGTATCAGCCTAAAACGGCGTATGACCGCAGATGAACGCAGATATACACAAATGCCATGGATGCATCGGGGCCATTCAACCTTATGCTGGACTGGTGAATAAAGCGGCGAATTGAATATCCGCGTTAATCTGCATTCATCTGGGTTACTGCTTTTTCCAGGATCAGGTCTCGTATGCCAGCGTGGCGAGATGATTGCTGCTGAATATTATGCCGTCATTGCGTGAAAATCGTATTTTTCATTGCCATTCCCGTGTTGTCAGATACGCTGATTACCACACCGGGTGAATCCGGGCAGCGGCGTCCAATTAGGCGCAATCTGTCACCAATGGGCACTCCTGGCCCGTGCAAAGACGGCCGAAGCGGATTCGCCAGTCATTTCTCGCCGGTAACTCGCTGAAGTACATATGATATCTGCGGTCAGGCGCTGGATGATGTAAGGGCACGATTATTGCTGCTTCTATTCATGATTGTCGTCGTTTTGAGCAGACCAAGGACTCTTTCGCATGAACAATAACCGCTTGCGTTGTCTCAGCCGCCTTGCTGGCGTCTGGTTAGTGATCGGCTGGGGCGTCGCCGGGGCCGCTGAAAAACCGTCCACGCCGACGATTACCGGTGCCGGCGAGCACTTTACCTGGGTGCTTCTCGACCAGATACGTCCGCAACTTGAACGCGACCAGCGTCTGCAGCTCATCCTGTTCGGCAAGGAATCGATGCTGGGGCACGGCTGCAACGTCGGGATCAAGAAGGCCAAGGAAAACCGTGTCGGCAATGAGACTTTCGGGTTTATCTGCTGCCCGCTTGCCAAGGAAGAGGTTGAGAATGAGGGGCTGACCGTTCACCCAATCGCGCTCGAACCGTTGCTGATCATCGTGAATAAATCAAATCCGCTGCAGGACATCCCGATCGAGAAGGTGCGCGCCATTTTCCGCGGCGAAATCCGCAACTGGAAGGAAGTCGGCGGCGAAGACCGGCCGATCGTGATTGTGCTGCGTCCGCATTGCCCGCAGCGCCCGGGACACTGGAAGACGATCGTGCCGGCGGTCGAACAGTTTCGCAAAGACCGCATCGAGGTTAAAGCCGAGGCCGAGGTGGTGCAGGGCGTCTCGGATTTCGCGGAAGGCATCGGTAACATCGGCTCGACCTGGGTGTTCGAGCCATCGCAAAACATCAAGGTGGTGACCGTGGGCGGCGTGGCGCCGACCGCCGAGAACCTGCGCAGCAAGCGCTACCTGTTTTACCAGGAGCAGTCGATTGTCACGCACGGTGAGATATCGGCCCCGCTCGCGAACATGATCCGTGAAGTGCAATCCGGGGAGGACTTCCGCAGGGTGGCGAAAAAATACGAACTGCTCCCGTTGACGCCGGCACTTCCGTGATCGCACCGCGCACCTATCGCCACCGGCTGGTGTTCTACATCGGCGCGCTGCTGCTGTTTCTGGTGGCGGCACTGGTGCTGTCGTATCATTCCAGCAACACCCTGGTGCTCAAGGAAGCAGAGAACAACACTGCACGTCTTGCGCAACAGATCGAAGGACAGCTCAGGATCGAGGCCCGCGACCTGTCCGAACGCGCCAAGATGATGCGCGACAACACCGGGTTCACCGGCTATCTCTACATTGCCACTTCTCTCGGAACCGATCCGGGCGCCATGGCCGAGATTTATCAACGCCAATTCGGCTGGTTGCAGATCGATCGTACCGTTATCCTGTCGCGCACCGGCAAGGCGCTCATCGGCGCGCAGCATGCCGATCTGAGAACGACTCTGATCAAACGCAAGTTGGTGAAAGGCGCAGAAGTCCGCCAGTTCTATCACGATGGTCAGCGTGGTCTCGAGATGGTGGCCACGTCGCCGATCAGTTACCGTTCACAGTCACTGGGTGTGATCGCGGTGACCAGGACTCTGGATGCAGAATGGATGAACGTTGTGCGCCACATGAGTGGCGGGCAACTGTTTCTGGTAAAGGACGGGCGCATCGTGCTGAGTACGATCGCTGACGAGCATGGCGGCCAGTCTTTCATACCGTCCAGCGACCGCGTCGAAATTAATGGTGAATCCTATCTGGTGCGACGCGTGGCCATTGGCGACGATACGCTCCTGCCACAGTTATGGTTTGCGTTGTCGCAGCAGGAGTTGACCGCACATCTGCATGAACAGCGAAACCGCATGCTCACAGTGGTCATTGCAGGCTGCATCGGCGGGCTGATCATCGGCCTCATGATGCTCAGGAACTTCAGCGTGCCATTGAGCCGGTTGGTGAATCTGATTGAAGAGGTGGGCGCGGGACGCCTCCCCGATATTCACGGGGGTCCATCGCATGACGAAATCGGCTATCTCACTAACCGGTTCTCGGAGATGGTGACGAATCTGCGCGAACAGCAGGACGAGGTTAAGCGCGTACAGAGCCAGCTGGAACATGAAGCCACCACAGACTCTCTCACCGGGTTCTACAACCGCCGGTATCTCTACAACATCTTTCCCAAGCTCTGGTCGGAGGCGCTGCGCAGCAGCAAGAGCCTGACGTTGATTATCGCCGACATCGACTACTTCAAAATGGTCAACGACCGCTTTGGCCACCCGGTGGGGGATCGCGTGCTGCTGCATTTCGCCAAGGTGCTGAAAGACAATTGCCGGGTGAGCGATTTCATCTATCGTCTTGGCGGCGAGGAATTTCTGGTTCTTACCAGCGGTGACAGCGAGGGAGGCATGCACGTTGCCGAGAAAATCCGTATTGCACTCGAGTGTGACTCTTACAGCGACGGTGAGCACAATATACCCGTGACCGCCAGTTTTGGCGTGGCACAGGCAGATACCGCCGATGGCGTGGATGGCCTGAGCAGAATGTTGCAACGCGCCGATAAGGCGCTGTACATGGCTAAAACGAACGGGCGCAATCGCGTGGTGGTCTGGTATGCGCAGCGTGTGAGCGCTTGACGCCGATCAGAGCAGACTGACTTTATTGGTTCGATTGGTTTGGCGAGTTCCCGTATACTCCTCCAAACGAGCGCACCGCGGACCAATCGCTGGTTGAGACAGAAGGCGGGAGGCGGTGCTTCGCAACAAATAGCTACCGGTCGTGTCGCCAATCGGCGGCCAGAACTACCCCAGCATATTACGCAGGTGTGCGACATGCGCCGCGCCGCGCTCCTGCTTCTGCTCCGGGTTGACATTACTGCCTTTGCCTTCCCATTGCAGGTCATCGGCCGGGAACTCGCTCAGGAAGCGGCTCGGCTCGCACTGCACGACTTCGCCGTAGCGTTTGCGCTGTTTGGCATAGGTAAATGCGAGCGTCTTCATCGCACGCGTGATGCCAACATAGGCGAGGCGGCGTTCTTCCTCGATGGCAGTGCCGGAACTGTCCGAACCTTCGTCGATGCTCGAGCGGTGCGGCAGCAGGCCTTCTTCCATGCCGACAATGAACACATGCGGGAATTCCAGGCCCTTGGCGGAGTGCAGGGTCATGAGCGACACCTGATCGGATTGATTCTCGTCGTCTTCGTTATCCAGCATGCCGATCAGGCTGAGGCGCGCCACCAGCTCGGCGAAACCGCAATCGCGCCCTCCCTGGCGCTCGGCCCTCGCCTCGATCCCATCGGCGAAAGTAGACGGTTCGTCCTGCTGTTCCTGTCTGGCGAGGCGCGTGAGCCAGCCGGTGAGTTCGAGCACGTTCTCCATGCGCTTCTCGGCGGCATCGAGGCTGTCGCAGGTATCCTTCAGCCAGGCGTCGTAGGCGGTGTCGGCGAGCAAACTGCGCAGGACGACGTCAGGCTCCTCATCCCTGGCACGGTCGGCCAGGTCCGAGAGCCAGACGACAAAGCGCTTGAGGGAGGCCAGTTGCCGGTCGCTGAGGTGTTGGGCAAGCCCGATTTCAAAGGACGCGGCGAACAGGCTTAAGCTCCGGCCCTGGGCATAGGCCGAGAGTTTTTCGAGCGTGGCGGCGCCGATCTCGCGGCGCGGCGTGTTGACCACGCGCAGGAAGGCGCTGTCGTTGTCCGGGTTCGCGAGCAGCTTGAGATAAGCCATGATGTCGCGCACCTCGGTGCGCTCGAAGAACGACAGGCCGCCGCTGAGATAATAAGGAATACGCTGCTCGCGCAGCACCCGCTCGAACTGGCGCGCCTGATGGTTGCCGCGGTACAGGATCGCATAATCGCGGTGGTCGGTGTTGTGCAGGAACTTGTGGTGCATGAGTTCCGACACCACGCGCTCGGCCTCGTGCTCCTCGTCGCGGCAGGCCAGCACCCGCAGCGGGTCGCCGAAGCCGTGCTCACTCCACAGGCGCTTCTCGAACAGGTGCGGGTTGTTGGCGATCAGCGTGTTGGCGGCCTTGAGAATGCGGCCGGTGCAGCGATAGTTCTGTTCGAGCTTGATCACCTTGAGATCGGCGTATTCATCTTTGAGCTGGTGCAGGTTCTCGGGGCGCGCACCACGCCACGCATACACCGATTGATCGTCGTCGCCGACCACCGTGAGCGCGCCGCCGCTGCCGACCAGCAGCTTCACCAGTTCGTATTGGCCGGCGTTCGTGTCCTGGTACTCGTCCACCAGCAGATAGCGCACCTGCTGCTGCCAGCGTGCGCGCACCTCGGGGTGGTCGCGCAGCACATGCACCGGTTGCAGGATGAGATCGTCGAAGTCGAGTGCGTTGAAGGCCTTGAGGCTGCGCTGGTATTCGGCGTACACGCGCGCCGACGTCGAGAGCAGCATGTCGCCATCGCTCCCGGCCGCCGCCTGTTCCGGGCCGAGCAGCGCGTTCTTCCAGGCGGAGATTTGCCACTGCACGGATTCCGGCGTCACGCCCTTGTGGCCGCGCAGGCTTTCGCGGATGAGATTGAGACTGTCCTCGGAATCGTTGATCGAAAACCCCGGCTTGTAGCCGCTCGACCGCACGCTCCCGGCGCGGGCTACCTCGTCCATCCGTGGACTCGTGGCCGCGAGTTCCTTGCGCAGGATGGTGAGGCCGAGGGTGTGGAAGGTGGAGATGGCAAGACCCTTGGCGTCCGTGCCCTTGAGCAGGCCGGCCACACGCGTTTTCATTTCGCGCGCCGCCTTGTTGGTGAAGGTGACGGCGGCGATGTGTGCCGGCGAGACGCCGCACTCCTGGATAAGCCAGGCGATCTTGCGCGTGATCACCGATGTCTTGCCGCTGCCCGCGCCGGCCAGCACCAGCAGCGGTCCGTCGATGTAGCGCACGGCTTCTTTCTGGCGGGCGTTGAGCTTGGTCACGGCAGCAGGTGGATGGCGATGGGCCGCTATTGTAGCGGCCAGGGGCGCGCGGCCAAGGCTTGATTTTCCCGGAATGATGGGGCAGGGAATGGGTAGTACGGTGGGGCTATATGTACCTGATGAAATCACGCATGGTCTGCGGCGCCGTTTCCGGTTCGCGCACGCAAGTCGCGATCAGGCGCAACAGCGGAAAGCCGGTGTTGTCGAGCGGCCGGAATTGCTCGATCATGGCAAGGCTGTGCACGCCTTCGCCTTTGAGCGCAGCGGGTAGGTTGCGCACGATCAGCCGGCCAAGCTCGTGGTGATGCGAGCCGGCGCTGGTGACAGTAGTAATAAGGTCACCGAGACCGGCTAGCCGGTAGGGTGTGGCGGATGCGCCGCCCAGCTGTTGCACGATGGCGGACAATTCGTGCAGGGCCGTGACCGCGAGAAAACCGCGCGTGTTGTCGCCGAGATTCAATTCATCCGCCATGCCGAAGGCCATGGCGTAGACGTTCTTGAGGATGGCCGACCAGGAGAGTCCGGTGATGTCGCGTGACGGCTCGAGGCACAGGGCGGTATCGCGGTAGAGGGCAGCGATGCGTTCGTAGGCGGCCGGGTCCGCCGTGCCGCACTCGGCAAAGGCCGGCTTGCCGGCGCGGATTTCCTCGGAGATCATCGGCCCGTAGAGCACCGCGACGCGCGCAGAGCCTACCGCCTCGGTCAGCACTGCGGACGGCAGACGGCCGCGCTCATCCAGGCCCTTTGCGATGGTGAGGCAGAGGGTGTCGCCGCGCAGCGGCGGGGCGATCTGCGCCGCGACGGCCGCATGGGCCGTGGCTGGCAGGCAAAAAAGGATAACATCGCTCTCCGGCACAACCGCTTCGAGATTGACCGGCGCCACGCCAGCGGGTGGGCGGCGCTGCCAGGTACGCAGCGCTTGCTGCGGGGCGAGCAGGAATTCCATGGCCTGGCCCATCTCGCCATGGCCGAGGATCAAGACCCGGAATTTTTTATCCTGCATCTCCAGCAAACGCCTCGGGCAGGTTACACTGATTTACGTGGGAGGACCGGCGACCGCCATGGATGGCGGCCACTTCGGGCTCCTGCAGTGACTGAAGCCTCATTCACGCGGCATTACTCCATAGCGAATGAGGCTTCAGTCACTGGGCAGAAGTGCCGGGCGCGAAGCCGTCAGTGAATGAATCCTCCTTCACTGGACAAACGCAGGAGCAGTTTTCCGCCAAATCGCCGCGTGGCGCGACACACGGGTCGAGCTGAACTGTGACAGACGCAATCTGTAAAAACAAGATCATCTTCGTGCCCGGCAAGAACCCCAAGCCATCGCCGGAGGACCACCGTGCCCTGCTGTGGCGCTGCCTGCGGCGTGGCTTGGAGCTGGTAGATCCGGCGACGGCGCGCGCTATCGCCACCGTGCCCGAGCGTTTCCAGCTCGTCGCCTGGAACGCGATCTATTATGGTCAGGTGAAGGACGTGGACGAGGACGTGCCGTGGATCGAAGCGCTCTGCCACAAGACCGGGCCGGACGCCGCGGATGTGCACGAGGCGTTGTCCTGGCGAAATAAGCGCGCGCGCGTCCTGTACACGCTTGGTGATCTGTTTCCGGCGTTGATCCCGTTGCTCCCGGATCCGGCGGTCAAGAGCACGATCCGGGAAACCGAGCGCTATTTCCGGAATCAGGATGGCATCGGCACACGCGTGCGCGAACTGCTCAAGGTGCCGCTGCGCCAGGCGTTCGCCGCCGGCGATAGGATTCTGGTGATCGGTCATAGCATGGGCGCCGTGATTGCCTACGATGCCCTGTGGGAGCTGACCCACCTGGAAGTCAATCCCGGCAAGGTCAATCTGCTTCTGACCCTCGGCAACCCGCTCGGCATGCGCTTCGTACAGGAGCGGTTGCTCGGTTTTCGCGACCCGGAAGGCCGGCGTTTCCCGTGCAATATCCGCCACTGGGTCAACATCGCCGCGCACGGCGACCTGACCGCTCTCGACCCGGAGGTGCGCAATGACTTTTTACCGATGATCGAGCAAGGCTGTGCCGAGTCCATCGAAGACCGGCACCGGGGCGTGTTCAATTATTTTCGCAACCAGAAGGGTCTGAACGAGCACCGTTCCTACGGCTATCTGGTCGAGCAGCATGTGGCGCGTGCCATTCATGCCTGGTGGCAGAATAGCCCGGAGGAGGCCTGTCGCGCTCCCACGGCGGCTCCCCCGCTGGCGGGCGGGGCCGGAATGCCTTAGATTTCCAGAACAACGAGTCCGTACTGGCGAAGGGGATGCAAGGCATGACGCAGAAATTTGTGAATGCAACGTTTTCGGATACATCCGGCGAAGGAAGCCTGCCCGTGATCGAGGGCAGTCTCGGCCCGGCAGCGGTCGATATCCAGACGCTGCATGCACGTCACGGCCTGCTCGCCTACGACCCGGGCTACCGCTCGACGGCCTCCTGCAAGAGCGCCATTACCTTCGTGGATGGCGACAACGGCGTACTGCTCTATCGCGGGTACCCGATTGAAGAACTGGCCGAGCACAGTAACTTTACCGAGGTGGCCTACCTGCTCATGCATGGCGAGCTGCCGACAGCAGGGCAACGCAAGTCGTTTGACCATTTGATCGGACAGAGCAATCTGCTGCACGAACAGATCATGTACTTCTACCGCGGCTTCCGCCGCGATGCCCACCCGATGGCCGTCATGGTCGGGGTGGTCGGGGCCCTGTCGGCGTTCTACCACGATGTCATGGACATCCGGAATCCCGAAGACCGGATGCTGGCGGCGGTGCGGCTGGTCGCCAAGATGCCGATGATCGCGGCCGCCAGCTACACCTATTCCACCGGCCGTCCGCAACGTTATCCCAACAACCGGTTCGATTACGCCTCGAACGTGCTGCAGATGATGTTCGGGTTGCCGAATGACGAGTATCACGTCGACCCGGTGCTGGCACGTGCGCTCGACCGCATTCTCATCCTGCATGCCGATCACGAGCAGAACGCCTCGACCTCAACAGTACGGCTGGCCGCCTCGTCCGGCGCCAACCCGTTTGCCTGTATTTCAGCCGGTATCGCCTCGCTGTGGGGACCGGCGCACGGCGGTGCGAACGAGGCGGTGCTCAAGATGCTGATGGAAATCGGCACCGTCGAAAATATTCCGAAGGCACTGACGCGCGCCAAGGACAAGGGCGATTCGTACCGGTTGATGGGCTTCGGCCACCGCATCTACAAAAACTTCGATCCGCGCTCGCGCGTCCTCCAGCAAAGCGCAAAAGAGGTGCTTAATCACCTTCACATCAACGACCCGCTGCTCGAGGTGGCAATGCGTCTTGAAGAGATCGCGCTCAAGGACGAGTACTTTGTCGAACGCAAGCTCTATCCGAATGTGGATTTTTACTCTGGCATCCTGCTGCGCGCGATGGGTTTCCCGATGAACATGTTCACGGCGATTTTTGCGCTGGCACGCACCGCCGGCTGGGTAAGCCACTGGCTGGAGCTGCAACAGGAATCACATGGCATCGATCGCCCGCGCCAGCTGTACGTCGGCCAGACGCTGCGCCATTTTCCGGTAAAGAAATAATCCGATATACCCGCAATGAACAGGGCGCGGTGTTGTGCGGCCAGTAATTATAATAAGGGGGTCACGTGTATCAACGGTCTACTGCATTCCTATTGTGTGTGTTTCTTGGGCTTTCAGCGTTCTCGGTGCGAGCCGGAGTGAGTCACGATCCGGCGCTCACCTGGCGCACCCTGCACAGTTTGCATTTCCGGATTCATTATCATGATGGGGAAGAGGCGCTGGCGCAGCGTACCGTGGCCACGGCCGAGCGTGTCCACACACAATTAAGTCCGGTCATCGGCTGGCAGCCGGGGGAGCCGGTCGACATCGTGCTGACCGACCGCCAGGACATCGCCAACGGCTATGCCAGTTTCTTTCCCGCCAATCGCATGACGATCTTTGTGACGCCGCCCGACGGGGTCACCAGTCTTGAGGACCATGGCGGCTGGCTCGATACCGTGTTGACGCATGAATACACCCATATCCTGCACCTCGACAAGGCGACCGGCGCCCCCCGCTTTCTGCGGAATGTGTTTGGCCGGAACATACTGCTGTTTCCGAATGCCCTGCAGCCAGCCTGGCTGATTGAGGGCATCG
This sequence comes from Acidiferrobacterales bacterium, assembly GCA_035256085.1. Taxonomy (GTDB): domain Bacteria; phylum Pseudomonadota; class Gammaproteobacteria; order Acidiferrobacterales; family UBA6901; genus UBA6901. The sequence goes on from DATEYP010000268.1 coordinate 13,238, forward strand.
CCACCTGGCACGAATCCGACCGCGCACGCGGCATCGGCCGCGGCCAGAGCAGCTATTACGACATGCTCCTGCGCCTGGAAGCGGACAATGGCGTGAAACCGTTGCGCCAGATCAACCAGCGCATCGCGACCTGGCCGGGTGGAACAACGCCTTATTTGTACGGGGTCGCCTTCCACAACTTTATCGCCGACCAGCAGGGTGCAGAGCGCATCAAGATGCTGGTGGATAACTACAGCGACAATATCATTCCGTTTCGCATTAACTCCAACAGCCGCCAGACACTGGGCGCGGAACTCACCGACTTGTGGCCGCGTTTTGAGCAATACCTGAAGGAACGGCACGGTGCGCGCCTCGACAGCATCCGGCGCGCCGGGGTTGTGGCCGGTGAGCGCATAACGCGGCATGGCTATAACGGCGGAGCGGCACGCGCCCTGCCGGACGGCGACATCCTCTATCTGCGCGTGGATGGGGCGAGTGAGCCGGCGCTGTTGCGGCAAGCGGCGGACGGCACGCAGCGCTGGTGTACTGCGGTACACGCCGGCGCGCACCTGTCGGCGCACCCGCGCGCGGGCGCACTGCTCGCCCAGCCTGAAATCAGCCGCAATGCCAGTTATTTCTACGATCTCTATCGCGTTGACCTCAAGCATGGAGGCGTGCAGCGGCTGACACACGGCGCACGTTATCGTTTTGCCGTGTGGAATCCGGACGGCACGCGCATCCTGGCCATACACAACCAGGGCGGAAAACATGCCCTGCACCTGCTGGACGAGTCGGGTAAGCGGGTCGAGGTGCTGTGGGCCGGCGAGCAGGACGTCGTGTTTGCCGATCCGGACTGGTCGCCGGATGGCAAATCGATTGCGTTGGCCGCGTGGCGTCCGCAGGACGGCTGGAACCTGGAACGGTTCATCTTGAGTGAGCGGCGTTTCGAACCGCTCACGCGCGACAAAGAAATTGAGGCGCAGCCGCAGTTCACCGCGGATGGCAAGGCGCTGCTCTTCAGTTCTGAACATGGCGGCGTGTACAACCTGCGGCGTCTGGATCTGGTCAGCGGCAAATTGACGACGCTCAGCAATGTCGAGGGCGGTGCGTTCCATCCGACCCAGGCGCGCGTCGATGGACCGGTGTATTACACCGGTTACCATGCCGCGGGTTTCGACATCTATCGACTGGATGTGCCGGCCGCACTGCCCATGCCGGCCGCCACGTCCGGGCCGTCGGCGATTGTAGCGAAAGACGACCCGGTTCCGGATGACCTGTCCGTCAGCGATTATTCGCCCTACGACGGACTGCGTCCGCGCTGGTGGTTGCCGCACGTGGGTATCGACGCACAGCGCACCGAGCTCGGCGTCATGACCTCGGGCTGGGATCCGCTGCTGCGCCATATCTATTATCTCGACCTGGCCTACGATTTCACCAATGAGTTATTCGTCGGATCGGTCGATTACATCTATGACCGCCTTTATCCAACGTTCAAGCTGCACGCATCGCGTATCAGTGAGCTTTATCTGGATAGCAACGACGATCCGCTACGTGTCAGAACATCCGACACCTATTTGGGTGAGATGGTGTTGCCGTTCCTGCAATACCGGCGGGACATCACGGCGCATGTTGCGGGCTATACGGTGCGCGACGCCGACAGCTGGACTGCGAACGGTGTGGCGCCGCTGGCGGACGGCACCGA
>DATEYP010000269.1:0-5888 GCA_035256085.1 Acidiferrobacterales bacterium
GCAACCGACCGGGGCGAATCGAACCCAGGGCGCGCAAACGCCGACCAAAACCTTACCCCTGGCTGAAAATTCCTCGTGCTCAGGCGCGTGCGCAGATTGCAGTTCATGGTCATCCGTAGAACCTTAAGTCAGCGCCATTCGCTTTAAACGGGTTTTATAATCATTAGATTACCAATCAATATGTTATTGATTGCTTTTATCACTCGTGCGAGACGCCAAAAACAGCACATCGCGCACCAATTTGAATCGGATGGTTTCCGAGTGGTTTTGGGGGGGGGCAAATGGATGCATCGGCACTCATTTCGCAGCGCTCCGCGCCACCCCATCCAGCAACTTGATGAAATTCCGCTTCGGCTTGAACTGCGCACGCAGCTCCGCCAAGTAGTCGCCAAATTGTCGGGGCTGATTCTGCGCGTTCATCAATCCGCCTACCTTGCGAATCAGCTTAATAGCCTCTTCATAAGCGGTGTTATTGGTTTGCTCGACGATGGGTGACACAACGCGGCTGTAGAGGCCGACGGCATCACCGGGGCGCGAAGATTCGAGCTTCCCGGCCAGCGTGATGAGCAGGCCGCGATCACAGATGCCTTCATGCGCGGCCAACCAAGCTGCATCCAAATCCTGCTCCCACAATGCGATTTTCACACGCAGCGAGTAGTTGGGTGTCGACGGCTTCGGCTTCCAGCGACTCGTTGTGCTTGCATCGCGTGCGATGACCTCGGCGACTCTTGCCAGTGCCCGGTCGCGCTGCTCCGGCCAGAGACCGAGCTTGCCGGCAACATCGTGCAGCTTCTCGTAGTGTTCGAGAACCGGTCGCTCCTCGAACTGGATCCAGGTCAGTTGCAGTGCCTCGTCATTGCGTTCGCGCTTGAGGTACGCCGCCACCAGAAAATCCCGCAGCCGGTTGTCGGGCCGATCGGGAAAAGCCTTCAGGCCACGTTCCGCCCATTCCAGCGCCTTGTCCGGCTGTTTGGCCTTGGTCCAAATTTCGGCGATGTCGAGATAGCGGTAGCAGGACGAAAGGTCCCGCGACTTGACCCCGACCAATTCCTCGACGTCGCCGCTTGCCTCGGCCAGTCGCTCCATGATGCGGGTGATGGATGCCCGGTGTGCATCGTAGCTGTCCTTCGCGTCCGTGGTTTGAGCTTGTGCCACTCGGCTTCCGCCAGTTCCCGGTACCGGCGCAGGCCTTGCTTGCCAAGGGCGGCGCGATAGGTGCTGGCATCGAAGCTGCACAGGCTGAACGGTAGCGTTGTCTCGAACCGGAACAGGCGCTCGGCCAGCCCCGCCGGCTCGGGTCGCGCCATCGTGCAGGCCTTGAGATGCAACTCGCCCAGGCGATAGACGATGTCGCCAATCTCGCCGTTCGAGTCGTCAACCTGCTCCAGCGAATTCTCGACTCGCTCGATGGCGTACTCGGCCAGTTCGACCAGCATGGCGGCGGTGCCGGGCTTGAGCAATTCCGCCAGTGAATTCGCTACCTGGTCGATATTGCCGGCGAAGGCGCCAACCTCCCGCCAGTCGACATAATTGTGCATGCGCGTCGCGCCGTCGATCGCCCGGCGGAATGCCTTGGCCGCGTTTCCGCCGCCGGTACGCTCGGCCTTGAGCAACAGCGACTGATAGAGCCGATCGTCGCGCTCGGCTACATCGAGCAGGAGGTCGGTTAAGGCTTCCGGCGGTTGCGTGGACAGATACCCCTTGATGTCGCGCCATGGATCGCGCCGCTTCTGCTTGCCGGATGCGGCGCCGGATTTCGGAGCAGCAGAATTTTCAGCCAGCCACGCCAGTCCAACGGCCACACAGTGCTTGCAGAAATAGCCGTCGGCGGCACGCGGACAAGTGCAGTCGTAGGCCAGATCGCCGTCGTTATCCCGCAGCTCGACCTGGTAGATTTCCGTGCCTTCAACCCTGGCGCTGATCTTGTCGTCGGCAGCACGAAGACGCTCGACGGCGCCGGCGGAAAAATATTCCTCACCGCGCCGGAAGGCGCTGCCGCCGGCGAGGCCTTCGAGCACGGCGTGGGTGATCAGGCCATCTTCCACAGCAAACCTTTCAATTCGTCCTTGGGTTAGCAAAGCGCCTGTTGGCGAGGCAGCGCATAGCTCACCGGTTTCTTCCGCTTTTCAAGAAATCCCTGTTCGACGGCGGCGGCCAGCCAGACCTTGAGCTGTCCTTTCTCCAAACCCAGCGCGAGCCGGATTTCCTCATCATTTTTGGGCGCTTCGCCGAGTAGCAAGGGCAGCTTGGCAAGGAAATCCTGAAACGTGTCGAGTCCCGCGGACGGCGCCGCTTCTGCCACATTCTCCGGCCCCGGGGCGGCGACAACATCAATCGTGTCCGGCGAAGGCTCGGGTTGCTCGGTCGTCGCAACGCCCTCGTCTGGAACAATCTGCTGAAACAAAGACGATGTGCCGGACTGACAAGTTTTTCCTAGAAACTCGCGAATCGATGCGCGTTCGGAAATCTCGCAGGTGAACCCTTGCGCTCCCTTTGCAATGAGTGCCGCATTGCCCGGGCTTTCACCTGGTGTGCGCACATAAAGCGGCGTCCAGGCATGGCGCAAATTTTCAGTGGCACCAGCCCAGGTGCCGCCTTCTCCCTCCGCGGAATCAACCACCAGCGCGTAATCGGCCAGGGCGTAGATATAACGATTGCGCGCCATCGCGTTTCCGGCATTGAATCCGGCCTCGGGATTGAACGGCGAGGTCAACACAAGCTGACCGGACTGAATGCCCATCCGGTTTTGCCGGTTGACGCTGGCACGCAGCAAGTCGGCGGCCAAAACACCAATCACCACGCCACCGGCTTCGCTTGCTCCCTGCATTGCGGCAACGTCCACCCCCTTGGCGCCGCCGGAGACCACGCCCAATCCATCTCTCGCACAAGCTCGGGCCACGTCGCGGGTGAATTCAAGGGCTGCTTCAGAGGCATTCCGCGAACCGACTACCGCCAACCCGCCCGCGTCCAGCAACGATGTTTCGCCGGCGCCGTACAGCAGCGGAGGCGCGGACTGCCCGAGCTTCTTCTTCAAGTGTCTCGGATAAGCTGCATCGCTGCGGGACAACACCCACAAGCCGCTGCGCTGCCATTTTTCCAGAGCCAGCGCCAGGGCGGTTCCCCGTGCGATGAGCGACTCAACGCGCGCCGGTTCCAGACCGGCATGAACAAGGGCGCCCAGCCGGCCAGCCACAGCGCCACCGAGCAAATCGCCGGGGCGCAAGTTGCACTCCAGCAACCACTTCGTCAACCGCTCATATTCCTTCTGCGTCAGGGGCGCATGACGCTCGCCACGCTCACTGCCAAAGCGGCCGCACAGCAACAAAATCGCCTCGGTATCGGGTGACAGGCTGGCTGTCGATTTTTCATTCATGGTTGACCACACTGTCTTTATTTCGCGGTCGTTGTCGCGAGCGCGTAAGGATATACCGGCCCGCTGCCCGCCTGCCGGAGCAAAGCGACCGCAAGGGTCAGCGTCCACCCCGAATCGAATACATCGTCCACCAGCAACGCCGGGCCGGCGAATTCCGGCCCCAAAGCCTGAACCGCGAATGCCCCGTCCAGGTTGTGACACTGGTGGTAGCGATTCTCCATGCCCTTCTGCTCCTCGGTATGGCGGGTCTTTATCAACACCGGGCGAAAGGGAATCCCCAGCGCGGTTGCCAGGCGCATGGCAAAGTCCGGTACCAGCTCAGGGTGGCGGGTCGATGGAATACAGGTCACCCATGCGGGCGGCGATTCCATTGGCCAGCGGGTTTGAATCAACTCCGCCGAGGCGGTCACCAGATCATCCACGAAGCGTCCCCGGGACTTGCCCGTGGCCGATCATCTCGCCCCATACCGGCTCGCCCCAGCGGGCAAGAATGCGCCCCGGCTCGCCACGAAGATTCCGCGGAATATTTGTCTTGCTCCAGGAAAACTGTGCGGCATAGAGGGACAGCGCGGAAACATCCCATTGCTTCTTCAATTCCAGCAACATCTCACTTTGCCGAACGAAGCGCTGCGCCTTGATCAGCCGTGCATCGGAAATGACGGGGGAAACCACGGGAGCGCCCCGGCAGACTGCGCACTTGCCGCAGGCTTGCGCCAGTGGGTCATCCAGCGCCGTCGCCAGGAACTGCATCAGGCACTGTTGCCCTTCAAGGTACGCTTGCATCTCGGCCCATTCCTGCTCTCGCTGACGGGTCAAATGCTCGATACGCTCCCGGTTCAGCCGGAAGGGCTGCGCGGTTCGGCTCCATCTGGACTCGATCTTCACCACCGGGGCGGCATCCTCCACCACCAGCAGCTTCAATACTTTTTCGATCTGCGACTGGCGCAGGTTGGCAACGCGCTCCAGTTCCCGCACCGTCATGCCGCCGGTTTCGCATTCTTCCAAGGCGGTCAGTATCCGCTCGATCTGCCACTCCGGCGGGAAAGCCGTGTCGCGGAAGTAAGCATTGATGTCTTCTTCCTCGTCGCCGGACAGCAGCACGCCGAAGGCCTCGTCGATGGCGCGCCCCGCCCGCCCAACCTGCTGGTAATAGAACACCACCGAACCCGGCGTCTGGTAGTGGATGACAAAGCCCAGATCGGGTTTGTCGTAACCCATGCCCAGCGCCGTGGTCGCGACCAGGCATTTGATCTTGTTCCCCAACAGCGCCGCTTCGAGAGCCCGGCGCTCGTCGTCGGTCTTGCCCGCATGATAGGCATGCGCCTTGACATCATTCTCCCGCAGCCACTGGGCAACCCGGTCGGCATCCCGTGTGGTCAGCGTGTAAACGATGCCGCTGCCGGGAAGCGCCGGAATCCGGTCGGCCATCCAGGCCAGCCGCCCGGCGGGATTGCGCAACCGCATCACCTGCAATGCCAGGCTCTCGCGCACCAGCGGGCCGCGTTGAACCAATACCCCGCCACCGAGCTGATCGCCCACGTCCGCCTCGACGCGACGATTCGCCGTAGCCGTAGTCGCTAGCACCGCGATGTTCCGTGGCAGCAGACGGAGTATCTGGCCGATGCGCCGATAGTCCGGGCGGAAGTCATGGCCCCAGTCCGAAATGCAGTGCGCCTCGTCGATCACCAGCAGCCCGATGCGCGCTGCGATGGGCAACAGCGTATTGCTCACGAAGTCATCATTGGCCAAACGCTCCGGGGAGATCAGCAGCAAGTCGATGTCATCGTTCAATAGCCGCTGGCGCACGGCGTGCCAATCGTCTGAATTGGTCGAGTTGATGGTTTCGGCGCGCAGCTTCAGCCGATGCGCCGCTTCAATCTGGTTGCGCATCAAAGCCAGCAGGGGAGAGATGATCAGCGTCGGCCCTGCACCCTGCTCCCGCATCAGCTTGGCCGAGACGAAATAGACCATGCTCTTGCCCCATCCGGTGCGCTGCACACAAAGCACCCGCCCGCGCTGGTTTACCAACTGGTCGATAGCCTCCCACTGGCCGTCGCGGAAGTCGACGGTCGGATTATCGAGAGCAATGCGGAGCCAGGCGAGTGCGGCGGGGTTTGTAGTCATGGCAAATGGTTTCCTCAGGGCCTCCGAAACAGGCTCCGAATCTTGGTGTATGCGGGACTCGGAGGATTTCCCGCCGGATACTCGGCTGCCCGAACGGTGACCGGTACCCGGCGGACGGCGACAACATTTCCGCTGAACCGGATAACACAGTCCATGAAGTGTTTTCCGGAATACGACGTCGATTTTTCTGCTTCGAAGCCCATTGTTATTACGCGAGTATGGCCAGGTCGCCGACGGCCTCTGTGAATAGCCCATAAAAAACTTCCTCGCCGTGGGTACGTCGGCGAAAATGACTGCCGGATGATTGGCCAGGGCGTGGGCGATGGCCACGCGCTGGCGCTGTCCGCCGGAGAGCAGGTCGGGACGCACGTGTTCCTTGGGCCAGGAAGTC
>DATEYP010000270.1:0-15273 GCA_035256085.1 Acidiferrobacterales bacterium
CTTCGGCCTGCGGCGCTTCTTCAACAATCAGGCGCGCCAGCCGCATTCCGGACTCGATATTGCCGCGCCGGAAGGCGCACCCGTGCAGGCACCGGCGGCCGGCACCGTCATCGAAACCGGAAATTATTTCTTCAACGGGAATACCGTATTCATTGATCACGGCCAGGGGCTGGTCAGCATGTACAACCACCTGAGCCGCATTCATGTGAAAAAAGGTACGCGCGTGGCGCGCGGGCAGCGCATCGGCGCGGTCGGCAAGACCGGCCGTGTCACCGGCGCGCACCTGCACTGGACGGTGGGCCTCAACAACGCGCGTGTCGATCCGATGCTGTTCCTGGCGCCCGCGGCCCAGGCCGGTGCGCCACCCGCCCCGACGGCGCCGGCCGCCCCGGCTGGAATGACGCCGAACGGCAGCTGAACACTGTGCCCAGATGGGAAGCGCTGATTAAGCAATGACTATTTGCCGCAAAGACGCGAAGGCGCAAAGAAATGCTTAAACCAATCAACAAGAAATATCTTTGCGTCTTTGCGCCTTCGCGGCAAAGACTTCTTATTCAGGCTATTCCTAACCACGCTCGCGCTGTTTTTTCTTTTTCTTGATGCGTTCGTCGCGGCGCGCGAGTGCGTGCAGGCGCGGTGACTGTTTGCGCTTGGGCTTTTTGACGGCGAACGGATTTTCGCCCTGCTTGAAGTCGATGCGCACCGGCGTGCCTTCGAGATGAAAGGCATCACGGAAACAATTGGCCAGATAGCGCCGGTAGGAATCCGGCACCGCTGCCACCTGGTTGCCGAAAATCGTCACACGCGGCGGGTTGTGTCCGCTTTGGTGCGCGAACTTGAGCTTGATGCGGCGGCGCTGCGCAATCGGTGGTGGCGTGGCCTGCACCGCCTTCTCCAGCACGCGATTGAGTTGCGCCGTCGGCAGATCGGCGTTGGCCGAGGCAAAGGCGCGATCGATCGCCGGGAACAGCGCCGCGATGCCGCTGCTTTCGAGCGCCGAAATGAAATGTGGCGGCGCGAACACCACGAACGAGAGCTTGCGTTCGATCTCGCGCCGGATCCAGGCGCGTTGTGCTTCGTCCAGGCCGTCCCACTTGTTCACCGCCAACACCAGCGAACGCCCCTGTTCGAGGATGTAGCCGGCCAGACCCACATCCTGATCGCTGATTTCGCGGCGCGCGTCCAGCACCAGAATCACGACGTTCGCCTCACCGATCGCCTGCAGCGTCTTGATGACCGAGTACGACTCCACGCCCTCGTCGACATGGGTACGGCGCCGCACCCCGGCGGTATCGATGAGAATGTAATCGTGATTATCATGTCGCAATGGGATGCGAATGCTGTCACGCGTGGTGCCGGGCTGGTCGGCGACCACCACGCGTTGCTCGCCGAGCAGTGCGTTGACGAGCGTGGACTTGCCGACGTTCGGGCGGCCGGCCACGGCGATGCGCGGGACATCGTCCAGCACCCCGGCCTCGCTGACCTGTGGTAACGGCGCCAGCACGCGGCCCATCAGTGCATCCAGGCCTTCGCCATGCGCGGCGGAGATAGCGTGCGGATCGCCTAGTCCGAGTGCGAAAAACTCGGCCGCCGCACTGCCCGGCTCCTGGCCTTCGGTCTTGTTGACCGCGAGCGTCACCGGCTTGCCCAGACGCCGCAAGAGCTGCGCGATCTCGCGATCGTCGGCGCTCGGGCCGGCGCGCCCGTCCACCACGAACACGATGGCGTCGGCCTCATCCATCGCCTGGCGGGACTGCGCGGTCATCAGGGCCGTGATGCCCTGCGCCTGCGTGGCCAACCCGCCGGTATCGACGACCAGATACGGCCGGTCGCCGACCCGGCCCTCGCCGTACTGCCGGTCGCGCGTGACGCCGGGCTGATCGGCGACGATGGCGTCACGCCGGCGCGTGAGCGCATTGAATAATGTGGATTTGCCGACGTTCGGGCGGCCGACCAGGACAACGACGGGTTTCATAGGAGGATGTAGTCGTGGCGGATACACATACGGGAAACGTCAGGCGCTTCCCGTTTATGGGAGGAGCGCCTGCACAAAGTCCATTGCGCCAATAACGGCGCCTGGAGAAAAGTCATTATCCTGAGAACGGCGTTTAACCGCGGATGAACGCAGATAAACGCGGATATTCAATGCAACGCCTGTATTTGCCAGCCCACCAAATGGGTGAATGGTTTCGGTGCATCAATAGCATGATTCATCTGCGGCTAAAAACCGTTATATAGGATTATCTCAGGGCGTACGCGGGCCGAGGCGCAACGCCGCCAGGTAACCGTTCTGTGTGCTCACATAGAGCGTGGCGCCATCCGCGATCGGCGCCGCCAGTACGGCCGCGTTCGCCACGCGCGTGCGCGCCAGAAACCGGCCGTCTTCGCGCGCCAGCCAATGTACATAGCCTTCGAAATCGGCAACCGCCACGGCGTTGCCGGTGACGGCCGGCGCGCTCAAGCGGCGTAGTGCCAGCTTCTCCTGTTTCCAGACCGTGGAACCGCTGTGCAATTCGAGCGCAATCACATGCCCGCGCACATCGCTCAGATACACATTGTCGGTATCCGCCGCCAGCGCGGAATAGGTCGATATGTCGCGCGACCAGAGCAGGCGGCCGCTCTCGAGGTTTACCGCCACGATTTTGCCCTGGAAGGCAGCGGCCAGAAGGATGCGACCGGAGATCAGTACCGGAACATCCACGTCGATGAGACGTTCGATCTCGCTGCGTCCCTGTGGCTGGGAAACCGGGATTTCCCACATCAGCTGCCCATTCTTGAGATTGACGGCCACGATCTTGCCGCTGGCAAAACCGCTCAGTACGACTTCGGACAGAACCACCGGCGTCGCCGTGCCGCGCAGGCTCAGTGCCGGCTCACTGCGATCCAGGATCCAGAGCCGTTTGCCGGTCCCGCTCTCCAGTCCGGTGAGCTTGCCATCGACCGATTGCACCACCACCACGCCGGTCCCGACTGCGGGAGGCGCCAGCACTTCGCTCGCCACCTGGACGCGCCAGAGCTCCCGGCCCTGACTGGCGTCGAGCGCCACGACGACGCCCTTGCGCGAGGCGACCAGCACGAGGCCGTCTCCGAATCCAACGCCCCCGGTAATCTCCAGGCCGAGATCCGTGCGCCAGCGCTCCTTGCCGTTTTCCTGCGCCAGCGCGCGCACGTGGCCCCTGATGTCCACGACGTAGAGTGTATCGCCATGCCGCACGGGCGCCAGCCGCAGAAACCGGCGGTCGGGCCCTTTGCCGATATCCGCTGACCAGACTTCCGTAATCGCCGCCGCCGGATCGAACTCGACCAGCTCGGCGGGCAGTTCTACCTCCGGACCGCCAAACCAGCTGCAACCACCGAGGGCCAGAGCCAGGGCGAGCGATCCTGCTTTGCAGTTCATGGCGCCTTCTCCGGACCGAGGTTATCGCGCTTCATGGTCAGCACTTGCAGGTAAGATGAGGAGCGCGTTATTTTTTCAATGGCGGTCTGATAGGCACGACGCGCGCCGTCACGGTCACCCTGGGCAAGCAACACATCGCCCCGGAGCTCTGCGTACTCGGAAGCAAACCCGTCCGTGTCCTTGATGTCGGCCAGCGCCAAGGCGGCAGCGGTATCGCCCTGATCGAGATGCAGACGCGCCAGCCGCAAACGCGCGCTGTGCCGCACCTGCGCTTCACTGGCATTTTTCATCGCCCACTCGAGATGCATGCGCGTGCCGGCAATATCCTTGGCGTCAAAACGCTGACGCGCCATGAGCAACGCCGATTTTCCGGCATAGGGTGTCGCGGCATAGTCCTGCATGAGCTTCGCGGCCGCCGTACTCACCGCATCGGACTTCCCCTGTTGCCAGTCGGCCAGCAGGTTTTCATAAAGCTGCGAGGCGGCCTCGGCGCGCTTGATCCTGTACTGCTTCCAGTAATTGCCGCCGGCCAGCAGCACCAGGCCGATAACAATGCCGACGATCAGCGCATTGCCGTATTGTTTCCACCAGGCTTTGAGATTCGCGAGCTGGTCATCCGGATTGTAATCTTCCAAGGTCGTTCTCCGTAAAATGGTAATTCTTGGGCAGGTACGCCTTCCTGTATTCCTGGAAAAGGCAGTCAGCCGCTTTTAGTTTAAACAGTTATCGAGATCGATTGTGCGCACCATCAGCCAACCACGCGCGCAGCAAGACAGCAGCCTCGGCAAGCCCAACCAGTTTCTGGGGTTCGTCGGCGCGCAAGTTCTTCACGCTCACCTGCGCGGCCGCCAGTTCACTTTCACCAAGCAGCAGTGCATAGCGCGCGCCGCTGCGGTCGGCGCGCTTGAGTTGCGACTTGAGTGAACCGCCGCCACAATGCAACTCGACACGCAGGCCGGCATCGCGTAACTGCTCGGCCAGAAACAGTCCCTGCTGCGCGACCTTGCCCTCGCCCAGCGGCGCAACATACACCTGCGGTGGCCGGTCCGCACCCGCTACCTTTTGCAACGCCGCCAGCTCCGCCAAACGCTCAAGGCCGATCGCGAAACCGGCTGCTGGTGTCGACTGGCCGCCGAGTATCTCGACCAGACCGTCGTAGCGGCCGCCGGCACACACCGTGCCTTGCGCGCCGAGATCGGTCGTGACCCATTCGAACACCGTGCGCGTGTAGTAGTCGAGGCCACGCACCAGACGCGGGTTCACGCGGTATGCAATGTTCGCGGCCTGCAGTGTGCTGCACAGCTGCTCAAAATGCCGGCGCGACTCCTCGTCCAGATGGTCGTGCAGATTCGGCGCCGCGGCGATCAACGCCTGCATGGCCGGATTCTTGCTATCCAGCACCCGCAGTGGATTGCTATCGAGGCGTCGACGGCTGTCTTCGTCCAGGGTCTCGAGGTGGCCACGCAAGTACTCGACCAGCACCTGCCGGTAACGGGCACGTGCCGCCGGCGTGCCGAGAGAATTGACCTGCAACTCAAGTCCGTGAATTCCAAGCAGGCGCCACAGACGCGCTGTCACAAGGATTAGCTCGGCATCGATGTCCGGTGTGCCGATGCCAAACACTTCAACACCGATCTGGTGGAACTGGCGATAGCGGCCCTTCTGCGGCCGCTCGTGGCGGAACATCGGTCCGGCGTACCACAGACGCTGCACCTGGTTGTGCAACAGGCCATTCTCGACACCGGCACGTGCACAACCGGCGGTGCCCTCGGGGCGCAAGGTCAGGCTGTCACCGTTGCGGTCTTCGAAGGTATACATCTCCTTCTCGACAATGTCCGTCACCTCACCGATCGAGCGTTTGTAGAGCTCGGTTTTCTCCAGGACCGGAAAGCGGATCTCGCGATAGCCATAGGCGCCGAGCACCATCTCGGCCGTCTGTTCGATACGCTGCCAGAGCGACAGCGCCTCCGGCAGCAGATCGTTCATGCCACGGATGGCCTGTATGGCCTTGCTCACGAAAAATGCCTCGTCGCCGGGTTCGAGCTAGATGCGCGGCGGCGCGCCGGGATCGACACGTTCAGCGCGCTGGCGCCGGCGCGGCGTCGCTTTCGACCGCCTGTTCCCGACGCGTTCTACCTCGCCCGTCCATGGGCTCGTCGCCGAGCGTAAAACGCGCGATCATGCCACGCTTGTGCGGACCGATGTCCACGGGTTGCCCGTTGTAGTCCAGACGCACACCCGCGGCATTGCCGAGAAAAACGCTCACCGGCGCTACGCCTTCCAGCGTCAGCGTGCGCCCGGCCGGCACCGTCTCGTAAAGAAGTTTGATCTGGCGCGCATCACGGATATCCGCCCACGAATCCTGATCGGCGGTCAGCACGAGTTTCATGCGCGGGCCGGTTGGCGATACGGCAGGCGCAGGCACTGCCGCGGGTGGCAGCGCCTGCGCCGGGATACTGGCCGCCACTGCCGGTTTTGGTGGCGCTTGTGTCGCCGTGGCCTGGCTGCCGGTAATAGTATTACTTCCCGGCGCTGCTGCAGCCGGCGTCTCAACAGGTGGATTCCCGGAATCGGCGGTCGTACCGGCATCCGCAGCCGGCGCTGCGGGCGCGCTGTCGCCTTGGGTGAGCAGCGGATTGGGTGGACGGGTATCACGTCCCTGCCACCAGGCAATCGCCAGACCGATCACGATGGCGATCATGAAATAGGTAACGAAGCGCACCTGATGATGACGGCTGGTAATTTCCCTTTGCGGGGCGATCACACTGTAATCAACCGCGACGGTTGCGGCGGCCAGGCGTGCATGCGCCTCCAGAATCGGCTCGGGCGAAAGACCCAGCAGCAAGGCGTAACTTTTCAAATATCCGCGCACGTAGGTGGCGCCCGGGAGGCTGGTGTAATCATCCTGCTCGAGCGCCTGAATCTGGCGCGCTGCAAGATGCAGCTTGGCTGCTACATCTTCATGTGTGAGATGCAAATCAGCGCGTGCCTGGGCAAGCTGTGCTCCGGGGCCGTGGGTGGTGACGCGCGCGGCGGTTTCGGGTTGGGTGATGGTCTTCATGCCGTTACCTTCCTGTCAGGGTACGCAACTGCCTGGCTTCCGCCGACTGCGGGAATTTTCCGCGTAGCCGCAGTGCGTACGTAGCCTGCGCGTTCTTGTCGCCCAAGGCGCGCTCAATGCGAAAGGCGAGCAGCAGCACCTCGGGTGTGTCCGTGGCGACCTCGAAATAGCGTTGCATGAACCCGCGCGCCGAAAGCGCTTGGCCGGTCTCGAAGCTGTAGCGCGCCATGTGCAACAGTGCCTGCGGCTGACGCGGGCTGTATCCCAACGCCGCGTGGAAATAGGCGGCGGCGGCATGCTGGTCGGGTTTCTTGAGCTGACAAAGTCCGGCATTGAGGCTGGCCTGTTCCGGAGATTTATATAGAGGATTTTTGATGGCGGCACGGAACTGTTCATCGGCCTCATCCAGACGTCCGCGCTCACACAAAAATACGCCATAACTGTTGCGCGCATCGGGATTTTCCGGCTGCTCGCCGACGGCACGTCTGAAATACCGTTCCGCCTTGCCGTCCTGCTTCAGACGAATCTGCAACAGGCCCATGATGTGATTCGCCTGCGAATCATCCGAATTGATCTCCAGCGCGCGCTCCAGTTCCTGCTGCGCAATGTCCAGCTGATTGCGGGAGAGGTAGGTCGCGCCGAGCTGGGTATGTATCTCGACACGCTTGCTGAGCTTTGCGGCCTTCTCGTCGCGTTCAGCCTGGGTGGCGCAGCCGCCGATCAACAGACTGGCAAGAACCAGCAATACCACGTATCGCATCATACCGGCGGGGTTCTCCGGCTTAACCGCAGCGAACGCGGCGTGAGATCCTGAATGCGGCCGGCGAGCTGGCCGCAGGCCGCATCGATGTCGTCACCGCGGGTCTTGCGCGTGACGGTGGTGAGATTGGCTTCCATCAATAAGTCACGGAAGCGGTTGATCGTGGCCGAATCGGAACGCTCGAAGCGTCCCTGCGGGAACGGGTTATACGGGATCAGGTTCACCTTGGCCGGCACCCCGTCCAGAATTTTTATCAACTCCTGTGCATGGCTCACGCTGTCGTTTACACCGGCGAGCATGATGTATTCGATGGTCACGCGCCGGCGCGCATCGCCCGCGACATAGCGCCTGCAGGCGGCAAGCAGCTCGGCAATCGGATATTTCCGATTAAGCGGCACGAGTTCATTGCGCAGCACATCATTCGGGGCGTGCAGCGATACCGCCAGGCTCACCGGGCATTCCTCGCGCAGGCGTTCGATCATCGGCACCATGCCGGCGGTGCTGAGGGTCACGCGCCGCCTGGACAGGCCATAGGCCATGTCATCGAGCATGATTTTCATGGCCATGACCACGTTGTCGAAATTGAGCAGTGGTTCGCCCATGCCCATCATCACCACATTGGTAATGATGCGGTCGCCCTTCGGGTCACGCCCGAGAGCGCGATTGGCGGCCCACACCTGACCGATAATTTCATGCGCGTCGAGGTTGCGATTGAACCCCTGATGGCCGGTGGCGCAAAACGTGCAGTTGAGCGTGCAGCCCACCTGCGACGACACGCACAGCGTGCCGCGTTCAGCCTCGGGAATGAAAACAGTCTCGATGCAATTGCCATCGGCCAGTCGCAGCAACCACTTGCGTGTACCGTCCGCGGCCGTCTGGTCGAGGGCAACCTCCGGTGGGCGGATTTCGGCGGTTTCCTGAAGGCGCGCGCGCAACGGTTTGCTGAGATTGGTCATGGCATCGAAGTCCGTGGCGCCGTAATGATGGATCCACTGCATCACCTGGCCGGCACGGAACGGCTTCTCGCCCAGCTCCGCAAAAAACGTCTGCAAAGCCGCAAGATCGAGGCCCAGAAGGTTGATTTTGACAGCGCTGGTTTGCATGAATTCGACGATAGCGGTTACGCGAACTGACTGCCAGCCCCCGGGATACGGGTTCTGGCCTTTTGAAACAAGGGGATAGTTTAGCGGCTCGGCAGCGGGGAAACAAACGCCGGCCACTCGCCAGCCTGTCTGGGATCAGCCGCCGGCCTCGTCGATCCAGGCCATCTGGATGGCCTCCAGTATCTTTTCGCCGCTATGTGCCGGATCATCGTCGAATCCATCGAGCTTTTGTACCCACTGGTGCAGGTCGGTAAAACGGATGGTTTTCGGGTCGATTTCCGGATGTGCATCGTTCAGGGCAATGGCAATTTCAAGACTGTCGGTCCATTTCAGGCCCATGGCGCCTCCGATTTATTAACGGACGTACGAAGCTGGCTGCACCCATCTTAATGATGTTCGGACACCATATTGATGGTGTATTTGGGGATTTCGATTACCAATTCCTGCTGCCCGACGCGCGCCTGGCAACTCAGGCGTGATGTCGGTTCAAGCCCCCATGCCTTATCCAGAAGATCTTCTTCCTTGTCCTCGGCCGAAGCCAGGGTCTCGAAGCCTTGACGGACGATCACATGGCAGGTGGTGCAGGCACAGGCCTTCTCGCAGGCGTGCTCGATGCCGATACCGGCATCGAGCAGCGCATCGCAGATACTTTTACCTGGCTCGGCCTCGATGGTCGTGCCCTGCGGGCAGAGATCCTTGTGTGGCAGTACACGCAAAAGTGTCATGTTCTCTCAGCTTTTGAATTCATCCAGCCGGTGGCCGGCGAGCGCCGCACGCACACTGGCGTCCATGCGGCGCGCGGCGAACGCCTGGGTGACCTGGTCCACCACGGCGGCTGCCTGCTTGATGGCCGTCACGTCGGTTCCGGCGCGGGCGGTGTGTAGCGCCGTCAATGCAGTGTCAATGGCGGCGCGTTCGTCCCGGTCCAGGTAAATATCACCGTCCGCATTCAGCGCCGCCCGCACCGCTTCCAGGATACGGTCGGCATCAACCTGTTGCTCGCGCAGGTTGCGCACCGCGTTATCTTCGCCGGCGTGTGCGAGTGAGTCGCGCAGCATTTGTTCGATCTCGCCGTCGGTAAGGCCATAGGACGGCTTAACCACAATGGTCGCCTCGACTCCGGTTCCCTGTTCGCGTGCCGCCACACTCAGCAACCCGTCGGCATCCACCTGAAAGGTGACGCGGATGCGCGCCGCGCCCGCCACCATTGGCGGAAACCCGCGCAGCTCGAAGCGCGCCAGCGACCGGCAATCGCTGACCAGCTCGCGTTCGCCCTGCAGCACGTGAATCAGCAGTGCCGTCTGGCCATCCTTGTAGGTGGTGAACTCCTGGGCGCGCACCGTCGGTATCGTCGAGTTGCGCGGGATGATCTTCTCCACCATGCCACCCATGATTTCCAGCCCCAGCGACAGCGGTGTGACGTCCAGCAACAGCATCTCGTTGTCCGGTTTGTTGCCGGCGAGGATGTCGGCCTGGATGGCGGCGCCGATCGCCACCACCTTGTCCGGGTCGATGGAGGTAAGCGGCGTGCGTGCGAAGAACGTCTCCACCTTTTCACGCACACGCGGCATACGCGTCGAACCGCCGACCATCACGACTTCCTGTATCTCCTGTGCCTTGAGGCCGGCATCTTTCAGCGCGCGGCGCGTGGGGGCGAGCGTTCGATCGATCAATGGATCGACCAGCTGTACAAGCGTGGTACGTGCCAGCGTGCCCTGCCAGGACGTGCCATCCGGACGCATGACCTGTACCGGGACACTCTGCGCATCCGTCAATGCCTGCTTGGCGGCACGCGCATCGCGCAGCAGGCGGCGTTGCAATTGGTGGTCGGCATGCTCGTTCATCCCCGCTGCCCGCCACATCCAGTCGGCGATGGCATGATCCATGTCGTCACCGCCCAGCGCCGAGTCGCCGGCCGTAGCCAGCACCTCGAACACGCCGCGATGCAGACGCAGAATCGAGACATCGAAGGTGCCGCCGCCGAGATCGTAAATTGCAAACACGCCCTCCGCGGCCCGGTCCAGGCCGTAGGCCACGGCGGCGGCAGTCGGTTCGTTGAGCAGGCGCAACACATTCAGGCCGGCGAGACGCGCAGCGTCCTTGGTGGCCTGGCGCTGGGCATCGTCAAAGTAGGCCGGGACGGTGATGACCGCGCCCGTCAGTACGTCGCCGAGAGTCGCCTCGGCCCGGTGCTTGAGTGACTTGAGGATTTCGGCTGAGACTTCGACCGGACTGCGCTCGCCCACTACTGTTTTGATACGCGGCATGGAGGACGCGCCCGGACTGAATTCATACGGCAACAGGTTGCCGAGACGCTTTACGTCCTCGACACCGCGGCCCATGAGGCGCTTCACCGAAGCGATGGTATTCAACGGATCGTCCGCGGCCGCCTCGAGCGCCGTCTCGCCTACCTCAGGGTCGGCATTCGGCCGATAGTGCACAACCGAGGGCAACAGATGCCTGCCCCGCTCGTCCGGCAGTGTGTCGGCAACCCCGCTGCGCACCGTGGCCACGAGTGAGTTGGTGGTGCCGAGGTCGATACCGACCGCGAACCGGTGCTGGTGCGGTGCGGTGGACTGGCCTGGTTCACTGATCTGCAACAGTGCCATGGGTGATTTCAGTATTCGTGGAATAATTGCGGTACGACTTTACTCGAGTTCTTCGACCTCGTGCGCGAGTTTCTGGAGAAACTGCATCTCGCGCACCAGGTTGCGTGCCTGCCGGAGCGCAGGCTCCGAGTTCTTCGTGAAACAGGAATGCAGCAAAGCGGACCTCGACTCGAACTGCTCATCCACCTGCCGGCGTAAGGCGGCGAGGCGCGGTTGCCGATCCGTCTCCTGCCGTGCCTTGGCCAGACCCTCGCGCAGCTCCATCTGCTCCATGAGGAAAGCCGTATCCATGGCCGTGTCCGTGTCCTCGCCGGTATCGATTCCCTGCAAACTGAGCAGGTAACGCGCGCGCGCGACGGGATCCTTGAGGGTCTGAAGGGCGGCGTTGACCTGTGCCGTCAGCTGCAGCGAGAGACGCCGTTCCGGTTCGGAGGCCGACGCATAGCGGTCTGGGTGAAAGCGCCGTTGCAGTTCACGATAGCGTGCGACGAGATCTACGGAATCGACATCGAAAGAAACGGGCAGACCGAACAGTTCGAAATAATTTTTTTCCAAATCGGCCTGCATGCCGGCAGCCACCAGGCCGTCAGACGGTAAAGCTTTCGCCGCAGCCGCACTCGCCCTTGACATTCGGGTTGTCGAATTTGAAACCTTCGTTGAGGCCTTCACGGGTGTAGTCCAGAACCATGCCGTCCAGGAACAACAGGCTCTTCGGATCCACAATCAACTTGACGCCGTGGCTTTCGAATACGACCTCGTCCGGCTGTATGGTGTCCACGAACTCAAGCACATAGGCCTTGCCCGAGCAGCCGGACGTACGCACGCCTAGACGCAGGCCTTCGCCCTTGCCGCGCTTCTCGAGCGACTTGCGCACATGTGCGGCGGCGGTTTCGGTGAGACTGATTCCCATAGGCTTGTCTTCCGGCTTCGATGTCTGTTCGTGAACGGCTTCAGGCGGCATCTGCCTTTCCGCCCTTGGTGTGCTTTTCCTGGTAATCGTGAATCGCGGCCTTGATCGCGTCCTCGGCCAGCACCGAGCAGTGTATCTTGACCGGCGGCAGCGCCAGCTCTTCGGCAATCTGGGTGTTCTTGATTTGGCCGGCCTGTTCCAAGGTCTTGCCTTTTACCCACTCGGTGAGCAGCGAGCTCGAAGCGATCGCCGAACCGCAACCATAAGTCTTGAACTTGGCGTCTTCGATGACGCCCTGCTCGTTCACCCGGATCTGCAGTTTCATCACATCGCCGCACGCCGGTGCGCCGACCATGCCGGTGCCGACCGACTGGTCGTTCTTGTCGAAGGCCCCGACATTGCGCGGGTTTTCGTAGTGATCCAGCACCTTGTCGCTGTATGCCATATAAACCTCCGGTTACGAGTTACGAGGATCAAGATTCGAGGGTAACGGAAACTTGTCTTTCCTTTCCCCTTGACCCTCGCCCCTCGTCCCTGCCGTTAATGTGCCGCCCATTGCACCGTACTGAGATCAATACCTTCCTTGTGCATGTCCCAGAGTGGTGAAAGTTCGCGCAGCTTGCCGATTTTCTCTTCCACCAGTTTAATCGTGTAATCCACTTCTTCTTCGGTCGTGAAGCGCCCGAGGGTGAAACGGATCGAGCTGTGCGCCAGCTCGTCATTGCGGCCGAGCGCGCGCAGCACATAGGACGGTTCGAGGCTCGCCGAGGTGCAGGCCGAACCCGAGGATACGGCGATGTCCTTGAGTGCCATGATCAGCGACTCGCCCTCGACAAAGTTGAAACTAATGTTGAGATTCCCGGCGATGCGCTGCTCCATGTCGCCATTCACGTACACTTCTTCTATACCCTTGAGACCGTTGTAGAGGCGGTCGCGCAGCATGCGGATACGCTCGCTCTCCTGTGCCATCTCGGCCCTGGCAATGCGGAAGGCCTCGCCCATGCCAACACACTGGTGCACGGGCAGCGTACCGGAACGCATACCACGCTCATGTCCGCCACCGTGCATTTGCGCCTCGAGGCGCACGCGCGGCTTGCGCCGCACGTACAACGCGCCAATGCCTTTCGGGCCATAGACCTTGTGCGCCGACAGCGACAGCAGATCGATGTTCATGGCGTTCACATCGATCGGCACCTTGCCGGCGCTTTGTGCCGCGTCGGTGTGGAACAGGATGCCCTTGCTACGGGTGAGCTTGCCGATCGCCGCCAGGTCCTGAATCACCCCGATCTCGTTGTTGACGTGCATGAGGGATACGAGAATCGTGTCCGGGCGCAGCGCCGCTGCGAGCTTCTGAAGATCGACCAGGCCGTTCGGTTCCGGATCGAGATAGGTCACCTCAAAGCCTTCGCGCTCCAGATGGCGGCAGGTATCCAGTACCGCCTTGTGTTCGGTCTTGCAGGTGACGATGTGTTTGCCCTTGCCCTTGTAGAACTGCGCCGCGCCCTTGATGGCCAGATTATCGGACTCGGTGGCGCCGGACGTCCAGACAATCTCTTTCGGATCGGCACCGAGCAGTGCGGCAACCTGTGCACGCGCCTCCTCCACGGCCTCGTCGGCATGCCAGCCGAATACATGGGAGCGAGATGCCGGATTGCCGAACTCACCGTCCAGGGTCAGGTAGCGGCACAGCTTTTCGGCGACGCGCGGATCGACCGGCGTAGTCGCCGAGTAATCAAGATAAATCGGTTTTCTCATGTGCTCTCTACTATAACTCAGGCGCTAGCGTGGCCAAACCTGACCGACTGCAATACGTGGACCTTCAGCGCGTTGCCACCACCGACACACGCTTTTCGCGATCCCGCTCACGTTGACGCTCGGCTACATCACGCACATTCGGCTCGGCCACAAGGTCGGCCAAGGTTATACCATTCAGAAAGTCGTGGATGCGCTCACTCAGCGAGTGCCAGAGGTCGTGCGTCAGGCAGCGCTCGTCACCCTGACAGTTCTTGTCGCCGCCACAGCGCGTGGCATCGATATTTTCGTTGATCGTGATCACGATCTGCGCCACGGTAATCTTGTCCGGCGCCAGAGCGAGCGTGTAGCCACCGCCCGGACCACGCACGCTGTCCACCAGGCCGTTCCGGCGCAGGCGCGCAAAGAGTTGCTCAAGATACGACAGGGAGATGCCCTGGCGTTTGGCTATTTCAGAAAGGGTTACGGCGCCTTGCTGGTAATGCAGCGCCAGATCCAGCATGGCGGTTACCGCATAGCGTCCTTTGGTCGTCAGTTTCATGGTGCAGGCCCAAGGGTTGTGTTCGATTTACCAGGCGGCACTCTGTCATATCCGACATAAACAGTCAAGTATTGAACCTAGAAAAAGCAGTTAGCCGCAGATGAACACAGATTAACGAAAAATGAGTCATGTCATTGATGCTCCGAGGCAATTCACCCTTATTGGTGGACTGGCGAATACAGGCAGCGCATTGAATATCCGCGTTTATCTGCGGCTAAACGCCGTTTTAGGTTGAACGTAATCCAGCGCCTTGTCAGGTTCTTGTAGCGATGAATCGACTACGTTGAAGTAGAGCCGCCCTGTTTTTCCCGGCCCTTGGTGGATTTCGGGCTCGCCGCGGGCTTAGGCTTATTGGTGTCGCCCTGAAGCAAGCGTTCCTGCAATGCCAGCCGCTCATCGACAACATGTAAATGGTCGAGGATGCGGTCAAGCGCCTGGGTGACTGGATCGGGCAGCTGGCCATGATGTTGGCCATAGGCATCAAATCCGATTTTCTCGGCCATGGCACGACGTTTCTCCGAGTTGGCATCATCTTTCGTGATCACGATGCGCCCCGGGATACCCACAACCGTAGCACCCGCCGGCACATCTTTAACCACCACCGAATTTGAGCCCACACGTGCGTTATCACCGATGGTGATTGGCCCAAGGATCTTGGCGCCCGCACCCACCACGACGTTCTTGCCGAGGGTCGGATGGCGCTTTGCCTTTTCCCAGCTGGTTCCGCCCAGCGTCACACCATGATACAGCGTGCAGTCATCGCCGATCTCGGCAGTCTCGCCAATCACCACGCCCATACCGTGGTCGATGAAAAAACGGTTGCCAATGGTTGCGCCCGGATGAATCTCGATGCCCGTGAACCAGCGTGTCAGCTGGGACAGCACGCGCGCGATCAACTTCAGGCGCCAGCGCCACAACCGGTGCGATACCCGATGAATCCAGACCGCGTGCAGGCCTGGATAGGTAAGCAGTACCTCGAGCGTGGAGCGCGCTGCCGGATCGCGCTCAAAGACACTGCCAATGTCTTCACGGATGCGTTGAAACATAAATGACCTCTTACCGGATTAAACCATTCCCGACTATTTCTATCAAGATTTAGTCTTGGCAGCTGGCTGCGTGACGGCCGACAGTATGCCACGC
>DATEYP010000271.1:0-4841 GCA_035256085.1 Acidiferrobacterales bacterium
GGGAAGAGCTATCGATTGAAGGGGCGCATCACGGCGCGTGAAGTTGACAGCACGCTTCGTAATCCGTAAAAGCAGTTATCCGGCGGCGTGGCCCCGATTAGGTGAGATGGCGGTGGCCCCGATTAGGTGGGACGGGACACCCATTGCAAGACACGTCTGTCACACCATGCGTTTTATTTAGAATAAACGCATCATTGGCATCGCTTTTGTAATAGCCTACCCGAATTTGGAATGTAGAAGTATTGGCGGCGGCTTTGCCTGCCGCCAGAAATCCATATAGTCAGAACCTGCTGGGGAATTCAATACATGCGTCGCATCACAATCCGTTCATGGCTGTTTGTTTGTATTACGTTTCTGGGGACATATCCGGCGCAGGCGGAACTGATTCTGAGTTCCGCACCGCGCGATTCCAGGGAAAAAGAAGAGGAAATCTTTAAGCCGATCGTCGAGATGATGAGCAAGGCCGCCGGCGAAAAAGTCACCTTCCGGCATGGGGACAATTTCCTGGTCTACCAGAGTGAAATGCGCAAGGGGAGTTACGACATTATGCTGGACGGCCCGGCGTTCGTAGGTTGGCGCATGGCCAAGCTCGGCCACGTACCGCTGGTGAAATTTCCCGGAAACCTGGTGTTCGCGGCCATCACCAAGTCCAATCAGGACAAGATTCACGGCCTCAAGGATCTGGCTGGACGAACCGTATGCGCCTTTCCGTCACCGAACCTGGCGACGCTCACCGTTATGTACGAATTCGACAATCCGTCGCGCCAGCCGATGATCGTCGAGGTACGGAACTTCGCGGATGCCTACAAGGGCGTGGTCAGCGGCAGGTGTATCGGCGGTATTCTGCAGGCCAAGCTGCACCAGGATCTCGACAAGGAAGTGAAAGCCACCAAGGTGCTGTTCACGAGCAAGCCGCTGCCAAACCAGGCGTTCAGCGCCGGCCCACGCCTGACCCCGGAAAAGCGCGAACGGGTCATCCAGGCGTTTCTGTCGGCGGAAGGTGCCGTTGCCACGCAGAAACTGCGCGATGTGTACAAGGTCCAGACACTGTTGCCGGCGACCGTGGAGGAATTCCAGGGCCTCGGCAAGCTGATGCGTGATGTCTGGGGGTTTGAACTGTAACCACAGAAACCGGCAGGCGCAGCCCGCGCCGCGGTACCCCCCGATCTCAGACGTTGTATTCGGCCACCACTGGGGCGTGGTCGGAAGGCCGCTCGTGGGCGCGTGGCCCCTGGTCGATGCGGCAGCTGGTGCAGGCCTGGCACAGCGCTGCGCTCGCAAGGATATGATCAATGCGCAGACCGTGGTTGCGCCGAAAGCCCTGCATGCGGTAGTCCCACCAGGTAAAACTCTTGTCCGGCTGCTCGAACAGCCGGAACGTGTCGCATAAGCCGGTCGCCAATAACTGCCGGAAGGCCACGCGCTCCGGCTGGCTGAAGAGCACATGTCCTTCCCACTGTTTTGGATCGTGCACATCACGCGGTTCGGGGGCGATGTTGAAATCGCCAAGCACCACAAGTCGCGGGTGCGTGGCAAGTTGTTGCTGCATCCACGCCGTCAGCGCCGCCAGCCAGTCGAGCTTGTAACGATATTTGTCCGACTCGACGCTCTCGCCATTCGGCACGTACAGGTTCAGCACCCGTACCCCATTGAACGTGGCAGCGAGCACGCGCCGTTGCGCGTCGTCAAAACCGGGGATAGCGCTCACCACATCCTGCGCCGGTTGGCGGCTGAGCAGGGCGACGCCGTTATAGGTCTTCTGACCTGCGTACACCGAGCAATATCCGGCCGCCTCGATCTCGGCACGCGGGAACTTCTCATCCACAAGTTTTGTTTCCTGCAACGCCAGCACATCCGGCTGCTCGGCCGCCAGCCACGCGAGCACCTGGGGCAGGCGCACGTTCAGGGAGTTGATGTTCCAGGTGGTGACTTTCATGTGCGCACAGGCACGAAGAAAAGACGCCGTTGCGTCCGGCTGGATGCGGCGGCGGATGCGGAATTATTGTGCCGGTGCAGCTTCCTGCGCCTCGGCGGACTCGGGACTGGCCTCCGGCTTCGGATATCCGGCCTGGTCGAGTTCGCCTGCCAGCAGCGACTCGACATAACCCTGCATCACCTTGCTGCCGACCGTGATCGTCGGAACCGAGAGTTGGCCGATCTTCTTGACCATCTCCTGCTGCGCCTGCGGATTTTTATGGGAGACGTTGATCTCGCTGAACGGAACGCCGCGTTGCTTGAGGTAGGCGCGCGCCATATCGCAGGGGCTGCACTCCGGCACCATGTACAGGGTCACAGGCGACTTGGCGGCGGCTTCGGCAAGCGCCGGGTTGCCGCTGACACCACCGCGGCCTTCGCGCAACGTCTTCTCCTCGACCTTGCCCATGCCCTCGGGCGGCGGGCGGTCCTGATAGGAAACATTGCCGCGCTCATCAACCCACTTGTAGAGCTTGACGGCATGGGCCGGTGCGATCGCCAGTGTCGTCGCCAGAATTGCGATCAGGGTATTCCGCGCCATGTTCCGATCCTCACGGTCATGCCACCGAGCTTGTGGCGGCTCATCAAATGCCGCCAGAGAAAACCGGCGGCGATTCCTATAATGAGCATAGCAAAAGACAGCGCGAGGCAACCGAATGAA
Organism: Acidiferrobacterales bacterium; assembly: GCA_035256085.1. GTDB lineage: Bacteria > Pseudomonadota > Gammaproteobacteria > Acidiferrobacterales > UBA6901 > UBA6901. Next base: position 2,636 of record DATEYP010000271.1, read on the forward strand.
TAACCGGCCGACATCCCGCCCTGCCCGGCCGTGCCGGTCTCATCCGGCGCGGGCGCCGGAACAGCGGCCGTTGCCGGTGGCTCGATGGGTTTGCTGGGCGTCACTTCTGGCGGCCGGGCATTCTCGACAGCAGGCCGTGGCTTCTCCGCTGGCGCCGGTTTCACCACTGGTTTTGGCTTCTCCACTGGTTTTGGTTTTTCCACCGGCATTGGCTTTTCAGGCACGCTCGGCGCCGGCGGCGGAATGGTCGTTGGCGCGCTCTCTGCGGATTCGGGTGCCGCGGCGCCAACGGCTGGGTCAGCGCCCAGCACGATCACAGGCCAGGCGAGCGCCAGGCCCAGCAGAATAAATAGACGTCCCTTCATGTTTTGACTCCCTCCCTTACGCCGCCAGGCCGGAATGGCGCAGCAGCGCATCGATTTTTGGTTTGCGGCCGCGAAAGCGCACGAACAATTCCATCGGCTCATAGGCCCCACCCTGCTCCAGTATATTATGCAGGAATTCCTCGCCGGTCTGGCGATCGAACACCCCCTGTTCCTCGAACTTGGAGAAGGCATCGGCCGACAGCACCTCCGCCCATTTGTAGCTGTAATAACCGGCCGCATAGCCGCCGGCGAAAATGTGGCCGAAGCTGTTCGGAAAGCGATTGAACGCCGGCGGGAACAGCACTGACACTTCCTGGCGCACTTCATCGAGCAATTGCTGAATGGTCTTCGTCCCGTTCGGGTCATAGTCGCTGTGCAGGCGCATGTCGAACAGTGAGAACTCGATCTGCCGCACCATCTGCATGGCCGACTGGAAGTTGCGCGCCGCGATCATTTTCTTGTACAGGTCCTCGGGCAGCGGCGCGCCGGTTTCGTGATGCCGGGCGAGCACATCCAGCGCCTGGCGTTCCCAGCACCAGTTTTCCATGAACTGGCTGGGCAATTCGACCGCGTCCCACTTCACCCCGTTGATGCCGGCGACGCTCGTGTAGTCGACCAGCGTGAGCATGTGGTGCAGGCCGTGGCCGAACTCGTGGAACAGCGTGGTCACCTCCTCGTGGGTGAACAGCGCCGGCTGGTCGCCGACCGGCGAGCTGAAATTGCAGGTGAGGTAGGCGACCGGCACCTGCACGCCTCTGGCATCGCGCTTGCGCGACATGCAGTCGTCCATCCACGCGCCGCCGCGCTTGTGCGGGCGCGCATACAGGTCCATGTAGAAGCGGCCGCGCACCTGGCCGCTCGCATCGCGGATCTCGTAGAAGTGTGCGTCCGGGTGCCACAGCTCCACACCCTGCACCTCGCGGATGTCGAGGCCATACAGGCGGCGCACCACGTCGAACATGCCGCCCACCACCTGCGGCTCGGGGAAATACGGGCGCAGATCTTCTTCGGAGAAGGCGTAGCGTTCCTGGCGAAGCTTCTCCGAGTAATAAGGAATGTCCCAGGCTTCGATCGCGGCCATGCCGAAACGCTCGGCGGCGAAGGCGCGCAGCTCGGCCAGCTCTTTCTGCGCCGCCGGGCGCGAACGCGCCGCCAAATCGCGCAGGAACGCGAACACCTCGTCCGTGCTTTCGGCCATCTTGGTGGCGATGGACAGGGCGGCAAAGTTCGCGAAGCCGAGCAGCTTCGCCTTTTCGGCGCGCAGTGCGAGAACCTGCTGCATGATGGGGCCATTGTCCCAGCGGCCGGCGTGCGGGCCGAGCTCGCTGGCGCGCGTCGCCGAGGCTTCGTAGATATGGCGGCGCAGTTCGCGATTGTCGGCGTACATCATGACCGGCAGAAACGACGGCATGTGCAGGGTGAGCTTCCAGCCGCTCTTGCCGTCGCGCTCGGCTGCCTGGCGGGCGGCGGCGCGCGCGCTTTCCGGCAAGCCGGCGAGCTCCTGTTCGTCGGTGATGAACAGTTCCCAGGCATTGGTGGCGTCGAGCACGTTCTCCTCGAACTTGCTCTGCAGGGTGGAGAGTTCCTGCTCGATATCCTTGAAGCGTTTCTTGTCGGCCTCGTTCAGCTCCGCGCCGGACAGGCGGAAATCGCGCAGGATGTTGTCGATGATCTTCTTCTGCGCGGCCGTGAGCGCGGCGAAATCCGCGCGCGCCGCCACCGCCTTGTAGGCGCGGTACAGGCGCTCGTCCTGCTTGAGCTCGGTGCCGTAATCGCTGAGCTTCGGCAGGCAGTTGTTGTAGGCGGCGCGCAGCGCCTCGTTGTTCATCACCGCATTGAGG
>DATEYP010000272.1:0-6388 GCA_035256085.1 Acidiferrobacterales bacterium
GTGACTTCCGGTCCAATACCCATGCTCCACAACATCGCCATGGCCCCCAGTACCGCGACCAGCATGACCAGCCCTACGGCCAGTACCGCGCTGGCGAACAGAAAACCGCGCTCCTGACTTACGCTCATCATTACCGGCACACCGGTGTAAAGGAGGTAGACGGTATAGGCGAGCGCCGGCAGGCCGATCAGCATATTGACCCACAAAACGGGATACAGGAAAAAGAAGCCCATTAACCAAAGCGGTGTTGCAGTATAGGCAGCCAACGCGATGGCCTGCGGCAGGGTCTGTTTTGAACCGTAGGTTTGGCCCATCCAGTGGATGGCCTTGCCGAGCGAGAACACCGCTACCAACATGGTGAGATAGGTGAGTATCGCGATCTGCAAGGCACTCTGGGTGGTGAGTTTGTGCACCTCAAACCCGCCAAATGACCAACCGACCTGGGTGGTTCCGATATAACCGGCGATCGCGGGGATGGCTGCCAGGATCAGCACATGCGAGCAATAACACTTGCCGATAGAGCAGCGTTCGCCCTTGATGGACTTCCATTCTTTTTTCGGTTGGAAGAACAGTCCCCAGACGTGATTCAGAACCATGCGACTCTCCTCGCTACATCATGAAGTAAGGGGGTATGAGTGTTTTTGATCAGGACCGAGTTTCCTGTAAAAACTCCATAGCGTCAATTTCGGGCGCGCCCTGAGACAACAGGACAAGCGGGGTCGTCAGATGCTGGCCAAAGCGCGCAATCGGGCAATATCGCGCAGCCGCACATGCCGGCTACGGACGATCAGTATGCCGTCATCGTGCAGGCGGCTGAACAGCCGGCTCACGGTTTCCACCGCCAGGCCCAGATAGTTTCCGATATCGTTGCGTGACATGCTGAGGTTGAACTCGTATGGCGAGTAGCCGCGCAGACCAAAGCGCTGTGACAGACTGAAAAGAAATGCCGCCAGGCGTTCATCGGCGCTGCGCTTGCCGAGCAGCAGGAGCAGCAGCTGATCGTGGTGCATGTCCCGGCTCATGATACGCAGCAACTGGCGCGGCAGACTCGGGATGCGCACACCAATGGCCTCAATCTCGTCATACGGAATTTCGCACACACTGGTGGTTTCCAGTGCGCGTGCGGCGCAGGTGTGCACACCGGTCCCAATGGCATCGAGCCCGACAATCTCCCCGGGCAGAAAGAATCCGGTCACCTGCTCGCGTCCGTCCTCGGTGAGCACGGATGTTTTGAGTGAGCCGGAACGCACGGCGTAAATGGAGCGAAACTTGTCGCCGGTTGCAAACAACGGGTCACCACGCTGGATCGGACGGCGACGCTTGATGATACGGTCGACCTCGGCAAGATCGCTCTGGTCGATACCCACCGGCAGGCATAACTGGAACAGGCTGCAGTCCTGACAGGCCACCTTGTCAGGCGGAGACTGGGTCTGGGCAACACTGTTGCGATTCGGTTCAGGCTCATTCATGACGGTGCAGGAATCCATATAATAATGACTGGCGCAGGCACGACCGCTGTTAGGGTCTGAAATAAGATATCGCCGCCCGGCCAGATCTAATACCGGGTTATTATGGCACAACCCGGTGCCGCTGCTGGTCAATCCGATGCGGATGCGCCCGCCGCCTGCTCTGGTGCGAAATGCTAACCCGATGAATTCAAAAACCATTTCCGCCCTGCCGCCTTCCAGCAACCACGCCTGCGTCTGTTACCACTGCGGCCTGCCGGTGCCACGTGGCGTGGAATTGAAGGTGGAAATCGATCGGACCGCACAACCGATGTGCTGCCGTGGCTGCCAGGCCGTGGCGCAGGCCATAGTCGCCGACGGGCTCATCGACTATTACCGTTATCGTACTAATGCCGTGCCCACCGTGCGCGAGCTTGTACCTGAATTCTTGCGCCAGGTCGCGGTTTACGACAACCCGGCCGTGCAAAAAACATTTGTGCAGAACGTGGACGGCGACGTGCGCGAGGCGTCGCTGATTCTCGAAGGCATGGTATGCGCCGCCTGTGTCTGGCTCAATGAAAAGCATCTTGCCAGGCTGCCGGGTGTGCTGGCGGTATCCATCAATTACGCCACGCACCGCGCGCGCGTTCGTTGGGATGAGTCGCAGATTCGCCTGAGCCGCATCCTGCAGGCAGTCAGCGAAATCGGCTACCTCGCCCACCCGTACGATCCGGGCCGCGCCCAGGATATTCTCGAACGCGAGCGCCGCCTGCAGTTGCGGCGGCTGGCGGTGGCGGCGGCCTTCGGCATGCAGGTAATGATCCTGGCGGTGGCGCTGTACGCCGGCGCCTTTACCGGTATCGAGGCCGAATATAGAAACCTGTTTCACTGGCTCAGCCTGGTTCTCGCCCTGCCGGTGCTTGGCTACTCAGCGCAACCGTTCTTTCAAAGCGCCTGGCGCGACCTGCGACAGAAACGTGTCGGCATGGATGTGCCCGTGTCGCTCGGCCTCGTGATCGCCTTTGCCGGCAGTGTCTGGGCGACGCACACCGGAGTTGGCGAGGTATATTACGACTCGGTGGTGATGTTCGTGTTCTTCCTGCTCACCGGCCGCTACTTCGAGCTGGCCGGCCGCAAGCGCGCCGCCGAGGTCTCCGAGGCGCTGGTGCACATGCTGCCCGTTACCGCCACGCGCCTTATTTTTGATCCCCTCTCCCCCGCGAGCGGGGGAGAGGGCGAGGGTGAGGGGGTTAAACCGAAGCCCTCACCCTCATTCCCTCTCCCGCAAGCGGGCCCTCACCCTTTGCCCTATCGAATGAAGCCCCATTCACTAGGGAGAGGGGAAGTTGGTGAGAATCTTTACATTGATCGAGGCGAGCCGACAACATCTACATATAAGACCGAAGCAGTACCGGCCAGCGAACTGCACAGCGGCGATCTGGTACTGGTGCGTCCGGGCGAGAGCATCCCGGCGGACGGACACGTGCACGACGGCCGCTCGAGCGTGGATGAATCGCTGCTCACCGGTGAGAGCCTGCCGCTGGCAAAAGCGCCGGGTGCGGTACTGGTCGGCGGCAGCATCAATATCGAAAGCCCGCTCACCATGCGCGTCGACAAAACCGGCGAGGACACGGTGCTGTCCGCCATCCTGCGCCTGCTGGATCGCGCCCAGACCGAGAAACCGGCGATCGCCGCGGCCGCCGACCGCGCCGCCACCTGGTTCGTGGCGCGCGTGCTGCTGCTGGCCGCCGGTGTCGCACTGTTCTGGCTTCTCTACGACCCGGCGCGCTGGCTGCCGATCACGCTTGCCGTGCTGGTCGTGACTTGTCCGTGCGCCCTGTCGCTCGCGACCCCCACGGCGATCACCGCCGCCACCGGCCGCCTGATGCGCCGCGGTCTGGTCACGACGCGCGGGCACGCACTCGAGACGCTGGCACGCGCCACCACCTTCGTGTTCGACAAAACCGGCACGCTTACCCATGGCCGGCTGCACCTGCTCGACACGCACACCTACACGCCATCGGGCGCCAGCGAGTGCCTGGCGCTGGCCGCGGCGCTGGAACAGCATTCCGAACACCCGATCGCGCGCGCCCTGCGCGCAACGGTGGATGAATGTCGTCATACCGCGACCGACGTGGCCAGCACGCCGGGCGCAGGCCTGAGCGGTGCAATCAACGGCCAGCGATACTTTCTCGGCACGGCTGCTTTCTTGCGCGAAGCCGCCGGCATTCCTGTGCACGACGATGCGCTGGCGCCCCTGCGCGCCGGCGGCAATACCCTGGTGCTGTTGAGCGACGCCCGGCAGCTGCTTGCCGCCTTCGTGATCGGTGACGAGGTGCGCGCCGGCGCCAAGACGCTGGTTGCGGAGCTTCAGCATTACGGCAAGCGCGTGCTGCTGCTCACCGGTGATCATCCCGGCGCGGCCGAGCGCGTCGCGCGCGAGACCGGCATCCGCGAAGTCGAGGCCGATCTGCGCCCGCAGGACAAGCTCGCGCGCGTACACGCGCTCGCCGGTCAGGGCGCCATCGTGGCCATGGTGGGTGACGGCGTGAACGACGCGGCGGCGCTGGCCGCGGCGCACGTGTCCGTGGCCATGGGCGGCGGCACGCAGATCGCCGCCGCCTCGGCCGACATGATCCTGCTTTCCGAACACCTGCCGCATCTGGCCGAGGCCGTGCGGGTGGCGAGCAAGACCCTGCGCATCATCCGCCAGAACATGGCCTGGGCGGTCGGCTACAATCTCATCGCCCTGCCGTTCGCCGCCTTCGGTCTGGTAGCCCCGTGGATGGCGGCGCTCGGCATGTCGGCCAGTTCGCTGATCGTGGTGGCGAATGCCTTGCGCCTGGGCGAGCGCACGGCGCGTGCTACACTGCCTGCCGTTTCCGCGCGTTCGTAACATGGAAATCCTCTACCTGCTCATCCCCATCGCCATCCTGCTGGTGGCGGCCATGGTTGCCGGTTTTGTCTGGGCATCGAAATCCGGCCAGTTCGACGACCTCGAAGGCCCGGCGCACCGCATTCTCATGGACAAGGATGAACCGCAGGAACCGGTGCCAAAACACGCTGCGCAGCCAAGGCGGCGGGCCGGCAAACATCGCTGAAATTCGACTTCGAACACCACCGCCCCGAAACCCGGGTCAACGCATAACGCAATAGTTGCTAGTATTCAGCAGTTAGCGAAAAATCCACCAACGGGTTTTGATTTGAACGCTGAACAGGCGATGCATCAACAATAACCATGCCCGGTCTCGATGATTTTCTGCAAATCCCGCGCATCGCGTACTTCACGATGGAGATCGCGCTGCGCGCCGATATACCGACTTACAGCGGCGGTCTCGGTGTGCTGGCCGGCGACACCGTGCGGACCGCCGCCGATCTGAGCCTGCCGCTGGTGGCGGTGAGCCTGGTCAGCCGTCAGGGTTACTTCCGCCAGGAGATCGACGCCGACGGCCGCCAGCACGAAGCGCCGGACCCCTGGGATCCGGCACAGCACTGCAAGACGTTGCGCGCCAAGGTCACGGTGCCGGTTTCCGGGCGGGACGTGTGGGTCGGCGGCTGGCTGTATATCCTGCAGGCGCCGCGCGGCGGCCGTCAGCCGGTGATCATGCTCGACACCAATTTTCCCGAGAACCATCCCGACGATCGCGTCATCACCGATAACCTGTACGGCGGCGACGAGGCCTATCGACTCAAGCAGGAAATCGTCCTCGGAATCGGCGGGGTGCGCATGCTGCGCGCAATCGGTTTTCACATCCAGCAATACCACATGAACGAAGGCCACTCGGCGCTACTCACGCTGCAGCTGCTGCATGAACAGGCCTACTCGCCCGAGGACGTGCGCCCGGGCGAGGCGCGTTACGATATCCCGCGGGTGCGTGAACTCTGCAACTTCACCACGCACACGCCAGTCGAGGCCGGGCACGACCAGTTTTCCTACCAGCTGGTGGACGCAACGCTTGGCAACTTCATCGAGCCGGAACTGCTGCGACGGTTTGCCGGTGACCAGCGGCTCAACATGACGCGACTCGCACTCAATCTCAGCGATTACGTCAACGGCGTCGCCAAGCGCCACGCCGAGGTGTCACGCGGCCTGTTTCCGGGTTACTCGGTACGGGCGATTACCAACGGTGTGCATCCGTCGACCTGGACCGCACCCGGTTTTGCGCGGCTGTACGACAAGCGCCTGCCCGGCTGGTGTCACGAGCCGGAGCTGCTGGTGCGCGCCGACTGCTGCATCGCCGATGCCGAGATCTGGCAGGCGCACATGGAGGCCAAACAGACGCTGATCGCGCGCATCCAGCGACAGTGCGGCGTCACGCTGCACCAGAAAATTCCGATCCTCGGTTTCGCGCGGCGCATGACCGCGTACAAGCGCCCCGAACTTCTGTTTAACGATCTCGCCCGCCTCAAGGCAATCGCCGGGCAGTGGCCGTTCCAGGTGGTGCTCGCCGGCAAGGCGCATCCGCGCGACGAGACCGGCAAGCGGGCGATCGCCGAACTGCATCGCCACATCCGCGCGCTGGCCGGCGCGCTTGCGGTGGTATTCATTCCGAACTACGACATGGATGTGGCACTGGACATGGTCGCGGGTGTCGATGTCTGGCTGAACACCCCGCTTCGGCCATTCGAGGCGTCCGGCACAAGCGGCATGAAGGCGGCGTTCAACGGCGTTCCGAACCTGTCGGTGCTGGACGGCTGGTGGATCGAGGGCTGCATCGAGAACATTACCGGCTGGGCGATCGGACGTTCCTCCGACGGGGCCAACGACCACGATGCCGGCGCGCTCTACGACAAGCTCGAGCAGGTGGTGCTGCCGCTCTACTACTACGCGGATCGCGCCAAGTGGATCGCGGTGATGAAAGGCGCGATCGCCAAGAACGCCTCGTTCTTCAACAGCCACCGGATGATGCGGCGCTACGTCACGGAAGCCTACCTGCGTTGAT
>DATEYP010000273.1:0-16655 GCA_035256085.1 Acidiferrobacterales bacterium
TGGGCCAAACGGCGATTTCTGCGGCCTTGGCGCAGAACGCGCAGGCGTGCGATCATGCGCGCCGTGAACCCCACCGCCAATTCCCTCCTGTGAGCGCGCGCCTCATCGACGGCAAGGCCATCGCCGCCAATCTGCTGACGCAGGTGCACGAACGTGTACAGCACAAGCTCGCCGCCGGCGTCGGCGCCCCCGGGCTGGCCGTGATCATGGTCGGTACCCATCCCGCCTCGCAGGTCTATGTGCGCAACAAGCGTCAGGCCTGCGAAAAGGCAGGCATCATTTCATTTTCGTACGATTTACCGGAAAAAATTACACAGGCAGAACTATTGACGCTGATCGACAGACTCAATGCCGACCAGCACGTCGATGGCATCCTGGTGCAACTACCGCTACCGGCGCACATCGACACCGAAACGGTGATTGAACGCATCCACACGACCAAGGACGTGGACGGTTTTCATCCCTACAACATCGGCCGGCTTGCAGTGCGCCTGCCGCTGCTGCGCTCCTGTACGCCGCACGGCGTGATGAAGCTGCTGGAGAGCACGGACCAGCCCATTCTCGGCAGCCATGCCGTGGTGGTCGGTGCCTCCAACCATGTTGGCCGGCCCATGGCGCTGGAACTGCTGCTGGCTGGCTGCACCGTGACCATCTGCCACCGTTTTACACAAAACCTGGCTGATCAGGTTGGGCGCGCCGACATTCTGGTTGTGGCTGTTGGCAAACCGGGGCTGGTTAAGGGAAGCTGGATAAAATCCGGTGCGGTCGTCATTGACGTCGGCATCAACCGCCTGGCGGATGGCCGACTGGTAGGGGATATAGAATTCGACAAGGCCAAGGAACGGGCGAGCTGGATCACGCCAGTTCCGGGTGGAGTGGGACCGATGACCGTGGCCACCCTGCTGCTTAACACGCTCGAAGCCTCGGACGAGCGCCTGCATACATGAAAGGGCAGGCATGCCCCTCAATCGAGGGGCATGCCCGAACCGCGTACAGCGATTACTTCTTGTCCGGGGCGGCGGCCGGGGCCGGAGCGGCGGCCGGGGCCTCAGCAGCTGCCGGGGCCGTTGCCGGGGCCGGAGCAGCGGCTTTCGGGGCTTCTTTCTGCTGGCAACCCACAAGTACGGCAAGGAATACGGACAGAACCAGAATCTTCTTCATATCTAAATCTCCAAGGAAGTATAAATGCGGGCACCATGCCCGGCGCGGAATTATACAGAGACGGAATGCATTGCCTAGCATCAATTACAGAAATAAATCCGGTTCGGCACACCTCTACCACAGAAATTGGGTGCCTCACCCAGCGACCCCTCGCCAAGGCATATGACACGAAGCTATAGTTGTGATCCGTATCGTGCCTGCACAAGAAACCCATGTCATCCGATAACAAGAATCTTCGCGGCGGTTTCCAGACCAAACAGCTGATCATCGACACGGACAACTTCTACATGGAAGGCGTCGGTCGCGAAGGCATCAGTCGCGCAGAGCTGGCCGCCAAGGCCAGGGACATCGAGCAGGCCCAACGGCGCGTTCAGGACGGCAGCGACGGCGGCCTTGATGCCGATTATGCGGCGCTAAATCTTGCGCACGAAATGCCGGCGCAACTGTCGCACATTCAGCAAATGGCTTCCGACCTGCGTCGACACCAGAATGTGCTGGTGATCGGTATCGGCGGCTCAAGTCTGGGCGCCAAGGCACTACAACAGGCGTTGCAGCCACAATCGGCCATCGCCGGCACACCGCAGTTGTATTTCGTTGAGAATATTGACCCTTATTTTCTGCAGCACCTGCTATCCAGCCTCGATGCCGGGTCCACTGCGGTTCTGTGCATCAGCAAATCCGGCGGCACGATTGAAACCGTCGTGCAGTACCTGATTTTGCGCGACTGGCTCACCCGGCAGCTGGGCAGAAAGAAAGCGACCCGCCACCAGTGGGTCATCACCGATCCGAAGAGCGGCTGGCTACGGGGGCTGGCGGAACGTGAAGGTCTGCCCTCCCTGCCGGTGCCACCGCAGGTCGGTGGGCGTTATTCGGTACTTTCGCCAGTCGGGCTAGTCCCGCTGGCGGTGCTCGGTGCAGACATCGAGGCACTGCTCCAGGGTGCGGCCGACAATGCGGCACGCTGCGCCAATGCGGACATCGCCTCCAACCCGGCCCTCGAGATGGCCGCGCTCTGCGTTTTGCTGGATACACACCACAGCAAGCGCACCGCCGTGATGATGCCGTACATCGGCCGTCTGCAGTTGTTTGTGGACTGGTACTGCCAGCTGTGGGCGGAATCGCTCGGCAAATGGGATCGCACGCGCCCGGGTAGCACGCCGGCCGGCACCCTGCCGGTGCGCGCCATGGGCGCGATCGACCAGCACAGCCAGCTGCAGATGTACCTGGAATCGCGTCATGACAAGTTTTTTACCTTCATCCAGCTCGAAACCTGCGAGGTCGATCTGCCCGTCCCACTGGACAGTGTCGACGTGCCGCATTTTCCGTTTCTCGCCGGCCGGAGCATGGCGGAGGTGCTCGATGCCGAGTTCCGCGCCACGCGCCAGGTTATCACCGATACCGGGCACCCCAACATGTCCATCCACCTGCCGGCGCTGAATGCGCACGTACTCGGTCAGCTCATCGACCTCTATCAGCGCACCACCATTTATGCCGGACTCCTGTACGGCATCAATCCGCTCGACCAGCCGTCGGTGGAAATCGGCAAGCGTCTCGCCATCGATTATCTACGCGGCACGTCGCGCTAGCTGTACTTCCAATATGTGGACGTGGCGTAACCTGTGGCGGCCGCTCAAGTCGCGACCGGCGATACCGGATGACCTCTGGCAGGCAGCGCTCGTGCACCTGCCTTATTGCCAGGCGCTGGATGCGGATACGCAGGCACGCTTGCGCAAGCTGGCATTACGATTTCTGCGTGCCAAGTCGTTCGAAGGCGCTGCCGGCCTGCGCGTCACCGACGCCATGCGGGTGCACGTTGCGCTGCAGGCCTGCCTGTTGATCCTGAATCTCGATTTCGACTACTACGCGGGCTGGCAAGCTGTCATTCTTTACCCGGGTGATTTCCGTGTTTCCAAAGAGCATGTGGATGAAACCGGGGTGGTGCACCACTGGCATGAAGAACTGTCCGGCGAATCCTGGGAGCAGGGGCCGGTGATTCTCTCCTGGGATGCCGCCGTCGCGCCGTCGGACGCGCATACCAACATCGTGCTGCACGAGTTCGCCCACAAACTCGATATGCGCGACGGCGCTGCCGACGGCTGCCCGCCGTTGCCGCCGGGTTTGTCCAGGACGGCATGGGCGCACGCCTTTCAAGCGGCCTACGGGCAACTGTGCGCCGCCCTCGACCGCGGCGAACCGGTATGCATCGATGACTACGCCGGCGAAAGTCCGGCGGAGTTTTTCGCCGTGTTGAGCGAAGCCTTTTTCCTCGCGCCCCTGGTTGTACAATCCGGCTTCCCGGAGGTCTATCGGCAGCTCGTTGCCTTCTATCGCCAGGATCCGCTCGCCGTATTGAAGGACTGGGATAAGGGAAGCTCGGAGAGCTGGTGAAAATCAATTATTCTAAGAACAGCGTTTAGCCACAGATGAACGCAGATTAATGCAAATGAATCGCACCATGGATACACCGAGGCCATTCACCCTTTTGGCGGGCTGGCGAATACCGGCAGCATATTGAATATCTGCGTTCATCTGCGGCTGACTGTTTTTCTAAGAATATGGACTGACGATGATTCCGCTGCGTGACGACAATCCCGCCACCCTCAAACCGGTCATTACCGTCGGTCTGATTGTGCTCTGCACGCTGACCTTTTTCTGGCAGCTGACTCTCGGTGCGCAGGCCGAAGCGATGATTCTGGCGCTCGGCGTCAAGCCGGCGGCATTGTTCGGCAAACAGGTCCTGTCCCCGGAATTCATGCAAGTACCGGCCGCGCTGACTGTCGTCACCTCGATGTTCCTGCATGGCGGCTGGATGCATCTCATCGGCAACATGCTGTACCTGTGGATTTTCGGCAACAACGTGGAAGATGCCATGGGTCATGGGCGTTTCGTGCTGTTCTATCTGCTGTGCGGCGTAGCCGCGGTGCTGGCGCAGGCCGTGCCGGCGCCGGACTCGACCATCCCGATGATCGGCGCCAGTGGGGCCATCTCCGGCGTGCTTGGGGCCTATCTGCTGCTCTATCCGCACGCACGCGTGCTGGTGTTGATACCGCTCGGCATCTTTTCGCGCATGCTGCATCTGCCGGCGATGTTGGTGCTGGGCTTCTGGTTTCTGCTGCAACTGTTGAGCACCCTGCTGGCCGACCCGAACCAGCCGGGGGTCGCCTTCGGCGCGCATGCCGGCGGGTTTGTCGCCGGCATGCTCATCATTCCGCTGTTCAAGCGCCGCGATGTGCGTCTGTTCCGTCCGCGCGCGTAGCGTTAGGGAAAATATTTTTCGCGCAAATAGGGCAGCAGCCAGCCGCGCAATCGCTCGCGAATGTCGGGATCGAGATCGCGGAAGGAGCGCACCGTGCCACGGCAGGCCGTGGCGCCGCAGCAACAGGCAAATCCCGGAAAATCGTCCTCGTCGATCGCCGTGCTGTAATCCCAGGTAATTTCCTCCCCCGTGCTGATATCGCGCCGCGCGACGAGCTCAAGACCGTCGCGAAAACCCGCGTTTGGTTCGCAGGAGTGATTCACATAATCATCCGCTTCACCGGACGCGCCAAAATACAGGTCCGCACCAACTTGCAGATGATATTCCTCCTCGCGAATGTCGGCGCGATTCAGCAGCGGGCCGGAAAACGTCAGTATGGATTCGCCAACAAGAATCTTCTCGTGCGCGAATACACCCCTGCCGTGCTGCAAACTTGATTTGATTTCTACCTTCACGATGCGTCCCTATACTAAATCTGCATCAGAGTGTAAAACGTACACACAGTAATTCCCATTGCCGGCTTCCAGGTTCGCCAAAATATGTTCCGTATTCCGGCCTTACTGGCCCCGCTGCTATTCCTTGGCGCCAATACAGCCATGGCCGCCGAATCGCCTGCCAAACCGGACGGGGCGCGTCTGTATGCGCAGCGCTGCTCCGCCTGCCATGGCGCGGACGGCAGTGGCGGTGTCGGCGTGCCGCTTGCCCTGCCCGCCTTTCTTTCGAGTGTCGATGACGCCTACCTGCATAAAACGGTGCGCCTCGGCCGCCCCGGGCGGGTCATGCCGGCCTTCACCCAACTCACAGACGCCGAGGTGGCCGCCATTGTTGCGCATATCCGCCGCTGGCCGGGACAGAAGCGGCCACCGACGCACTCGCCGCTCCGGATCGCCGGCAATGCCGCACGCGGCAAGACGCTCTACAAACGCCACTGCGCTGCCTGCCATGGCGCCAACGGCGAAGGCGGGCACGGCACCGGTGTCACCCTGTCAAGGCCGCGCAGCGCGCCGATCCTGGCCCCGGCCCTCAATAACCCCGGTTTCCTGGCAGCCGCCTCCGATACCCTGATTAAAACGGCGCTTCTGTACGGTCGCGAAGGCACACCGATGCGCTCATTCCTGGAACAGGGCCTCAAGGAACGCGACATCGACGACATCGTGGCCCACGTGCGCGCCTTCGAGCAACTGCCGCCCCCGTCAAGCGCGCGCGTACTGGAGAGCGAATCGCCGGTGCTGGTGCGGGTATCGCCCTACTCAGTCGAGGAAACTGTGGAAAAGGTCCAGGCCGCAGTCGGCGCTGCCAATATGCGCCTGATCCGCGTACAGACACTTGATCAGGGATTTGTGGAGGAAGGCAAGGAAAACCAACGGCAGAAAATCGTCTATTCCTGCGACTTCAACTTCCTGAATGAGGCGCTCAAGGTGGATCCGCGCGTCGGCCTGTTCCTGCCCTGCCGCATCACGGTCGTGCAACAGGCCGACAAAGTACTGGTCATGAGCATCAATCCCAAACGCCTGAGCCGCATCTTTAATAATGCCGAGCTCAATGAAATGTGCGAGCAAATGCACCAGATCTATCTCGATATCCTCGAGGAGACCGTCCTGTGAGCAGGTTCCGCCTGCTGGCCCTGCTTGTGGTGCTCAGCCTAAATCACGCTGCAGCGGCCGAGGAGCTGCTGATGGCGCGCATCACCCGGCCATTTCCGGAGGCCATGAACAACTTGCAGGAAACGATACGCGCGAAGGGTTATGTGGTGTCACGCGTGCAGCGCGTGGACGTTGGCCTGACGGCCAGCGGATTCAAGACCGCGGAGTACCGCATTGTGTTCTTCGGAAAGCAGTCGGAGATCCGCGAGCTGTCTGCGGCCTACCCGGAGCTCATCCCATATCTGCCGCTCACGATCGTCGTATTTGCGGAGGGCGATGACACACTGGTACTGACCACTGACCCGCTCAAACTTGGCGAGTTTTTCAACAAACCGGAGTTGCTCAAACGTTTTGGAGTCTGGGAAAAAGACGTGCTCGCGATATTCGACGAAGTGTCACGCTCTCCCTAGACATCCGCGTTTCAGTGCCCGGCGTGGCAGCAGTTCAGGAGCCGGTACCGGAGCGCAGCCGCAAACTTGGCTCGTTGGACAAAGTAGGTTCACTGGGTTCACTCTGCGTGCGCTGGGATGCCTGCATCCGCCCGGCTGTCTTACCCAGCAGCTGCAGACCCTCGGCGGCGAGATAAGTGACGACGACCACCAGAATAGCGCTCAGCACACCACCGACCATGAACTCGATACCGCCCATGAACGTCGCGTCACCGAACAGCGGCAGGAATTTCGGTGGCGGATTGAGGATGGTGCCAATGCCCTTGCCGGTAAACCAGACATAGATCCCCCCGCCCACGGCGACCAGGCTGATGAACGCCGCCATTGATTCACCCGCCGCACGGATCAGGATCGCGGCCAGGGGAAACATGTTGTATTCGCCCCCCGGCAGGGCGTCGATATTCCGGGCGCGGATGAACAGACCATGCACCACGGCGTAGACCGCCAATACGAAAAAGATCTGGAAGACAACACCGCCGAGAATGCCGCTCGCCGGTAGCGCGAAAATCACCTTACCGGCCTTGAAGAAGGTCACGAGGCTGAATGGCACAATCAGCGCGGCCAGCACGCGCAGCGTGATCGCCAGCAGGCGATTGAACCGGCGCGGTTCAGCCAGCCAGTTGAGCACGGTTCGCATAAAAAAATAATTTTCCATCCAGTGATACCTCAGGCCTTGGCGTTCTTTCCGAAACGTCCGATTCTACTTCCGGAACCGGCGCAAACGCGATGCCGGGATGCGCAGCCTGTACTGTTTTTCCGACGGACGGCAGCTACGTGCCGACCCTGGCGCTCATCAATTCCCGAAACACCCGCCTTAACATCCATCGACGGATCGGTGAGAATGCCGGCATGCGCCAATATCTCGATCTCATGCAATACGTGCTGGAGCACGGCACCGTCAAGGGCGACCGCACCGGCACCGGTACCCGCAGCGTATTCGGCCATCAGATGCGCTTCGACCTGGGCCAAGGCTTCCCGCTGCTCACCACTAAAAAAGTGCACCTGCGGTCGATCATCCATGAACTCCTGTGGTTCCTGCGTGGCGAAACCAACATTCGCTACCTGCGTGAAAATGGTGTGACGATCTGGGATGAGTGGGCGGATGAAAACGGCGAACTCGGACCGGTATACGGTTCGCAATGGCGCAGCTGGCCGAGTGCAGATGGCCGGCACATCGACCAGATCGGCGCCGTGGTGCGCGAAATCAGCGAAAACCCGAATTCCCGTCGTCTGATTGTGAGTGCCTGGAATGTGGGCGAGATAGATCGCATGGCGTTACCGCCGTGCCATGCCTTCTTCCAGTTCTACGTGGCGGACGGGCGGCTCTCCTGTCAACTCTACCAGCGCAGCGCCGACATTTTCCTTGGTGTGCCGTTCAATATCGCCTCCTATGCCCTGCTCACACTGATGGTGGCGCAGGTGACCGGACTCAAACCCGGCGATTTCATTCATACCCTCGGCGATGCGCATCTCTACAGCAACCACTTCGAACAGGCGCGCACGCAACTGGTGCGCGCACCGCGGCCATTGCCTAGCATGCGCCTCAATCCCGAGGTGCGCTCGATCTTTGATTTTCAATTCAATGATTTTGAATTGCTGAACTACGACCCGCACCCCGCCATCAAGGCGCCGGTCGCGGTATGACAGTGAAGAAAGCCTCATTCACTGATGGCGGGAATACAGGGCGCGAAGCCGCCGGTGAATGAAGCCTCATTCACTGGACAAACGCAGGAACAGTTTACAACGTGACCACCGTACGACCACGTATCGCGCTCATCTGGGCGATGGCGCGCAACCGTGTCATCGGCCGCGCCAACACACTTCCCTGGCATCTGCCCGCGGACATGCGGCATTTCCGCGAGTTGACGACCGGACACCCGGTACTCATGGGCCGCAAGACTTTTGAGTCGCTCGGCCGTCCGCTGCCGGGCCGTACCAACATCGTTATCACCTCGAATCGTCATTACACGGCGCAAGGCTGCCTCGTGGCCCATTCTCTGGATGAAGCGCTTGCACTGGCCGCCCGGCATGCGCGGACATACGACCCCCACATATTTGTGATCGGCGGGGAGAAACTGTACGCCCAGATGCTGCCTCACGCCGATCTCCTTTATGTGACACTGATAGAGGCCGATATCGAGGGCGATGCCTGGTTTCCGGATTTTGACCTGACGAAATGGCGCGTAACGGTAACGGTGTCGCACCCGGCCGACGAGAAGAATCCGTATCCTTGCGTATTTCAGACGCTGAAAAGAAAAACGCCCCGGACGTGACGGCCAGGGCGTTGTTTACATGCGGTGAAGGTACTAATACGGTGCGGACACCCTCAGGCGGCAATCTGTGCCACGAGGCTCTTGGCCTGTTGCTTCTGGGAATCGTTGCCTTCCGCCATGACCTCGTCGAGAATGCTGCGCGCGCCCTCGGAATCGCCCATGTCGATATAGGCCTTGGCGAGGTCGAGTTTGGTTGCTGTCTCGTCCCAGCCGGGCAGCCCGCCTTCCGTTGCGGCGCCGGCCGATGGCACAGCGTCCATTTCAGCAACGGAATCACCCATCCCACCGAGCGAAAACTCCTCGGTTTCTCCGCCAGCTGACTGACCACTGCCGGAAGTCGAGAAATCCAATCCACTGGTGAGCTCCGTCGTTCCCGATGTATTGAAATCAATCATGGTGGACGAGCTATCGGACGTCTCGGGTGCGCCGATATTGAAGTCCATGTCGAAGCTGGAAGTGCTGTCGGCGGCAGGCGGTGCTGCACCGGCACCCATGTCCATTGACATGTCAAATGACGGCTCTGCCGGCGCTCCGCTGGTTCCGGTTTGCTGAGCATCGAAATCCATATTGAAATCGAGCCCCGAAGTCACCGGTGCCGTGGACGGCTCATCCGCCAGCATGGTTGCAGGCCCAGCGGAACCGCGCGCCACGGGTTTCCCACCGCGGAACATGGGATTGGTGGGACTCAGCTTCCGACCCATCTCTTCGGCCTTGTCCCAGACCTTGCCGCCCTTGCCTTCGAGCGCGGCATACAACTCCTCGGCCAGGGTCTCAAATGCGGCGGCGTCATTGCGTTGGAAATAAATTTCGAGCAGCTTGCCTTTTAGTTCTTGACGTGCTGGATCTTTGACGATGGCGTCCTTGAGTATCTCCTCGGCCTGTTCGTCTCGTCCATAGGCGAGATATACCTCGGCTTCGGCAATCGGATCGACTTCATCCGTATGAACATTGCCCATGCCGCCCTGACTGAAATCGCTCAGGAACGAAGTATCGCTGGCCGCCGCCTGGCCGCTGGTGTCGGTAATACTGGCCTCGCTGGACAGGCTGCTGCTCAATATGCTCTCGGAGAATTCGCGTGAGGCACGTTGCCGCCGGTAGGCGTACATCCCGCCCACGCCGATGGCCAGGACACCCAGTGCGGCAAACAGGGTCAAAGTCAGCGGATTATCACTGACGCTGGCAATGATCCCATCCAAGAAGCCCTCTTCAGGCACCGCCGGCGCGGGCGCCGGTTTCGCCGCGATGGCGGGTTTCTTGACAGGTGCCACCTCGACAGTCGGCTTTGCAGCCTCTACGGGCTTTGCTGCCGCAGCCTCTGTGGCCTTGGCTGCATCCGTCGCGGCCTTGTCTTTGGCGGCCTTCTCCTGCGCCAGCCTCTCAGCGGCCGCTTTAGCCTCGGCCGCTTTAGCCTCGGCCGCCTGTTTCTCTGCAGCCTGCTTCTGAGCGAGCGCGAGAGCCTTGTTCTCCAGCTCAACCAGACGCTCGGTATTCTTGACCTGCTCCTGGAGTTTGCCGACGCGATCGCGCATTTCCTTGTTTTGCATCTGCTTGGATTCGATGGCCTCTTCCAGAGTGGCCACGCGCTCCGTCAGCACGCGCTGTTCCTTGCCGGCATCCTTTTTGGTTTCGACACCCGGGGTTTTCGTACTCTCCTCCGCCACTTCCTGCTCCAGGTTGGCACGCACGATCTTGAGCAAATCCACCGGCTCTGCCTTGCCGGACACAACCGGCTTGTCCTTGCCCGGCTTTCTGGTCTTGGCGGCTTTCTCGGATTTTTTCACTTCAGCCTTCTTCGACTCCGGCGTCACAGCCGTCGTGGGTGCTTCGGCCTCGGCAACCGCAACAGCCCGGCTCGCGCCGGCAAGTTTCAATTTGTACTCCTGCCAGGCGTCGTATTGGGCGCGGTATTCCGTCGCGGCCTGGGCCTTGGGAATTGCAACGATAGTCTCGTGCTCCGGCACGGTGAGAATCTTGCCGGTCTTGAGGTTATTCACGTTATTCCCGAAGAACGCCGATGGATTGGCGCGCAGCAGCGCGAGCATCACCTGCTGTGGGGTCAGGCTTTTGTCGACATTCAGCTGTTTCACCACCTGGGTCAGCGTATCGCCTTGAATGGTCGGCCCATACTCGCGCGCCGCCTCGGTGCCGGTAGCTGCGGGTACTTCGGCAAACGGTGCCGGTGCAAGTTGGCTCACGACAGCCGGTTCCGGTTCGGTCGCTGGAGCCGCGGCTGACGGCAGTATGGGTTCGACCGTTGCGGCGCTGTCGGCCACCACAGGAGCGGCCTCTGGGACAGGAGCAACCTCTTGCTGGGGTATGGCCGCAATCTCGGCCGGCGCGCTAGCCGGGACTTCCGCTGGCACTTCAGCCGGGACTGCAACCGGAGCAGCAGGCTCGCTGACGGCCAACGAGGCTTTCTCTTCCGCCGCAATCTCCGGCTTCTGCTCGGTGGTGCCCAACGGCGGCAATTCTTCGATCGGCGCTGCTTCCGCAACTGGCACGGTTTCAATCACCGGCGCGACGTCGGCATCGGCAACGACTTCGGGAGCACTGGTGACCGGAACATTTATCTCGGCGGCAGCGCCACTGACCCACTGCGGTGGATCAAGCAAGGCACTGTATTCACGAATCAGGTGTCCACCGCTCCAATCGACCTGAATTAGAAAATGCAGGAATGGCTCACGCACTGGTTTGTGGGTGGCGAGCTTGAGGTAGTACTGTCCGTTGGGATGCTGCTTGACCGTGTAAGTGATTTCGAAAAGAAAGGCGTTGCGTTCGACGCCAGCAATATCGAAGTCCGCACGCGAGGCAAGCGCAGCCTTGAGGGTCTTGATCTCCTGCGCGGTCGGTGAAACAAGTTCGATCTGACCGTTGAACGGTTCGTCCAGACCGGAGTTCACCGTCAGACGTCCCAGCCCGAGAGCCTGCACCGCCATCGGCGTCGCAATCAGCGCCACCGTGAATAGAAGACGCAGTGTCAAGCGGGTACCAAAATGCGCTTGATGCATCAGCCTCTTTCCCCCGTTTTCATCCTGTGACACGCTTAAGTTAGGCTTAAGTTACTTGGAGTTATGAAACTATAGTAGTAATAATCTTTACGAAGCACAAGTAACTATAGCTTACAAATAAGCTTTCACCAATATTTCCGCGATCTGGACGGCATTCTGGGCAGACCCCTTGCGGGCATTATCCGCAACCACACACATACTGAGGCCGTGAGCATGGGAAATATCCTGGCGGATTCGGCCCACATACACCGAATCCGTATTGACGACCCCGACAGGTGTTGGAAAATCGCCCGTTTTCCGCCCATCCATGACCACCACCCCGGGGGCCATTTCCAGCAGGCGCCGCGCACCGGCAACGTCGAGCGGGCGGGAAGTTTCGATAGTCAGGGCGGTGCAGTAACCGAAGAACACCGGCAGCACAAATGCCGTCGGGTTCACCCGAATCTCGTTATCCGCCAGAATCCGGCGCGTCGCCCAAACGACTTCCATCTCATTTTCTGTATAGCCGTTGTCCAGCTGGACATCAATGCGCGGCAGGCAGTTGAACGCGATCTGACGCGGAAAGACTTGCGGTTCGATGGACTGGCCATTCAGGAGCGCAGCGGTCTGCCCGGCCAGCTCCCCGATCGCGGCCTTGCCGCGCCCGGATACCGCCTCGCCGGTACACACCTCGATGCGCTCGATACCGACCGCATCGTAGAGTGGCTTGAGGGCCACCAGCATCTGGATGGTGGCGGGGTCGGGGTTGGCGATGATGCGTCGGTCCTGATAGGCGGCGATCGCCTGCGGATTCACTTCCGGAATAACCAGTGGAACATCCGGCTCGTAACGGAACGCCGCGCTGCAGTCGATGGCGACACAACCGGCGGCAACGGCCCGCGGCACATGCTCCCTAGACACGACGCTGGGGACGGCGAAAAAGGCGATCTGCGCCCGGGAAAAATCGAAGCCGCCGAGTTCTTCGATGCGGTAATGCCGTCCCTTGAATTCCTGGCTGCCACCCGCCGAGCGCACGCTCGCCAGCAGGTAAAGTTCGCCCACCGGGAACCCGCGTTCTTCAAGGACGGCGAGCAGGGCCTCACCGACGATCCCGGTCGCGCCGACGATCGCCACATCACAGGTAGTGCTCATGAGAATACCTCGGGGGCAGGAACAATGAACCTAGAAAAGGCAGTTAGCCGCAGATGAACGCAGATATACATGGATATTCAATGCGCTGTCTGTATTCGCCAGCCCACCAAAAGAGTGAATCTCGGCGCATCCATGACATGGTTCATTTGCACTAATCTGCGTTCATCTGCGGCTAAACACCTTTTTTAGAATGACAAGAAACACACGACCACCGGTACTTGATCGATGGTCGTGTGTACAGAACGAAGAGATCGGCGCTCAGGCCCCGATCAGGATTCGCAACATGCGGCGCAGAGGCTCGGCCGCGCCCCACAACAGCTGGTCACCGCAGGTGAACGCGGTCAGGTACTCCGGTCCCATGTTGAGCTTGCGCAGGCGGCCCACCGGCACGGTCAGCGTACCGGTGACAGCCGCCGGGGTGAGTTCGCGCATCGAGATATCGCGGTCATTCGGCACTACCTTGGCCCACTGATTGGCCTCGGCCAACATGCCGTGGATCTCATCCAGCGGCACGTTCCTGGTGAGCTTGATGGTCAGCGCCTGACTGTGACAGCGCATGGCGCCGATGCGCACGCACAGACCGTCGATCGGAATCGGCTTGGCCTCGCGCCCGAGAATTTTGTTGGTTTCGGCCTGGCCCTTCCATTCCTCTTTCGACTGACCGCTATCGAGCTGCTTGTCGATCCAGGGAATCAGTGACCCGGCGAGCGGTACACCGAAATTCTGCTTCGGGAAACTGGCCGAGTGGATGGTTTCGGCCACGGTCTTGTCGATTTCGAGAATGGCGGAGGCCGGGTCGTCGAGCTTGGTTTTCACCGAGGCATGAATGGCACCCATCTGGCTGATCAGCTCGCGCATGTTCTGCGCGCCGGCGCCGGACGCGGCCTGATAGGTCATGGAAGTCATCCACTCGATGAGCCCCTTCTGGAACAGCCCACCGAGACCGATGAGCATGAGGCTCACCGTGCAGTTGCCGCCGATGTAGTTCTTCACGCCGGCCTGGATGCCATTCTTGATGACATCCAGGTTCACCGGGTCGAGGATGATGATCGCGTCCTTGTCCATGCGCAGGGTCGAGGCCGCGTCGATCCAGTAACCCTGCCAGCCGGCGGCGCGCAGTTTCGGAAAGATCTCACTCGTGTAATCGCCGCCCTGGCAGGTGATGATGATGTCCATGGCCTTCAGCTCGTCGACGCTCTTGGCATCCTTGAGCGGCGGCACGTCCTTGCCAATCGCCGGACCCTGGCCACCGACGTTCGATGTAGTGAAGAACACCGGATCGATATGTTTGAAATCCTGCTCTTCCAGCATGCGGCCCATGAGCACCGAGCCCACCATGCCGCGCCAACCCACCAAGCCAACCCGCTTCATTGCACCACCTCTTTAAAGAACTAGTATGAATTCTCGCCGCAAAGACGCAGAGAACGCAAAGAAAAGCAGAATTAATCAAGCAATCCTTTGCGTACTTTGCGCCTTTGCGGCAGGTTTTTTCAAAGCGCCGCCACCACGGCGTCGCCCATCTGGTTCGTGCCGACCTTGCGCATGCCGTCGGTATGGATGTCGCCGGTGCGCAGTCCCTGATCGAGCACTCGGGACACCGCCCTTTCAACACGCTCGGCCAGGGCCGGCTCGTTCAGGGTGTAGCGCAGCAGCATCGCCACCGACAGGATCGTGGCGAGCGGATTGGCAATGCCCTGGCCGGCGATGTCCGGCGCCGAACCGTGAATCGGCTCGTACATACCCTTGTTGGCGCTATCCAGCGACGCCGAGGGCAGCATGCCGATGGAACCGGTGAGCATGGCCGCCTCGTCCGACAGGATATCGCCGAAGATATTGCCGGTGACAATCACGTCGAACTGCTTGGGGGCGCGCACCAGCTGCATGGCGGCGTTGTCCACATACATATGGCTGAGCGCCACGTCCGGATAATCCTTCGCCACCTGCATCACCACCTCACGCCACAGGCCCGAGGTTTCGAGCACATTGGCTTTCTCGACTGAGCAGAGCTTTTTGCCGCGCTTGCGCGCCGCCTCGAAGCCGACCCGTGCCACCCGCTCCACCTCGTGCTCGGCGTACTTCATGGTGTTGTAACCCTCGCGCTCGCCATTCGCCAGGGTGCGCACGCCGCGCGGCTCGCCGAAATAGATGTCGCCGGTGAGTTCGCGCACGATCAGCAGATCGAGCCCGGCAACAATCTCCGGCTTCAGGGTCGAGGCCGCGGCCAGCTGCGGGTAGAGTATCGCCGGGCGCAGGTTGGCGAACAGCTGCAGCTCGGAACGCAAACCGAGCAACGCCCGCTCCGGGCGCAGCTCGCGCGGCAGGGTATCGTATTGGGTTCCGCCCACCGCGCCGAGCAACACGGCATCCGCCTGTTTGGCGAGCTTCAGCGTCGATTCCGGCAACGGGTGTTTGTGCTGGTCGTAGGCCGCACCACCCACCGGGGCGGTTTCCATTTCGATCTTTAGGCCGAAATCCTGGCGCAGCCGCTCCAGCACCTGCACCGCTGCGGCGGTCACTTCCGGGCCGATGCCGTCACCGGGCAATACTGCGATCTTCTTGGTCATATTCGTCGATCCTGAAGTTTGAAATACTCAAGCAATGAAAGGCGGTAGCCACAGATGAACACGGATTAATTTCATATCCATCAATCTGTGTTCATCTGTGGTTCCAACAATCTTTGCCTTGGTTTGTTCACTTGCCAAACAGCCATGGCGCTTCCTTCCGGCGCCGCTCTTCATAGGCCTTGATCTCCGCGACATGCTGGAGCGTCAAGCCGATGTCATCGAGTCCATTCAGCAGGCAGTGCCGGCGAAAGGCGTCGATCTCGAATTTGAATATCGTACCCGTTGGCGAAGTCACTGTCTGCGCCACGAGGTCCACCGTGAGCTGGTAACCCGGCGTCGCCGCGCACTCCTTGAACAGCTGGTCCACGGCATCGCGTTCCAGCACGATCGGCAGCAGGCCGTTCTTGAAGCTGTTGTTGTAGAAAATGTCGGCATAGCTCGGCGCGATAATCGCCCGGAAGCCGTAATCCACCAGCGCCCACGGCGCGTGCTCGCGCGACGAGCCGCAACCGAAGTTATCGCGCGCCAGCAGGATTTGCGCGCCCTGGTAGCGCACCTGGTTGAGCACGAACTCCGGATTGGGGCGGCGCTGGCTGTGGTCCATGCCCGGCTCACCCGGATCGAGATAGCGCCAGTCGTCAAACAGGGCCGGCCCGAAGCCGGTGCGCTGGATGGATTTCAGGTACTGCTTGGGGATGATGGCGTCGGTGTCGACATTGGCGCGATCGAGCGGCGCCACCAAACCTGTGAGTTTCTCGAATCTATTCATAATCTCTTTTTTAAAGACTCAACGCAAAGGCGCAAAGACGCGAAGAAAGACAAGGCCCAATAACAGAAATCATCTTTGCGCCCTTTGCGCCTTCGCGTCTTTGCGTTGGGTTTTACAACTCTCTTACATCGACAAAATGCCCGGCGATCGCCGCTGCCGCGGCCATGGCCGGACTGACCAGATGGGTGCGGCCGCCGGCGCCCTGGCGACCCTCGAAGTTGCGATTCGAGGTCGAGGCGCAGCGTTCACCCGGCTCCAGTCGGTCGGCGTTCATGGCCAGGCACATCGAGCAGCCGGGCTCGCGCCATTCGAAACCGGCCTCCTTGAATATCCTGTCGAGGCCTTCCTGCTCGGCCTGGGTCTTCACCAGGCCCGAGCCCGGCACGACCATGGCAAGCTTG
>DATEYP010000274.1:0-26286 GCA_035256085.1 Acidiferrobacterales bacterium
TTCTCCAGACCGGTGAGCGCCACCTGCCAGTTGCCGGCCGTGCTTTTCTCGATGCCCTTGATGTAGCTGGTGGCGACCAGTGCGTTGCGGTGGACGCGCAGGAACACCTTTTCCCCGAACTCCTTTTCCAGGTTGACCAGCGAATCCTCGATCAGGTGTTCCTCGCCCGTGGTGCGCACCGTGACGTATTTGCTGTCGGCCATGAAATACAGGATGTCCTGCACCGGCACCAGGCGGATGTTGCCACGCAGGTGCACGCTGATGTGGGTGCGCGCCTGCGGCGTCTCCTGCGCCTGATTGATTTCATGCAACTGCTGCAGGGTGAGCTTCTTGGCCTTATCAAGCGCCGCCGCCAGCCGGTCCTTGCGGATCGGCTTGAGCAGATAGTCGACGGCATTCACCTCGAAGGCGTGCAGCGCGTGCTGGTCGTAGGCGGTGGTGAAAATGACCATCGGCGGATTTTCCATGCCCATGAGGTGCATGGCCGCCTCCAGTCCGTCCATGCGCGGCATGCGGATGTCGGTCAGCACCACGTCCGGGTTGAGCTCCGCGGCCTTTTCCACGGCCTCGTTGCCATTCGTGCCCTCGCCGACCACGGTGTGCCCGCCGATCTCGTTGAGCAATTCGCGCAAACGGTCGCGCGCCAGTTTTTCATCGTCCACGATCAATACTCTCATGCTGTTTCTCCGCGAATTGGAATTTCCACCGCCACGCTGAAGCGTTCCGGTTCCTGCACGATTTCGATGCGCGCCGCCTTGCCATAGTGGCTTTCCAGGCGCAGGCGCAGGTTGTCCAGGGCTCGTTCGCTCGGCAACGGCGTTGCTGCCGAAGCCGCAGACGCGACGTCCATGTCGCGCGGCCCTCGCCTCGTTCCCATCGGCGGCTTGGACCGCGCGCGCGGCAGCGGGTTCGTGACCAGAATATGAATAATGTCGTTTTCTTCCCGCAGCTGCACGTCGATCGTTCCGCCGGTCGGGATCGGCTCGATGCCATGCTGGATGGCATTCTCCAGCAACGGTTGCAAGATCAGGATCGGCATCACCGCCTTGCGCGGGAACTTGCCGACGTGCCAGTCCACGCGCAGGCGGTTGTCGAGACGCAGCATTTCGATATCGAGATATTTCTTGGCGATCGCGACCTCATTGCCCACCGGCACCAGGTTCTCGCTGTCCGCGAGCATGCTGCGAAACAGGTCGGCCATGTCCACCACCGCGGTCTCGGCCTTGTCCGGGGCGCTGCGGATCAGGCTGGCGATGATGTTCATGGTGTTGAACAGGAAGTGCGGACGGATGCGCGAGCGCAGCACCTCGATCTTGGCGCGCGCCTCGGACAGGGTGCGCTGGCGCAACTGGTGGCGGGCGAGGAAGTAGCGCAAGGCCAGTGCGTTGATGATGGCCGCCACCGTGAAATTCTGAATGTGGAAGTAGGCATACCACTCCGGGCGCGGCGAGCCGACCATTCCGACCAGCCACATCACCCACACGGCCGCTTCACTGACGACCAGCACTACGCCGAGCAGCAGCAGGTAGGCAAAGCCGAGGGCGCGCGAGTTGGGCAGCCTGTCGAGGAAACGGCGCGCGGCGCACAGGGTGGCGGCGCCGGAAAGCGCGATCCACTGCACGAACAGCGAAACCAGCAGCAGGTCCTGAAACAGATTCTCGGAGATGCGGCGTGTGACCAGCGTAATCACGATCGCCAGCAGCTCCGCGATCAGCACAATGCCGCCGATCGCGTTCCCGCGGCAGAAGTTCGGCAGGAAATGCGTATCGTCCGCGGTCGTGGCCGGCGCCGGCGCAAACAGACGCAGCAGGCGACCCGTGGCGTCGGCCGCCCGTGGCAGCAGACGGTCGCGCAACAGGCGCGCGCCGCTGGTGAATTGTTCACGCGCCTGCATGGACCAGGCAGCGAGCTTGCTGGTGTCGATGGCCATCCGTTAACCCCGTACGATCGGCATGCGCAACTTCACATGATACTGGCCGCCTTCCTGAAAAGCTTGCATGCCGGCGGCATCGCCGAAATGGCTTTCCAGGCGCAGGCGGATATTGTCCACGGCGATCTTGTTGCCCTTGCCGTGCGCGTGCTTGGGGATATCCGGCAGCGGATTGCTGATCATCACATTCAGCGACTCGTCCTCACCCCAGATCTCGATGCGCAGCGTACCGCCCTGGAAACGCGGCTCGATGCCGTGGTAGATGGCATTTTCCAGCAGCGGCTGCAGCGTGAGTGCCGGGATGAGCGCCGACCTGGGCACGTTGTTCACGTGCCAGGTTACCTTGAGGCGGTCGCCGAGCCGGAGCTTCTCGATCTCCAGGTACTGGCGCGAGATTTCGCGCTCCGCCGAGATCGGCACCAGCTTGCGCGCATCCGCGAGCAGCACGCGGAACAGGTCGGCCAAGTCCTGCAGTGCGGTTTCCGCGAGCGCCGGGTCGGAGCGGGTGAGGCTGGCGATGGAATTCATGCTGTTGAACAGAAAATGCGGACGGATGCGCGATTGCAGGGCCTGCAGGCGCGCTTCCTGCTCGGCATGCGAGTCGAGCTCCGAGCGGTGTGCGACAAACAGGTAGCGCAGGCCGAGGATGCTGATGAGCGAACCGACCAGGACGCTGCGCAACAGCAGGGAATAATGCCAATCCGGCCAGCGTTCGGAGATGAGCCGTAGATCGTAGAGCGCGAATACCATGAGCTCGGTTCCCACAACGATCACGATCAAAATCAGCAGAAACACCAGCAGCGACCCGGCGCTCACGGACAGACGCCGGATCACGGGCGAAAACAGTTTCAGCACCAGCACGCTGATCAGTGACAAAATGAGCGCAAAGCCGGTTAGCAGGTTGAGATCCTGCCAGGCCTTCTCGTTGAAGATGTCGTTGCGGCTGATGGTGATGATGGCGGCAATGATAACCGCCAGCAGCACGATGCGGATCGCCACCTTGAACGATCCGAAGTCGGGGAGAAAGTGCTGGCCGTCACCGATAGCCTTGGCCATGTGCTGAGTCTTCAATCTGTTATATTGCCGAAATCCTGTAGCGGTGTGGCCCGGCGGCGGCATGCCTGCAACGGTCTGTTATCGTCCTGGTCAGACCAGGGAACAGATGGGAAGTTTACACTGCCTGCAAGGCGGCGATATATATAAGGAAATAAAAAACCCCCGCCCATCCTGGGCGGGGGTCTTAACACCTGGTCCGGTATTCGGGGTGGGGGGTGCACAAAGGAGAGTCCGGACCAGGGCACTGCTCTTTACCCAACCGATAGGTCTAACCGTAGCCACATCCGGCATCCACAACAATGGATTACCGATAACCGGGATGCCGCCACGGATAAATGGCAGCCCGTCTCAGGCCCCGCCGAAAGTTGGGTTATACTGGCGGCTCTCCATTTTTCGGTGTCCAGCCTTGAGCTCAGAAAAACCCTGGAGCGGGCGTTTCACGGAATCCACCGACAGCTTCGTCGAGGCGTTCACGGCCTCGGTGACATTCGACCGGCGCCTCTACCGGCACGACATCGCCGGGTCGATCGCGCACGCACGCATGCTGGCGCATGTCGGTGTGTTGATGCCCGAGGAGTGTGAGCTGATTGTCAGGGGGCTCAAGGACATTGAAGCCGAGATCGACGCCGGGCGCTTCGAATGGAGCACGGCGCTCGAAGACGTGCACATGAACATCGAGGCGCGCCTGATCGAGCGCATCGGCGACGCCGGCAAGAAGCTGCACACCGGACGTTCGCGCAACGACCAGGTAGCGACCGACATGCGCCTGTACCTGCGCGACGGCATCGACGAGGTGAACGCCGCCGTGCGCCGCCTGCAGGAGGCGCTGCTCGGCGTGGCCGAGCGCGAGGCCGATACGGTCCTGCCCGGATTTACCCACCTGCAGGTCGCCCAGCCCGTCACCTTCGGCCATCACCTGCTCGCCTGGTTCGAGATGCTGGTGCGCGACCGCGAGCGATTCAGCGACTGCCGCAAGCGCGTGAACATCATGCCGCTCGGCGCGGCGGCACTGGCCGGGACCAGTTACCCGATTGATCGCCTGCACACCGCCAAGGCGCTGGGTTTTGACGCGCCCGCGGAGAACTCGCTGGATGCGGTGTCGGATCGCGACTTCGTCATTGAATTTGTGTCAGCCGCGGCGTTGCTGATGACCCATCTGTCGCGCTTTTCGGAAGAACTGATTCTCTGGTCGTCCAGCCAGTTCGGGTTCATCGAGCTGTCGGACGCGTTCTGCACCGGCTCCAGCATCATGCCGCAAAAGAAGAACCCGGACGTGCCGGAACTGGTGCGTGGCAAGACCGGGCGCGCGCACGGCAACCTCGTGACGTTGCTCTCCCTGATGAAAGGCCAGCCGCTCGCCTACAACAAGGACAATCAGGAAGACAAGGAACCGTTGTTCGATTCCCTCGATACGGTGCTCGGCTGCCTGAAGGTGTTCGCCGAAATGATTCCGGCAATGAGCGTGAATCGCGAAGCGATGCGCAGCGCCGCGCAGCGTGGATTCGCCACGGCCACCGATCTGGCTGATTACCTGGTGCGCAAGGGCGCGGCGTTCCGCGATGCGCATGAAGTCGTCGGCCGCGCGGTGCGTCACGGCATCGACACCGGCCAGGATCTAAGCGAAATGAAAATCGAGGTGTTGCAGGGGTTCTCGCCGGCCATCGAACCGGATGTATACACGATACTGACCCTCGATGGCTCGGTGACGGCGCGCGACCACCTGGGCGGTACCGCGCCCGAGCAGGTGCGCGCGGCCATCAAACGCGCGCACCGGCGTTTGTAGGGCCTGGTAGAGCTGCTATCCTGAAAGTGAACAGACCGGAGTAGATAGGATATGCACTTTCGGCGCGAGTCCGACAGAGCCAAAGCCGACAGGCCGCGCTGGAATTTATCCTTCCTGGCGAGCCCCGCGAATTTGCGCGTCGTCAGTTGGGACGATCAACGCAGCCAGTTTATCACCCGCTACCTGTTCTGGGCTCTCGGCCTCGTATACTTCAACCTCGGGTTGCCGGTGACGCGCAGCGTCGAATTCCTGCTTGCGGTAAATGTCGTACACCTGGTCTATGTATTTCTGACCACGGTCTATCTCCTGCACGCGCGGCGCAACACGCTTTCGCCGCTGCGCTGGCGGCTCGCCATGTGGACCGATCTCGTGGGCGTGGCATTCTGCGCGCTTGCCGACTCCAGCATGACCTCGCCGGCCTACCTGGTGTTTCTGGCCATTATCCTCGGTAACGGCATGCGTTATGGACTGCGGCAATTCGGTGAAGCAGCGCTCGGAAGTTTTCTTCTGGTCTTGCTGGTTCTCTACTTGCGGTTCACCGACTCGATGAGCGCCCAGTGGATGGCGGGCATTTTCTTTATCCTGTTCGGCGCGATCGTGGTGCTGTACGCCTACTCGCTCATGGCGCGCATTGAACGCCACCGCAATGAAATCGCGGCACAGAGCAGCCTCGACCTGCTTACCGGGCTGCTCAACCGGCGCGGTCTCGAGGAGCGCGCCGCGGTTCTGTTCTGTGACGTGCAGAACCGGAAACACCCCCTCGCCGTGCTGTTTGCCGACCTGGACGGATTCAAGAGCATCAACGATGCCCTCGGACATCATGTTGGTGATACGGTGCTGCGGAAAGTGGCCGGGTTGATCAATGCCTCGATCCGCGAGAGCGACGTGGCGGCGCGTTACGGCGGGGATGAGTTCGTGGTGATCATGCCGGACACGGATCTCCAGCACGCGATTCGGGTCGCCGAGCGCCTGCAGGCCGCGGTGGCGCAGTGGGCGCGCAGCGGTGAGTCCAGGCTGAGCCTGTCCATTGGCATCGGTGCGGCCCCCGAGCATGGACAGGAATTGGGCAGCCTGCTGCAACGTGTGGACAGCGCCATGTACCTGAGCAAGCAGTCGCTCGGGCGCGGCGGGATTCGTTGCGTGGGCGACGTGCCCGCCTGAACCGGCAAAAGATTTTATCCTGAAAACGGCTTTAGCCGCAGATCAACGCAGATCAAGGCAAATGAATCATGCTACTGATGCATCGAGGTCATTCACCCTTTGGCTGGGCCGGTGAATACAGGCAGCGCATTGAATATCCGCGTTTATCCGCGGTTGACTGCTTTCTCTAGACTTATGCACTCGCTCGACGATCTCAGGAACCAGCTGCGCGAATTTGCGCGCAACCGTGACTGGGAACAGTTTCATTCCCCCAAGAACCTGGCGATGGCGATGATCGTCGAAGCCGCGGAGCTGGTCGAACATTTCCAGTGGTTGACCGAGGCGCAGAGCCAGGCGCTGAACCCGGAGCAGCGCGAGCAGGTGGCGCAGGAACTGGCCGACGTGTTCCTCTATCTCGTGCGTCTCGCCGATCGCCTGGACATCGATCTGATGGACGCGGCGCAGCGCAAGCTGGTGATCAATGCGCGCAAGTACCCGGCCGACAAGGTGCGCGGCAGCGCCAAGAAGGCCGGCGAGCCCTGATCAGCGCTCACCGGCGCCGTCCCGCTCCGGTCGTGGGCCCTCGTTGTTGTGTTCCTGCTCCTGGCGGTGTTGACGCAGTTTCCGGCGTTGCTCCGGCGTCATGCCTTCCCAGCGTTCGCGCAGTTGCTGGCGCTGCTCGGGCGGCATGTTTTGCCAGCGGTTGCGCAATGCCTCGCGTTTCTCGGGCGGCAGGTCGCGGTAGCGCTGAAGGCTGCGGCGGATGCGTTCCTGCTCCGCCGGCGGCAGTTCGCGGAAACGCTCGTAACGTTTGCGGACCTGCTCGCGTTGTTCGGGCGCAAGCTGCTGCCAGGTCTTGAGCCGCGCACGCGCCTGGTTGCGCTCCTCCGGGCTCATGGTTTGCCAGCGCGCCGCGCCTTTGCGCAGGCGTTCCTGGCGCTCGGGCGCAAGCTGGTTCCAGCGTTCCTGCATCGGCTGCAGCACGCGCTGTTCCTCCGGGCTCAGTTGCTGCCAGTCGATGGCATTCGGTTCCGCCTGCGCCACCGGCACTGCCAGCAGTGCGAACACCAGGCCTATACCAGTCCACTTATTCATGCTGCTTCTCCGCGCGCGCCGGTTTCGGTTTTTCCGGCTCGCGCTCATCGAGGGACAACGGGTCCAGCCACTGTCCGCCCTGGGTTTCAAAGGCGCCGAGAAATTCCAGCATCTCCATCCAGGCGCCGTTAAAGTCCATTGCGCCAATAACGGCGCCTGGATTGGCGCAATGGACTTTGTCGGCCGGTTCCGGCGGCGGATTGCTGCTGCCGGCAGCGAGCAGCCCGGTGAGCAGCAAAGCACACAGTTCAGGCGGCATCGGCGTGATCGGCGAGCCAGCGATAGAATTCAAGGTCGCGGTACAGTTCGAGGCCATCGTTTTCGCTCAGCAGGTCCAGTTGTTCGAGGCCAGAGGCAGGCGGGGCCACGGCCGGTGCGAACAGCAGAAAGGTGACCAGTGTCGCCGTGAGCGCGGCGGTCGCCAACCCGCCCGCCGCCAGCCATGCAAGGCGGCGCGGACGTGCATCGAGTGCCCGCTGGCGCGCGGCGCGCAGACGCGCGGTCGTCAGCTCGTCCAGCTGTTGCGCGCTGCGGTCGAGTTCAGTTTTCGCCGCGGCGATGAAGCGGGATTGCTTGTCGTCGGTCACGGCCTATGGTCCTCCAGCTGATCGCGCAGTGTATGTACCGCGCGCGAATAATGGGTCTTCACGCTGCCTTGCGAGCAGCCCATGGCCGCGGCCGTGGCCGCGACATCCAGGCCTTCCCAGGCACGCAGCAGAAATGCCTGTTGCTGACGCAGTGGCAGGGCGCCGAGTGCGGCTTCGAGCGCTGTGCCGGCGCGTGTATGGCCCAGCTGCTCTTCCGGGCGGCGTGCAGCCGGATCGGGCAGTGCGGCGAGCGGATCTTCATCATTGTCGTCGTTGGCGCCCAGCCACGCCAGCCAGCGATTTTGCGTGCGCCGCCGCCGGTACCAGTCGCGAATGCGGCTTTGCAGGATGCGGTGGAACAGCGGCCCCCATTCTTCCGCATCGCGTCTGCTGTAATGGCGCGCGAGCGCGAGCATGGCGTCCTGCACAATGTCGAGCGCCTCATCCCGGTTACCGGTGGCGAACTGCGCCATGCGGAAGGCGCGTCGTTCGACACCGGCAAGGAAACGCTCCAGACTTGCGCGTGATTCCAGACTCTCCTCCCGTGTAGCGTGTGCCGCATGTGCTGGCTGTCAGCAACCGGATCAGCGGTCGCCCCCGTGCCGGCGATCGACGCGCCGGTCAATGCGGTCGCCACGGCGATCGAGCTTATTCTCTATGCGATCGCCCTTGCGATCCAGGCGGTGCTCGATGCGATCGCCCTTGCGGTCCAGGTGTGTGGCGGCTTTTTCATGGCCGCTCGCCTCGAGCCGGTCGGCGCGCCTGTCCAGATGCTCGTCGATGCGCTCGCCACGGTTGTCGAGGCGTTCATTGATGCGTTCGCCGCGCTGGTCGAGGCGCTCGTTGACGCGGTCACCACGATCCTCGGCCAATACCGGGTTTGTGGCCAGCAGGGCCAGCAGACTGCCGGCCAGAATGGCTGTGGGTTTCATTTTTCGCTCCTCTGTGAAGGGTTAACGATCCGGATCTGACACTCCCAATAACGCACGGGTGGGCCGCTGGTTGACAGGCGCCGGTGGAATCTCTTCACTGGCAGGCCAAACCAGACCCCGAATCCCGTGAACTACCGCCACCAATTTCACGCCGGCAACGTCGCCGATGTTTTCAAGCACCTGGTGCTGATCCGGGTCCTGGAGGCGTTGCGTCTAAAGGAAACGCCGTTCTGCGTGATCGATACCCATGCCGGCAGCGGCCTCTATCGCCTCCGGACGCCGGGCGAATTCGAGCAGGGCATCGGCCGGCTCTGGCCGGCGTGCCCGGAATGGCCGCAGCTGGCCGCGTATTTCGGATTGTTGGCCGCCCTCAATTCCAACGGGCTCAACGTCTATCCGGGATCGCCCTGGATCATTCGTGAACTGCTTCGTCCCCGCGACCGCGCCGTATTCTTCGAGCGCCATCCGGAAGAGGCTGCGGCGCTGCGCGACAATCTGCGCTGTGCAGGGACGCACGAGTGCCGCGAGCGCACGACCGCAGGGATGCGGGAGGTAGAGCAACGCAGGGAGCAGTTGCCGAGGACGCGCAGGAGCGGCCACGGCAGCCGCGGCATCACCATCAACGAAACCGATGCCTGGGCGGCGCTCAAGGGACTGGTGCCGCCCAAGGAAAATCGCGGGCTGGTGTTTATCGATCCGCCCTATGAAAAACCCGACGAGTTCGATCAGGTGGCGCGGGCGCTGCGCGCGGCGTACCCGCGCTGGCGCAACGGTCTGTATCTCGTGTGGTATCCGATCAAGGCGCGCCGGCCGGTGGAGAAGCTGCACGAAGCGGTGCGCGCGTTCGGTGCCGAGGCGCTGGCGATTGAGCTGCTAATGCTGCCCGAGGACGTGCCGCAGCGCCTGAACGGCAGCGGCGTAATTCTTATCAACCCGCCGTGGAAGTTCGAAGAGTCAATGCGCGCATTGTTGCCGCCGCTGGCCGCGTTTCTGGCCGTTCCGGATGGCCAGCCGCAGGCGCGCTTTGTGAACCTGTCGGCAGGGAAGAATCCGCAGGTTTCTTGACGCCGGTCAATGTGCCGCGGAGTGCAGCTGCCTAGCATGAAAACCGTCATCAGCACTGGTATTGGCCGACGGATCTCGTCGACACGGCAGGATGGGGCAGATGCAACGCACCCCCGATTCCTGGCTTCCGCCCCGAAGCCCTAACGGTTCGGGTCAAAGCCGAAGTCGTGCAGAGTCCGTCGGTTTCTTTTTGCCTACTACGTAGCGGGCGCATCCACAAGAAATTAATAATATAGTCCTATTCGCTGCGCTCGTTCGTCTTGTTGATTGTTATTTCTTTCGCTGTCGTGCCAGGTTGCGCTCAATGGTGCTGAGCGGCACGACCGTACCGCGGTTCATGCCCTCACAGCGCCGCGCCTCCTCGGCCCAATCGCGTTTTTTCTCGACAAGTTCCGGCCACCACGGATAGGTGCGGCATTGGCGCGGACGCACTGCATAGATACGGCAGCGGTTGTCGCCCCTGAGAAACGGGCAGCGGCCGTTGCGTCCCAGGCGGATGCCGGTGGTATCGGCATCGACGCGCACCAGGTAGCGACGCCGGAACCAGGCGGGCGAGAGCTTGAGGAAGGCGCGGATCGCCGCGCGTTCTGTGGCGCTGGTTTCGACATAGTGATCCGCGCCGCCGGTGCAGCACGCGCCGCAGCCGGTGCACGCGAAGCGCAGGGAGGAGTTTTTGTAATACATTAACGGCCTGGCCGCAGATGAACGCAGATAGGCACAGATTTTACTGCAAAATTCCTCTACTCAATATGATTTTATCCGTGTCTATCTGTGTTCATCTGTGGCTGCTGTTTTTTCACGCCCGCCACAGGGCGGCGAGCGGCGAGAGCTCGGCGTTTGACGCAACCGGCAGACGCCGATGCCAGACGCGGTCAAGGGCATTGCTGATCGGTTCGAATTCGTGGCTGACGCGCCTGAGAACGGCTGCGTGCTGCGGATTGGGTTCGAGGCGCGCGCAACGCGCAAATGCATTCCGTCCGTGCTCGGTGTAGTAGGTGATTTGACCTCGATATTTGAGACGGTCGCGGAACACCCCGCTCATGAACAGTGCGTAGTCGGCGATGTGGTGCAACACCAGGCTTTCGCGAGCGCGGCCAAGTTTGCGGTTGTCGTTACCTTGCTCTACCTGCAATGCCATCAACAGCCCGGTGATGGTTTCGATAGTATGACCTTCGGTAGTGTGGAACGGAAACAGCACGTTCACGCGCGCAAAGCGCGTAAGCAGCTCGCTGACGTAATCCACGAGTGCCGGCTGAGCGAGTCCCTGTTCGTCGAATCCGTTCTGAATGTGACGGCGAAAGAATGAATAAAGACCCGGAATCTGCATAGGACCCTCCTGAAGAGTTCGGGAAGCCACCTACATAAACGTATAGCTCAAAATGGGGCATAATGGCGTCGTGCAATCGCTGCGCGCCAGTCGGAGGTCAACTTTGACAACACGACGTGCGCGGGTATGATTTCCGTCAGCAAATCCAGGGGTCATCCCCCTCATTTCAATCTTGGAGGAAATATGAAGAAGCGGATTACCTTGGTTGCGCTTGTAGCCGTGTTCGCACTGGGCCTTAGCGGTTGCGGCGGCAAGGAAAAGGAAGAGCTACGCCAAAAGGTCGCGAACCTCGAACAACAGATGGCCAAGGCCACCAGCCAGCTGGCTGAGAAAGAAGCCGGCATGGCCAGCATGGAGGCTTCGCTCAAGGAGGCGCAGGACGAGGTTGCCAAGGTCAAGGTCGAGCGCGATAAACTGAAAGCGGAAATCGCCCGGCTCAAGAAGAAGACCGGAACCACGACCAAGAAGAAGTAAGGCCGCGAGGCTCGCCGCCAAACGCCCCGCACGCGGGGCGTTTGGTATTTTTGCGGGGGAATCATGACCACAATCGGAACGCCGCTTTCAAAGAATGCCACACGCATCCTGCTGCTTGGCAGCGGTGAACTCGGCAAGGAAGTGGCCATCGCCGCTCAGCGCCTTGGCGTGGAAGTGGTGGCCGTGGATCGCTACGCCAACGCGCCCGCCCACGCGGTGGCGCACCGCGCGCACGTCATCGACTTGACCGATCCAAAGGCGTTGCGCGCGCTGATCGAACGAGAGGAGCCGGACATCATTGTGCCGGAGATCGAGGCGATGGCCACCGAGGTGCTGGTCGAAATTGAATCCCAGGGCCGTGCCATGGTTGTACCGTCGGCGCGCGCCGTACAACTCACCATGAATCGCGAGGGCATCCGCCGGCTTGCGGCCGAGGAGCTGAAGCTGCCGACGTCAGCCTATGCGTTTGCGTCGGGGTATGCCGAACTGGAAGCGGCGACGAACGGCGGCATCGGCTTTCCGTGCTTCATCAAGCCGGTGATGTCCTCGTCCGGCAAGGGCCAGTCGCGCGTCGACCGGCCGGAGGATCTTGAGGCGGCCTGGAAGCACGCCGCCAGCGCCGGACGCGTAAAGGGCGCACGCGTGATAATCGAGGGCATGATCGAGTTCGATTATGAGATCACGCTGCTTACGGTGCGTGCGCTCGGTGAAGACGGAAAGATCGAAACCCAGTTCTGCGACCCCATCGGCCATGCCCAGGTGATGGGTGACTACGTCGAAAGCTGGCAACCGCAGCCGATGAGCGACAAGGTGCTGGCGCGCGCCAAGGAGATCGCCGAGGCGGTCACCGGCGCGCTCGGCGGGCGCGGTTTATTCGGTGTCGAGCTGTTCGTGAAGGGCCAGGAGGTGTGGTTCTCGGAGGTCAGCCCGCGTCCGCACGACACCGGCATGGTGACCATGGCGACCCAGGCGCAGAACGAGTTCGAGCTGCACGTGCGCGCCATGCTCGGGCTGCCGGTTGGCACGCGCATGCGCCGCCCGGGTGCCAGCGCCGTGATCTATGGCGGCGTCGAGGCCGAGGGTATCCGTTTCGAGAATGTGGACGTGGCGCTGCGCGTGCCGGAGTCGCAACTGCGCCTGTTCGGCAAGCCGGTGGCCTACGCGCACCGGCGCATGGGTGTGGCGCTGGCCGCAGCCGATACTGTTGAAACCGCGCGCAAGCGCGCCAAGGAATGCGCCGCCAAGGTGCGGCCGGTGGGTTGAGCGGTTAGCGGAAGCGACGATAGGGATAGGGGTAACCCCACGGGTACCACGGATCGTACCAGTAGGGCGGGTAGTAGTAGGGGCGTCCCGTTTTGGGTGGCACCGGCCACAGATACACATGTTCGGCGCGCACCACCGGATAGGTGTACGGATGCTCGCCGATGGTACGCGTGCTGTTGCCATCGAGCACGCCGGCGACCGTCACCCGCCGCTTCGGGGCAAAGATGGCCGGATCCAGGAATCCTTGCACGCGCGCCAGAAAGCGCCCGGCACTCTGGTCGGTGTCGCGCGGCTGGCCGTCCGCGTCGAGCGGCCGTTCCACGATCTCGATCCAGGTCTCGTCGCGCCGGTTCTCTATCGAGGCGATGGCCCC
This sequence comes from Acidiferrobacterales bacterium, assembly GCA_035256085.1. Taxonomy (GTDB): domain Bacteria; phylum Pseudomonadota; class Gammaproteobacteria; order Acidiferrobacterales; family UBA6901; genus UBA6901. The sequence continues at coordinate 13,026 of DATEYP010000274.1, forward strand.
GCCCCAGCGCACTGCGGCAGCGCGATGCTGCTGCGGATCCTTCAATGCTTCCGTGACTGCGATATTCTCGGCCGGCGACTCGCGGATCGGGCGCGGGATATCACTCGCGCAGCCAGCAAGTGTCAGGGCCAGGAACAGGGCAATGGCTTTCATGCGATTACCCTACACCCCTGCACACGCGCTGGATAGTCTCGCCGGTTTTGCCGAACAGGGTGGTTTGCTCATTGGAATAAAATGGCAAGCCGCAGATGAACACAGATAAAGCAGAAAAATGTCAAGATCCGGAAAGCCGGACTCTTATCTTTGTGTATCTGTGTTTATCTGCGGCCAGGCCTTTGCCTCACGCCAGGCGGACACTCTCGCCGGCCTGTTCGCTGACCAGGCGCGACAGCTCGCTGAACAGCTCCGCGCCGCTTTGATCGTTACGCCACTGCTGCGTGCTGGCGTCATAATTGTAATGAAAGCCGCCGGATCTGGCCGCGACCCAGAGCTGGCTGGCGGCGCTCTGCTTGTTGATGATGATCTTGCTACGGTTCGCGAATTCGAGCTGGAGAATCTCGCCGGCGTTTTCGAAATCGATGTCCGCGCCACAGGTCTCGACTGCCTGCTCGATCCGGCTCAGTGTGACGGCCGCGAGCTGGTGAAATTCTGCTTCGTTCATGCGGGTTTCCCGTGCCTGCGAAAGCGGGTATTCTAGCTTCAAAGGAAGGACGAACGAAGCAGGGCTTCATTCGCCGAGCCTTGTCGCCCGACCAGCAAAACCTATGTCGCGTCTGCGCTATTTCAAGTTGCCCGTGATCGCCGCCATATTGATGGCGCTGCTGCTTGCCGGCTGCGGCAAGAAGGGACCGCTCTATCTGCCCGACAGTCCGCCCGCGCCGGGCCACAAACAATCCAAGAACTGAGTGATGAACACGTTTAGCTATCGCGGCGACCGCCTGTACGCCGAGGGCGTTGGCTTAAGCGAGATCGCCGACAAACTGGGTACGCCCTGTTATGTGTACTCGCGCGCGCACATCGAGGCACAGTGGCGCGCTTTCGATCAGGCATTCGGTGCACGCGATCATCTGGTGTGTTACGCGGTCAAGGCCAACTCCAACCTCGGGTTGCTCAATGTGCTGGCGCGCCTCGGTTCCGGCTTCGACATCGTGTCGGTCGGCGAACTGGAACGCGTGCTGGCCGCGGACGGCGACCCCGGCAGGGTGGTGTTTTCCGGCGTCGGCAAGGGCATGCACGAAATCGAACGCGCGCTCGAGGCCGGCATCGCCTGCTTCAACGTCGAGTCGGAGGCCGAGCTGGTCGTGCTCAACGAGGTCGCCGCCCGGCTCGGACGGCATGCACCGGTGAGTCTGCGCATCAATCCGGATGTGGATGCCAGGACCCATCCCTATATTTCCACCGGCCTGAAAGAAAGCAAGTTCGGCATCCCGATGCGCGAGGCGCGCGCCGCCTACCACGTGGCGCAAAAGCTCTCGCACCTGCGCATCGTGGGCGTGGACTGCCACATCGGTTCGCAGCTCACCGAGCTCGCGCCGTTTGCGGACGCGCTCGAGCGCGTATTGGCACTCGTCGACGAACTCGCGGCCGATGGCATTCCACTGCAGCATCTCGATCTCGGTGGCGGTCTCGGCATCCGCTACCGCGACGAGCAGCCGCCCGCGCCCGGCGAGTACGTGGCGGCCTTACTCCAACGGCTCGACGCGCACGGCGACCGTTACCGGAAACTCAAGCTGCTGATTGAGCCGGGGCGGGCGATCGTCGGCAACGCCGGCGTGCTGCTCACGCGCGTGCAGTACCTCAAGCACGCCGAGGCGAAGAACTTCGCGATCGTGGATGCGGCCATGAACGACCTGATGCGCCCGGCGTTGTACGACGCCTGGCAGGACATCACGCCGGTGCTGAAACGTGCGGGCGCGGCGCAACAATACGACGTGGTCGGGCCGGTGTGCGAGTCCGGCGACTTCCTCGGCCGGGACCGGGCGCTCAAGGTGCACGCCGGCGACCTGCTGGCGGTGTGTTCGGCCGGCGCCTATGGTTCGAGCATGAGTTCCAACTACAACACCCGGCCGCGCGCCCCCGAGGTGATGGTGGATGGCGAGCGTTTCCACGTGGTGCGCCGGCGTGAGACCATCGAAGAGCTGCTGCTGCCCGAGTCGCTGTTGCCGCATTGACGCATGGCCTTCGCCAATCCGTCGCAGGAGGAAATTCGTGCGCTGCTCATTCGTGTGCGCACTATTGCGGTGGTCGGGCTTTCGCCCAACACGGACCGGCCGAGTTACAGGGTGGCATTGGCGCTGCAAGGCTTCGGCTACCGCATCATCCCGGTACATCCCATGGCAAAGGAAATTCTGGGTGAAAAGGTGTACCCCGATCTGGCGACGGTCCCGGAGCACATCGATCTGGTGGATGTGTTCCGCGCGCCGGACCAGGTGGACGAGGTGATCGACGCTTGTATCGCGTTGCAGGTGCCGGCCGTGTGGCTGCAGGACGGTGTAGTGAACGAGGCGGCTGCGCAACGGGCGCGTGCCGCCGGTCTGATGGTGATTATGGACCGCTGCGTCTATCGCGATTACGTACAATTGTTCGGCGCTGCGCCACGCTTCGCACCTTAAGGCGAGACTCGCGTACCCGTCGTCCCCACCAGCTGACGAGCCGTCGCGACAGGCGCCGCGCCCACGGCCAGTCCACGGCCAGCAGCGCCAGCCCGATCGGTATCATCCAGTAGCCGAGTACCGGTAAGAATCCGAACAGTCCCCCGATCACGAGCAGGATGCCGATGGTCTTGCGCAGCCAGTGATTCGGGTGGGTCTTGAGGCGGTGATAGTGGTGGCGAACGAACTTCTGCAAGTGCGTATCCGGGCTTCGTGGAACCATCACTATTATGGCTCTTTTTGTGCAGGCATGCCCACCCGATTATGGCTATTTCTCCAGGCGCCGCTACAGTCCACTGCGCCAATAACGGCGCCTGGATTGGCGCAATGGACATTGTGCAAGCGTGCTTTCCCGAATATGGCTATTTTTTGCAGGCGTGCTTCCCATAACTCAGGTTTCATTGGCCGCTGGCAAGCGCTAACCTATAGATATGCTGCGATTCACCAAAATGCATGGCCTCGGCAATGACTTCGTCATGATCGACGCGGTCAACCAGACCGTGGCGCTGACCCCCGAACAGTTGCGGCGCCTCGCCGACCGGCGTTTCGGTGTCGGCTGCGACCAGGTGCTGATGGTCGAGCGTCCGACGCGCGCCGATGTCGATTTTCGCTACCGCATTTTCAACGCCGACGGCGGCGAGGTCGAACAGTGTGGCAACGGCGCGCGCTGTTTCGCACGCTTTGTGCGCGACCAGGGACTCACCGCCAAGAGCGAAATCGCGGTCGAAACCCTGGCCGGCGTCATTTATCCGAAAATCGAACCGGATGGCGCGGTGACCGTCAATATGGGTGTACCGCGCTTCGAGCCGCGTGACGTGCCGTTCGAGGCTGGTGCGCGCCAGCCGGTTTACGACCTGGATGTGGATGGCGCGGCCGTGCCGGTCTCGGTGCTGTCCATGGGCAACCCGCATGCCGTGCAGATCGTGGCGGACGCGGAGCACGCGCCGGTGACCACCCAGGGCCCGAGGATCGAGCATCACCCGCGTTTTCCGAAGCGCGTGAATGCCGGTTACATGCAGGTGCTGGACCGCGGGCATATTCATGTGCGCGTCTGGGAACGCGGCGCCGGCGAGACCCTGGCCTGCGGCACCGGTGCCTGCGCCGCGGTCGTGACCGGGAGGCTGCGTGGCCTGCTGGATGAAAACGTGGCAGTGCGCGTGCGCGGTGGTACATTACAGGTCAGCTGGCATGGCGAGGGCGAACCGGTAATGATGACCGGCCCCGCGGTTACTGTCTTCGAGGGCGAAATCGACCTGGAGCGCTTATGAACACTTCCAAAATCCCCTCTCAAAGTGAAGGAGTGCGCGCCACGCGCGCATCGGCTCGCTTCCCTCTCCCACCGGGAGACGAGTGCATGGATGCACGAGGTAGGGCAACGCAGGGAGCGGTTGCCGAGGGAATGAGGGTGAGGGCAGGCAAGCAAATGAATAAACTATCCCCGGCTTCATTATGAACAAGAAACCGTCGAGCGAGAATCTGGAAAAAGATCAGTCCTGGGACGAGGCAGTCGGCCGCTACCTCGAACAAACGCCGGATTATTTTCTGCGCCACCCCGAACTGCTTGCCGCGCTGGCACTGCCGCACCCGGAAGCCGGGCGCACGGTCTCGCTGGTCGAGCGCCAGGTGCGCGTGCTGCGCGACCGCAACGAGCAGAGCACCCACCAGCTGCAGGAATTGATCGCCTTCGCGCGCGACAACGACCAGCTCGGCGAGCGCGTGCAGCGCTTTGCGCTCGCCATGATCGACAGCGATTCCCTCGATGAGGTGCTGGATACGGCGCAGGACATGTTGCGCCAGGAGTTCAGCCTCGACGGCGTGGCCGTGCGCCTCACCGGCAACCCGCGCCCAAACTGTCCGCGTCAGGAATTCGCAGCGCCCGACGACGCCATGCTGGATGGCCTGCTCGCCAGTCTGGCCGCGCGCAACGGCCAGCCGCTGTGCGGCGCCGTGCAGGCGACCGATACACTCGAAGCGCTGTTCGGTGCGCAGGCCGGGAACATCCGCTCCACGGCCGTCATCGGCCTCACGCGCCACGCGCTGCGCGGCGTGCTGGTGCTCGCCAGCCGCGACCCGCTGCGTTTCCGCGCCGACATGGGCACCGTCTACCTCGTGCGCCTCGGCGAACTCCTCATGGCCGGCGTCGCCCGGCACCTGGTTACTGCAGCGTAAAATATATTGCAACCACGGGGGACAAGGGGGAAACATGCCCAAGCGCCGAGAGCGCGGATATTCCCGAGTAAAAACGGTTTATGCATATTTCCAGTTTCCCCGTGCTCCCCGTGGTTTATGACGTTGAAATTTATCTTGAATAGGAACCCTTAGATGAAGGCGCAGGCAGCCCGTCAGCTGGATGCGTACTTCGATTTCCTGAAAAACGAGCGGCGTCTGTCGCCGCACACCCTCGGCAGCTACCGCCGTGATCTCGACACGCTCGCTGCGTTCTGCGATGCCCACGGCCTCGACGACTGGCGCGCGCTCACCGTACAGCAGGCGCGTGCCTTCGCCGCGCAGTTGCACCGTCAGGGACTGGCCGGCCGCAGCATCGCGCGCGCCCTGTCGGCGGCGCGCTCCTTCCACCGTTATCTGCTGCGCGAAGGCCTCGCGGCACACAACGCCTTCACCGGCGTCGCCGCGCCCAAGGCCGGCAAGCGACTGCCCAAGGCCTTGAGTGTCGATCAGGCGGCGCGCCTCATGCAGATCGACGGCGACGATCCGCTCACCCGCCGCGACCGCGCGCTAATTGAATTGCTCTACTCCTCCGGTCTGCGCCTCGCTGAGCTTGTGTCCATCAACGTCAGCGACGTGGATCTGCGCGACGCCACCGTGACCGTAACCGGCAAGGGCGCCAAGACCCGAATTGTTCCAGTTGGCGCGCAGGCGCGCGTCGCGATTGCGGCCTGGCTCAAGGAGCGCGCCGCACTCGCCGCCATCGGCGAGAAGGCTCTGTTCCTCGGCCGCAACGGCAGGCGCCTCGGCGCGCGCGCCGTGCAGCTGCGCCTCAAGCAGTGGGCCGTGCGCCAGGGCATCGAAGTGCCGACCCATCCACACATGCTGCGCCATTCGTTCGCCAGCCATCTGCTGGAATCGAGCGGCGACCTGCGCGCCGTGCAGGAACTGCTCGGCCATGCCGATCTGTCCACCACGCAGGTCTATACGCATCTCGACTTTCAGCATCTCGCCAAGGTGTATGACGCGGCGCATCCGCGCGCGCGGCGGAGAAAATAATGTGCCTCGTGAACTGGAGAAGGGATCTCGCGTAGGGCGCAATGAGTTTTGCAAATTGCGCCGCATGTGGGGCCGAGGCTTGGTCGAATCATCCGGCGGATTACGCTGCGCCCTCACCCCTTACCCTCTCCCGCTTGCGCGGGAGAGGGGGGAGTTGGTGATACGGCGACCTTGAATATTGGCAGCTAATCCGCCCTACATTAATAATCGGTGAGCTGGCCGTGGTGTTGCCGGTCAAAAAGACCAAGGGCGGTGAGGCCAAGGCCTGATACGCGGTGAAGGTTACGGGCGCATGGCGGGGCAGGCGGGGTTTGTGATAATTTGAGCCGCAATAATCCCGGTGGTGGAGACGAACATGAGCGACAGTATCGGCAGCGGTTGCGCGGAACTCGAACCTTATGCCCTGCGCGTGACCGATGACAGCATGGCGCCCGAGTTCTGGGAAGGCTGTATCATCATTATCGAACCACGGCACTCCGCCCAGAGCGGCCAGTATGCGGTGGTGGATTACGCCGACGACACCACCTTCCGCCAGTTCGTGGAAGAGGATGGGCGCCGGTACCTCAAGCCGCTCAACGAGAAATACGCGGCGGTCGAGATCACCGGTCCGTTCACGGTGCGCGGCATCGTGATCCAGCGCGCCGGCACGCGCCGCAAGCACCACAAACACTACGAGTACGCCTGACGTAATAGGCATGACGAACGCAGCGAAGCTGATCTTATGAACTTTGTTCCGACAAAGACGTAATTGGGCTTCATTTGTGCAACGTCTCTATTCCGCTGCCAATCTCCCCGAAGCACATCTCGTGCGCGGCCTGCTTGCGGCCGCCGGCATCGAGGCGCGTGTGTTCAACGAATATGCCGGTGGTGCGCTCGGCGAGCTGCCGTTTAACGAGGTTTCGCCTTCGGTCTGGATCGAAAAAGAGCGCGATTTGACTCGCGCCCGGCAAATCGTGACAACCTATGAGAATGCAGCAGCCACACCGGGCAGCACGCTTTGCGCTGCCTGCGGGGAGGAGAACCCGCGTGACTTTTCAATTTGCTGGCAGTGTCAGCGACCGCTGTAAGGTATTCATTACAACCACCACAAGGAGAAGTTGCCATGTCCGAGCATGTTTACAAAGTTGTTGAAATCGTCGGCTCATCGAGCAAGGGCACGGACGATGCCATCCAGAATGCCATCGGGCGCGCGTCCAAGACGCTGAAGAATCTCGACTGGTTCGAGGTGGTGGAGACGCGCGGCCATCTAGCCAACGGCAAGATCGGGCACTACCAGGTGACGCTCAAGATCGGTTTCCGCCTCGACTAACGGCTCCTCGGTTCGCAATACCCGCACACGTCGCGGTGACGACGTGTGCGGGTATCTGCTCTTGGGTTACTTCTAGAGAAACAGCGTCAGCACGCCGGTATAGCCATACAGGCGGTTGTGCGAGATTTCACCGTTGCAGTAGAAACCGGTGAGCGGCAGGTCCCCGAGCTCTTCCTGAATAATGCGCAGCTCGCCGGAGTCGGCCCCGAACAGGTTCGGGCCGCGCCCGACGCAGCTGTAGTACAGGCCACCCTTCGGTTGCGGCGCGCGCGCCTTCAGCTCGCGCAGCATGCGGCGCAGATCGGCCTCGGCGCTCGCCGGGTCGCGCCGGCAGAACCGCAGCGGCTGGCCGGTGTTCAGCATCTCGCCGATCGCCAGCAGGTTGTTGTTCTCGTCCACGCCCAGGAGATTCCGTACCAGGTAATCGCCGGTGTCGCTGCCGCGCACCGGCAGGGCCACGCCAATGGTCTGGGCGGCGCGTGCCAGGTCACGCGCCAGCACCTCGCCGACTTCTTCGCGGAACACGTCCAGCGCCGGGCGGTCGTCCAGGCGAATCGCGATGTTGCGCTGGCACTGGGTGATGATGTGTTTGCCGCCGAACGGCGCGCAGCTCTGGGTGAGGGCGGTGGCGACCGGCACCTCGGCAGCGAACAGAATGCCGGACAGCGCACCTTCCACCATGCCGTCGGCGATCTGCGGATAGCTGGTGCGCGAGGATGTCAACCCGCCGACCAGAAAACCGCCGCGCACCGCCTCGCCCAGCTCGCCAAGGAGCTTCGGCACCTGCATCTCGCGCGGATCGCCGTGCACGATGCCAAAGTGGTAATCGTGACGCGCGAGCCAGGCGCGCTCGGCGCGCACGAATGAATCCGGCTCGTCGGTCAGCGGCGGCAGCATGCGGAAGTGGTCCTCGGAGAAGTTTCCGATGAGCAGGCTGATCGCCGGCTCGTCGTGATACTCGCGGCCGTTGCCGCAGATGCCCGTACCCACCGTGCCGGTCCAGTGGGCGACCGCAGTGCGTTCTTTCAAATAGGCGTAAATCTCCGGCAGCACGCCGGCGAGTGCATCCGTGGCGTACAGAAACCCGACATTCGCTTCGGCGGGAATATGGCCGAGCCGGGCCAGACAGGCGTCGGCGGCCTCTTGCCAGCGGCTGGCCGCGGCATGCGCGGCGAGAAAAAGACTATTTTTGTGCAAGCGTGTTTTCCCTGAATGCATTCACGATCTGGTCCTCACCGACCGCGGGGTTTGCGGTACACTGGCTGCGCAGTATCGCACGGAATGGTGACGCGGCTGAGTCCAGGATGTTTGCGGGGGGTTGGCCTCGTCAGGACAGCGCTTCTCACGATGACCCGTGCGCGCGGCATGATTGCTCGCCATGCAATTCATTCTGGATAGCCTGCAGGCGGGCTTTGCGGCAGGGCGGCACGACAGTAGAATCCACCCACCACTCTGCGGAGAAAAAACGTGGACATCGCACACGGCACCACCATTCTTTCCGTGCGCCGCGGCAACGACGTCGTGATCGGCGGCGACGGCCAGGTGACGCTCGGCAACACCATCATGAAGGGCAACGCGCGCAAGGTGCGGCGCCTGTACAAGGATCAGATCATCGCCGGTTTCGCCGGCGGCACGGCCGATGCCTTCACCCTGTTCGAGCGTTTCGAGGCCAAGCTCGAAAAGCACCAGGGGCATCTCACGCGTTCGGCGGTCGAGCTGGCCAAGGACTGGCGCACGGACCGCATCCTGCGCCGGCTCGAGGCGCTGCTGGCCGTGGCGGACAAGACCGCGTCGCTCATCATCACCGGTCAGGGCGACGTCATCGAACCCGAGGGCGGGCTGATCGCCATCGGCTCGGGCGGGCCGTTCGCGCAGGCGGCCGCGCGCGCCCTGCTCGACAGCACCGAGCTCGGCGCACGCGACATCGTCGAACGCGCCTTGAATATCGCCGCAGACATCTGCATCTATACCAATCGTAACGTCACTATTGAGATGTTGTAGAAACAGCCCAACGCAAAGACGCAAAGACGCAAAGAAAGGCATGCAAATTTACAAAAATGACTGTTCCGCTTTTCTCCGCGTCTTTGCGTCTCTGCGTTGAGTTGTTCAAAAACTCAGGAACTGCCCATGTCTGAAATGACCCCGCGCGAGATCGTCCAGGAGCTGGACAAGCACATCGTCGGCCAGGCGGCCGCCAAGCGTGCCGTGGCGATTGCGCTGCGCAACCGCTGGCGGCGCATGCAGGTGGACGCGCGCCTGCGTCCCGAGATTACACCCAAGAACATTCTCATGATCGGCCCGACCGGGGTCGGCAAGACCGAGATCGCGCGCCGCCTGGCGAAGCTGGCCAACGCGCCGTTCCTGAAGGTGGAGGCCACCAAGTTCACCGAGGTCGGCTATGTCGGCCGCGACGTGGATTCCATCATCCGCGATCTGGCCGACATGGCCATCAAGATGCTGCGTACCGAGGCCACTGCGAAGGTGAAGGTGCGTGCCGAGGACGCGGCCGAGGATCGCGTGCTCGACGCGCTGCTGCCGCCGGCACGCGATGTCGGATTCAGCACGGGCGAGCCGCGCGCGCAGGACGGCGCGGCGCGCCAGGCGTTTCGCAAGAAGCTGCGCGAAGGCCAGCTCAATGAGCAGGAAATCGAAATCGAACTGGCCGGCCCGGCCATGGGCGTCGAGATCATGGCGCCGCCCGGCATGGAGGACCTGACCAGCCAGTTGCAGGGCATGTTCCAGAACATGGGCGCGCGCCGCCCGCGCCGGCGCAAAATGAAAATTGGCGAGGCCATGCGCCTGCTCACCGAAGAAGAGGCCGCGCGCCTGATCGACGATGACGACCTCAAGGCACAGGCCGTCGAACGCGTCGAGCAGCACGGCATCGTGTTTCTCGATGAGATCGACAAGATTGCCGGCCGTTCCGAGGCGCGCGGGCCGGATGTGTCGCGCGAAGGCGTGCAGCGCGATCTGCTGCCGCTGGTCGAGGGCTCGACCGTGTCCACCAAGTACGGCATGGTGAAGACCGACCACATCCTGTTCATTGCCTCCGGCGCCTTTCATCTTTCGAAGCCATCGGACCTGATTCCCGAATTACAGGGACGCCTGCCGATTCGCGTCGAACTCGATGCGCTCACCACGGAAGACTTCGTGCGCATTCTCACCGACACCGATGCCTCGCTCACCGAACAGTACACGGCCCTGCTTGGCACCGAGGGCGTGACGCTGGCGTTCACGCCGGAAGGCGTGCGGCGTATCGCCGAAGTCGCCTTCCAGGTAAACGAGAAGACCGAGAACATCGGCGCACGCCGCCTGCACACAGTGATGGAGCGCCTGCTCGAAACCATTTCCTTCGAGGCGGCCGACAAGGGCGGCCTCACGCTGACGGTGGATGCGCCGTACGTGGAGCTGCATCTGGCGCATCTGGCCGGTGACGAGGACCTGGCGCGTTACATCCTTTAATCTCTAACTCGTTGTCGCGCCAATGGTTTTGCCGGCAGTCCTGACGCTTGAAATCACTCCTACCACCCCCATAAAAAAGTCACCGTTAATTTGTACCCCGACCCGTTGACTTGAAAGGAGGCGTTACCATGAACCATCTGATCCGTACCCCCCGCAGCGTCATTGCCAACCGCTGGAACGACGACTTTAACAGCCTGTTCGAGAACTTCCTGCAACCGATGCGCTGGGCGGAAGAGGAGGCAAGCCAGGGCATCGCGCCGCGTCTGGACGTCGTGGAGCGCGACAACGAGTTCGTCGTGAAGGCCGAAATGCCGGGCATGAAGAAGGACGACATCGAAGTTTCTCTGGAGAACGGCGTACTCACGATTACCGCCGAGACCAGGAGCGAGACCGAGGAAAAGGAGGGTGACCGCGTCATCCGCCAGGAACGCCGTTACGGCAAATACCTGCGCAGCCTGCGCCTCGGCAAGGAAATCGATGAAAAGAAGGTCAAGGCCAGCTACAAGGACGGTATTCTGGAGCTGGTCCTCCCCAAGGCCGAGGAAGTGAAGCCGAAGAAGATCGCCGTGAATGTCGGCTGATTCTGCGCGTCGATGATTCAAAAGGGCCGCTCTCGCGGCCCTTTTCTTTTGTTTCGGTAAATGGCTGACTTCTGAAGGAAAATGCGGTAATTTCCTCCGCAGGTAAGTAATCACCTCTGTAGCCCTGACCCCAGGTCAGGGCCGGACCAACAGGAACCCGTGGCATGCCGCTCACCGCGAAATCCGCCGCCGACCGCGCCCAGATACTGATCGAGGCGTTGCCGTACATCCAGCGCTTCCAGGGCAAGACCATTGTCATCAAGTACGGCGGCAACGCCATGGTCGACGAAGGGCTGAAGCAGAGCTTCGCGCGCGACGTGGTGCTGATGAAACTGGTCGGCATGAACCCGGTGATTGTGCACGGCGGCGGGCCGCAGATCGGCAAGCTGCTGGAGCGCATCGGCAAGAAGAGCGAGTTCGTGCAGGGCATGCGCGTCACCGACCGCGAGACCATGGACGTGGTCGAGATGGTGCTCGGCGGCCTGGTGAACAAGGAGATCGTGAGCCTCATCAACAAGCACGGTGGCAAGGCCGTGGGCCTGACCGGCAAGGACGGCGGCCTGATCCGCGCGCGCAAGCTGGTGATGAAGTCCGCGCCGGCCGGAGATCTGCCGAGCGAGATCATCGACATCGGCCACGTCGGCGAGGTGGAATCCATCGACCCGGAAGTGGTGGCGCTGCTGGACACGCAGAATTTCATTCCGGTGATCGCGCCCATCGGTGTCGGCCCGGACGGCGAGGCGTACAACATCAACGCCGATGTCGTGGCCGGCAAGCTCGCCATCACCCTGCGCGCCGAGAAACTCATGCTGCTCACCAACACCACCGGTGTGCTCGACAAGGAAGGCAAGCTTCTGACCGGCCTGACCATCGGCAAGGTCAATGCACTCATCGCGGACGGCACCATCCACGGCGGCATGCTGCCAAAGGTGAACTATGCGCTCGATGCCGTGAACAGCGGCGTGAAGTCGGCGCATATCATCGACGGGCGCGTCGAGCATGCCGTGCTGCTCGAGGTGTTCACCGATCAGGGCGTGGGGACGCTGATCAAGTCCTGACGGCGGAGGTTGTCGCCGGACAGCACAACGGACGTTGCTGCACCACAGAGGAGGAACCATGGCCAGACCACGCAGTGGCGAACGGCGCGAGGAAATCCTGCAGGTGCTGGCGCGCATGCTCCAGGAACAGGCCGGCGAACACATCACCACCGCCGAACTGGCGCGCGCCGTCGGCGTGTCGGAGGCGGCGCTCTACCGGCATTTCCCCAGTAAGGCGAAAATGTTCGAATCGCTCATCGAGTTCATCGAGGAGAGCGTGTTTACCCGCATCACCCGCATCCTCGCCGAGGAGCCGCAATGGGAAGCGCGCCTTCAGCAGATTCTCACGCTGGTGCTCGGCTTCTGTGACAAGAATCCCGGCATGGCGCGCCTGCTGCAGGGTGGTGTGCTCACCGGTGAGACCGAACGCCTGCGCGTGCGCATCAGCCAGTTCTACGATCGCATCGAGACCCAGTTGCGCCAGGTGTTGCGCGAGGGCGAGGCTACGGGCGGTCCGCGCTTGGTCGTGAATGAAACCGCGCAGCTTCTGCTCGCCTTTCTCGAAGGCCGCATCGCGCAGTACGTGCGCAGCGGTTTTACGGCATCGCCCATGGCGGGCTGGGAAAAGCAGTGGGAGTTGTTGAGCCGCGGCGCGCTGCGCGCCTAGGTAGGGCGGGGCCCTGCCCCACCGAACAACTGCTGGGACTTGATGGTGGGGCAGGGCCCCACCCTACGTTAAATGAATCAGGCTGTTGAACCGCACACCGGACAGTCCGGATCCTTGCGCAGAGTGATGCTGCGCCATTCCATGTTAAGTGCATCCAGCACCAGCAGGCGCCCGGTCAGGGTCTCGCCGATATCGAGCAGCACCTTGATGGTCTCGGTCGCCTGAATGCTGCCGATGATGCCGACCAGTGGCGCCAGCACGCCGGTCTGCGAACAGCTTTCTCCCAGTTCATCCATGTCCTTGTACAGGCAGCGGTAACACGGGCTGTC
>DATEYP010000275.1:0-2257 GCA_035256085.1 Acidiferrobacterales bacterium
CTCCCGGTGCATGCCGACCCGCAGTCCGACCTCAAGGAGTTCCAGGGCTATTTCAAGCAGAAATATCCGTCGATCAAGTTCGACGAGTATGCCAATGGCTTCTATGCCTTCCCGCAGTTCAAGGCCTACCGCGAGTCGTGGGTGGCGGCCAACGAGTTCCCGGCGTATGAGCTGGGGCTCGACCGGGGCAAGGCACTGTGGAACAAGAAGTTTGCCAATGGCGAGAGCTTTGCCAACTGCGTAAAAAAGGGCGCGATCAAGCCGGCTTACATTTACCCGCGCTGGGACAAGGCGAGCAAGTCGATCCGCACCGCCGAGCTCGACATCATGGACTGCGCGAAGGCCAACAAGGTTGATCCGAAGGAGCTCCCGTTCCTGGAGGCGGACCTGGCGAAGGATCAGAAGGCACGCGTACAGCTTGCCGAACTTACTGCCCACTTCTACTCCATGTACAAAGGCAAGCGCGTCAAGCCGGACGTGGATTTTTCCGACAAGGATGCCCTGGCTGCCTATGAGAGCGGCAAGAAGTACTGGTGGACGCGCCGCGGCCAGCTGAACTTCGCCTGTGCCCACTGCCATGTGGACATGGCCGGCAAGGACCTGGGCGGCAACCAGCCGCTGTCCGCGGCACTCGGCCACACCACCGCCTGGCCGGCGCAGCGCTATGACTGGTTCCGCATCGACACCATCATGATGCGCTATTCCACCTGCAACAGCCAAGTACGCGCCAAGCCAACAAAGCATTATGGTCCCGAGTACCTGAGCCTACAGCTTTACGAAACCTACATGAGCAGCGGCCTGCCCCTCACGGCCCCGGCCATGCGCAACTGATCAGGTCTGCCTGATATAAAGCCCGGCCCCTGTGGCCGGGTTTTTTTTGCCCTGCGGACAGGCCCGGAATAGAATGTGCGGCTGGCGCGTCTTTCCAAACAACTAAAATCGATATCGGAGCTTAACCATGAGCAGTCTATCCCGGCGTGAATTCCTCCAGATGCTGACTGCGGCAAGCGCCGCCGGCATGGGCCTCGGCTGTACCAAAGGCGCTAACACCGGCAGCAACACCCAGCCCGGCAATCTCTACGAAGTCGCACCCTTCGGCAACGTAAGCCTGCTGCATTTCACCGACTGCCACGCTCAGCTCAAACCGATCTATTTCCGCGAACCCTCGATCAACATTGGCGTGGCCAGCGCCGCCGGCAAGCCCCCGCATCTGGTCGGTGACGCACTGCTCAAGGCGTTCAAGATCGCGCCCGGTTCGATCGAGGCGCATGCCTTTACTTTCCTCAACTTCGACGAGGCCGCGCGCAAATATGGCAAGGTCGGCGGCTTCGCGCATCTCGCCACGCTGGTGAAGAGCCTGCGCGACCAGCGCAAGGGCCGCACCCTGCTGCTCGACGGCGGCGACACCTGGCAGGGCTCCGGCACATCGCTCTGGACCAAGGGCCAGGACATGGTGGATGCCCAGAAACTGCTGGGCGTGGACATCATGACCGGGCACTGGGAATTCACCTACGGCGCCGAACGCGTCAAGGAAATTGTCGACAAACACCTCAAGGGCAGCACCGAGTTCCTCGCCCAGAACGTGAGCGACGCCACCTGGGGCGAGTCGGTGTTCAAGCCGTATGTCATCCGCGAGCTGAACGGCGTGCAGGTCGCGATCATCGGCCAGGCGTTCCCGTACACCCCGATCGCCAATCCGCGCTGGATGGTCCCGGACTGGAGCTTCGGCATTAACGACGACAGCATGCAGAAAATGGTCGACAAGGCGCGCGCCGCGGGCGCCAAGGTCGTGGTGGTGCTGTCGCACAACGGCATGGACGTGGACCTGAAGATGGCCTCGCGCGTCACCGGTATCGACGCGATTCTCGGCGGCCATACCCACGATGGCGTGCCGGCCCCGACCGTAGTCGCGAACAAGTCCGGCAAGACCCTGGTCTGCAACTCCGGTTCGAACGGCAAATTCCTGTCGGTGCTGGATCTCGAGGTCAAGGGCGGCAAGGTCAGCGATTACCGCTACAAGCTGCTGCCGGTGTTCTCCAACCTGATCGAACCGGACGCCAAGATGGCGGCCTACATCGAAAAGGTGCGCGCGCCGTACAAGGCCAAGCTCGAAGAGAAGCTCGCGGTCACCGAGGGCACGCTCTACCGGCGCGGCAGCTTCAACGGCACCTTCGACCAGCTGATCGTGGACGCCATGCTCGAGGTGCAGGGCGCGGATATCGCGTTCTCGCCCGGCTTCCGCTGGGGCACGTCGCTG
>DATEYP010000276.1:0-4530 GCA_035256085.1 Acidiferrobacterales bacterium
GGCCGGATTGATGGCGCAGAGCACCAGATTGCTGTCCACCAGCAGCACCGCGGTATTCAGGTTTTCCAGAATGTGTTGCGGCAGACTTTTTTGCATGATCCCGGCCTTGGGTAATACCAGTTCTTTAGCAATATCCGCACCAGACATTTTATATGTATAGAAACAAGAACTTGTAAATTTATTGCCATGAGCAAGGTCATACCTTGCACCATCATGGTGCGTCATTTTTCCAGAAATGCAAGTAAAAAAACGCCCCGCAGGGGGCGTTTTCAGGTCTTCGGAACAGCGTGGATGAACGCGAGCTTCGCGTGTCTTGCGGGATTAAACGCTGTAATACATATCGATTTCAAATATTACAAAGCGCGCGTAGTTTGCGCCTCGGCTCGCTTCCCTCTCCCGCCAATTCGAATCATCGACTTTCACCAACTCCCCCTCTCCCGCGTCAGCGGGAGAGGGAAGGAGTGAGGGCCGCGGGAGAGGGAGTGACGACTGCATGGATGCAGGAGGTAGAGCAACGCATGGAGCAGTTGCCGAGGGCGAGGGCCAGCTTCGCGGAGCCGCCCTGCATCAGACACTGTAATACATGTCGAACTCGATCGGATGTGTGGTCATGCGGAAGCGCGTGACATCCTGCATCTTGAGCGCAATGTAGGCATCGATCAGATCGTTGGTGAATACGCCGCCCTTGGTCAGGAATTCACGGTCCTTGTCCAGGGCGTCCAGCGCCTGGTCGAGGGCGTGACACACGGTCGGGATCTTTTTCTCTTCTTCCGGTGGCAGATCATACAAGTCCTTGTCCGAGGCTTCGCCCGGGTGGATCTTGTTCTGGATGCCGTCAAGACCGGCCATCATCATCGCCGCGAATGCGAAGTATGGGTTCGCGCCCGGATCCGGGAAGCGCACTTCGATGCGGCGCCCCTTCGGGTTCGGCACATACGGGATGCGGATTGAGGCCGAGCGGTTGCGCGCCGAGTAGGCGAGCATCACCGGCGCTTCGAAGCCCGGCACCAGGCGCTTGTAGCTGTTGGTCAGCGGGTTGGTGATCGCATTCAGTGCGCGGGCGTGCTTGATGATGCCGCCGATGTAGTAGAGTGCGATCTGCGACAGGCCGCCATACTCGTTACCCGAAAACAGGTTCTTGCCGTCTTTGGCAAGCGACTGGTGCACGTGCATGCCGGAACCGTTGTCACCGACGATCGGCTTGGGCATGAAGGTGGCGGTCTTGCCGTAGGCATGCGCGACGTTGTGCACGCAGTACTTGTAGATCTGCAACTCGTCGGCCTTCTTGATCAGGGTGTTGAACTTCATGCCGATTTCGTTCTGGCCGGCAGTCGCCACTTCGTGGTGATGGGTCTCAACGACAATGCCCATCTCTTCCATCGCCAGACACATGGCCGAGCGGATGTCCTGCTGCGAATCGACCGGCGGCACCGGGAAATAACCGCCCTTCACGGTCGGGCGATGGCCGAGGTTGCCGCCCTCGTATACCTTCTCGGTGTTCCAGGAAGCCTCTTCGGAATCGATTTTCACAAAGCAGCCGCTGATGTCGGCGCCCCAGCGGATGTCGTCGAAAATGAAGAACTCGGCCTCGGGGCCGAAGTAGGCGGCGTCGGCAATACCGGTGCTCTTGAGGTAGGCCTCGGCGCGGCGCGCCAGCGAACGCGGGTCGCGTTCATAGCCTTGCATGGTGTTGGGTTCAATAATGTCGCAACGCAGGATCAGGGTCGGCTCTTCCATGAAGGGATCCATCATGGCGGTCGAGGGATCCGGCATCAGGATCATGTCGGATTCATTGATTCCCTTCCAGCCGGCGATCGAAGAACCGTCGAACATCTTGCCTTCTTCGAAGGTCGAGGCCTCGACCTGATGTTGGGGAACGGAAACATGCTGTTCCTTGCCCTTGGTGTCGGTAAAGCGGAAGTCGACAAACTTCACACCCTTGTCTTTGATAGTTTTAAGCACAGCGGCCGCGGACATCGGAAAGCCTCCTTAAGAGATTGTGGTGAACGGATCGCGGATTTCCGGCCTTGCGGCCGTCATCTAAAGTCGGTCATTTTGCAGTATTTGTGCCATGGGAGGAAAGAAATAACTGATTGATTAGTCTGGAGTCATTGATGCTGTTGAAACTAAATATGCACTAAATAAGTGCAAAGTGGGATAAATATGCACTAATCTTGTGCAAATAACGGTATCTGAATATCGAACGCTTTCAATGAAAGCGTAGGTCCAAGCCACTTATTAAAGGTACTTCGGCAACAGCATCCTGGAAACGCATGGCGAGTGCGGCGCCATCGGCCGGGTGGGCGAGCACGGACAGCGGCATGAGCAGCTCAACGCGCAGCCGGCCGCCGACGTAATGCAAGGTGATGCGTTCGATATGCTGCGCGGCATCAATGTCCTTGAAGCAGGTCTTGAGTTGCGCGTGCACCGCGGTGCGTGACGGCAGATCGCGTGCCGGCATGGGGCGCGTGTCGTCCTCCGGGTCGATGTGCACGAGCGCGTCCGCCACCACATCGACCTCGCTCACCAGCCGGGTGCGCACCATTTCGCTGATGTAGTGGCCTTCGGAGACGCTGATGTCCTCGTCCACGATGATGTGCACGTCCACCAGTGCGCGTCCGCCGGCGCGGCGCGTGCGCAGCAGATGCAGTGCCCGCACGCCATCCACGCCAAGAATGGTGCGCCGGATGCGTTGCAGCTGCTCCTTGTCGAGACCGGTATCCACCAGCTCGCTGATGGCCGGCCAGCCCAGTTGAATCCCGATCCGGGCGATGAACAATGCCACGCCAAGCGCCGCTGCGGCATCCAGCCACTCGACACCGGCGATACTGCCGGCGATGCCCAGGAACACGACGATCGAGGAAATGGCATCCGAACGATGGTGCCAGGCGCTGGCCTTGAGCATGTCCGAGCCGAAGCGGTGCGCCGCGCGCAAGGTATACCGGTATAGCCCCTCCTTGGCGAGAATCGTGAAGCCCGATACCCACAGGGTGAGAACGGCGGGCGTCTCAAACGGCATGTCACCGGCCAGACGCAGGCCGGCACGCGCCGCGATGCCAATGCCCACCAGAAGCAGGAGCACACCCAGTACCAAGGTGACGGCAGTTTCAAAGCGCGCATGTCCGTAAGGATGTTCCTCGTCGGCTTCCTTGGCGCTGTGCTTGAGCGCGTACAGCACCAGCAGGTCGGAGCTGAGATCGGCGAGGGTGTGCATGCCATCCGCGACCAGCGCCTGCGAGTGGCCGACGATACCCACCGCGACCTGGCCCACGACCAGCAGGGCGTTGGTCAGCATGCCCACCAGCGCCACCCGCCGGCTCGCTCGATAGCGTACCGGACTGGTGACGTCGAGGGAGGCCGGTGTGGTATTGTCGGTCATGGCTTGTCGGACGGCGCATGGATGCGCAGCGTGATGCGCACTTCCTCGGGCGTCTGCTGGGTGTTCAGCACTTCATGTCCGTACATGCGACACCATGCCGGGATGTCATACAGCGCGCCGGGGTCGGTGCAGATTACTTCCAGCGTATCGCCGGGCTTCAAATCCTGCGCCCGGTTCTGGGTGCGGATGACCGGCAGCGGACAAAGCAGCCGGCGGGCATCGAGCTCGTGGTGACTCATAAAGGAAGCCCTACTGCGTTCGTCTTGTCATATGACTTCAGCCCTACTGCGTTCGTCTTGTCAAAAGATTTCAGCCTTGCTGCGCTTATCCTGCATTTATCCTGAAAACGGCGTTTAACCGCAGATGAACGCAGATAAACGCGGATATTCAATGCAACCCCTGTATTTGCCAGCCCACCAAATGGGTGAATGGTTTCGGTGCATCAATAGCATGATTCATCTGCGTTCATCTGCGGCTAAGTGATTTTTCTAGTTTTATAGATACCAGCTCACCGGTATCTCGCCCGTACGCAGCGGCACCACGTCGAGACGGCGTGGTGGCGCGCCGAGCGCGTGAATCTCGACCGTAACCTTCTCGGCGTCACGTCCCTGGCCGAAACGCGCCAGCAGGCGTGCTGCAAAATCGAGATCGGTGTCGTTCGCAATGCCGTCCACCAGCGCCAGCGGGCCGGCGTGGCTGGTCGCCATCAGATGGGTAAAGTCGCGTCGGTACCCGTTCAGGAAATTGTTCTCGCCTTCTTCACGGCCGACGATCAGTTTGAAATTCGGGCGCGGCCGCAAGTGCCGGCCGATTTTAAGCAGCAGGATATCATCCAGTTCGTAGCGCTTCTCGCCGCGGTTGGACCACAGATCATTCAGGCGTTGGGTGTAATTCTCGTCGGTCAGAAAACAGCAGCCGCCCGCGGGTTGCGCATATTCGCTGAAGCCAAAGCTTGCGGCCAGCGCCATCTGCGGTTTGCGGTTGCGGCCGCTGAAACCGAGCAGCTTTTCGCGGTCGACCCAGCCTTCGCGCTCCGGCAGGGTTTCGGGCAGCAGCTTGGCGCACAGCGGCCGCAGCAGGCGATCGAAGGCGCCGGACTCGCGCGCCACCACCGGCATGGTGTCGCGGCGTTGCGACATCGGCCGCTGGCC
>DATEYP010000277.1:0-3145 GCA_035256085.1 Acidiferrobacterales bacterium
TCGCGACCGGCGACTTCCGCGTGGGCTTCATGGTGTTCGCGGGGCTCACGGTGTTGAGTCTCGTCGGCATCCACAAGGTGAAGTCGCGCTGGCGTACCACCTGGGGCGCGGTGGCGACGGCGCGCCTGTAGGAACGAATCAAAAAAATCATCAACGGGGAGGATCGTCATGCCAATCAAGTTGCCGTCCTACAGGGATGTAGCAGTGCCGCGAGAGGCAGGACGCCGAGAGCGGCCAATCTCGCGCGCGCGCCGCATCGCGGTGGCGGGTGTGCTCGTGTCGTTTCTGACCGCGGGCCTGTCGCTCGCCGTGGGCGCCTCGGACGCGGAGTCGGCCAAGGCGGCGCAAGCCGAGGACGCCCGGCTCAAGAAACCCTCCGGTGCGCTCCAGCACCTGAGCAAGGAGAGCGCCACCTGCGCCACCTGCCACAAGGAAAAGCACCCCGGCATCTACCAGGAGTGGGGGCGCTCCAAGCACTACCGCGGGAATGTCGGCTGCTACGAATGCCACAAGGCGGAGAAGAGCGATCCGGACGCCATCCAGCACAAGGACTTCACTATTTCGGTGATCGTCTCGCCCAAGGACTGCGCGCGCTGTCATGCGAAGGAAACCGATCAGTTCACCAAGAGCCACCATGCCAAGGCGGCGGAGATTCTCGGTTCGCTCGACAACACGCTCGCCGAGGTGGTCGAGGGCAACGCCAAATTCCGCGGCCAGTCGGCGGCGGCGGTGAACGGTTGCTGGCAGTGCCACGGCACGGCGGTAAAAGTTTTGCCCAACGGCGATCTCGATCCCACCACCTGGCCTAACACCGGCATCGGCCGCATCAACCCCGACGGTTCGAAGGGCAGTTGCGCCGCCTGCCACCAGCGCCACGAGTTCTCGCTCGCGCAGGCGCGCCGCCCCGAAACCTGCGGCAAGTGCCATCTCGGGCCCGATCACCCGCAGAAGGAGATCTACGACCAGTCCAAGCACGGCATCAACTTCTACGCCAATGTGAACCGAATGAACCTCGACTCGGCCAAGTGGATCGTGGGCGAGGACTACACCGCCGCGCCTACCTGCGCTACTTGCCACATGTCCGCGACCCGCGACCTGCCGATCACGCACGATGTCGGCGACCGCATCTCCTGGACCCTGCGTCCGCCGATCTCCGAGAAGATCGATACCCAGGCGATCAAGGCGGGCAAGAAGGTCAAGAGCTGGGTCGAGCGGCGCAAGGACATGAAGAACGTCTGTCAGGCCTGCCACGGCAATAATTTTGTCGAGAACTTCTACGAGCAGTTCGACGGGCTGGTGACCTTGTACAACGACAAGTTCGCCATCCCCGGGGCGCGGCTCATGAAGGTCATGAAGGACGAGAAGCTCATCACACCAATCGAGTTCGACGAGAAGATCGAGTGGACGTGGTACTTCCTCTGGCACCACGAGGGCCGGCGCGCGCGCCACGGCGCGGCCATGCAGGCGCCGGACTACACCCACTGGCACGGCACCTTCGAGGTGGCGCACCGATTCTACACCGAGATGGTGCCGCAGGTGCGCGAGGTGATCGAGAAGGCCGAGAAGGCCGGCAAGCACGCGGGCGCGAAGAAGCTCAAGGCGGCGCTCGACGAGGTTCTCAACTCGCCCGACCACCGCTGGTTCATCGGCAAGATGCCGGCGGAGGAAGAGGCGAAGCGCAAGGCGGATGCCGAGGCGTTCAAGAAGCGCTACGCCCAGTAATCTTTTACCCTAAAAACGGCGTTTAGCCGCAGATGAACGCAGATTAACGCAAATGAATCATGTCATGGATGCACCGAGGCCATTCACCCTTTTGTTCGGCTGGCGAATACAGGCGGCGCATTGAATATCCATGTTTATCTGCGTTCATCTGCGGCTGACTGCTTTTTCTAGGTTCATGGCGCATCTGTCACTCGTGGGTAGCGCGGCCGCTGCCCTGCTGCTGTTCGCGGCGCCGGCCGATGCCGCGACGCGCCGGCCGTCGGACAAGCCGGTCGCGGTCAGCGCCGCGACCGGCGACGCCGCCTGCCTCGAGTGCCACGGCGAGAAGGGCTTCGCCGTGCCGACCGGCGAAACCGGCGCGAGCCGCCGGCGCCAGCTGTTCGTGGACGCGGAGGGCCTGCGCGCAAGCGTGCACGCCAAGGAGAAATGCGTCGCCTGCCACGCCGACATCCGGCAGATCCCGCACCGCCAGGGCGCGCGTCACGCGGTTGACTGTGTGCAGTGCCACGAAAGGCAGTCACCGGCGCCCAAGGTCAGTGACGTCGAGGTCCAGACCACGCTCACGCACACCATGGTGGGTCTGCCGTCCGCATCGCCGCGGCCCGTGGTCAGCAAGCTGGCCGCCGAAACCGCGATCTATCTCGATTCCATCCATGCGCGTGCCAGCAAGAAGGACCCGGCGCGGCCGAACGCGACCTGCGGGGACTGTCACGGCTCGCATGCAGTCCGTCCGCTGCAAGGCAAGGAGGCGCAGCGTTTCCGCCTCGAATCGGTCGAGACCTGCGGCGGCTGCCACGAGCAGGCGCTCAAGCAGTATTACAGCTCGGTGCACGGCGCGGCGGTCAAGCGCAAGGGCGATCCCGATATGCCGGTGTGCAGCGATTGCCACACCCCGCACCGCATCGCTTCGCCCAAGGACGATCCGGCGAAGCTCGCCATCACCACGAACTGCGGTGGCTGCCACGAGAAGGAACTCAAGAGTTATCGCACGACCTACCACGGCCAGGTCACGCGTCTTGGTTACGCCCATACCGCCAAGTGCCACGACTGCCACACCGGTCATCGCATCCAGCCGAGCAAGAACCCGCTCGCCACCACGCACGTCAAGAACCGGCTCCAGACCTGCAAGGAGTGTCACAAGAGCGAGGCGACTGCCGGCTTCGTGACCTTCGAACCGCATGGCAACACCCATGACTACAAGCGCTTCCCGGCACTGTGGATCGCCTCGAAGTTCATGATCGCACTCTTGGCGCTGGTGTTCCTGTTCTTCTGGACACACTCAGCGCTGTGGTTCCGGCGCGAACTCAAGGAGCGACACACCCTTGCGCACGCAGCTCCGACTTCGGGCAAGTATGTACGCCGCTTCGGCGCGCCGGTGCGGGCCGCGCACCTTCTGCTCGCCGTCGCGGTGATGACGCTCGTG
>DATEYP010000278.1:0-3956 GCA_035256085.1 Acidiferrobacterales bacterium
AGCGCCAGCGGCACGAGCGTGTAGCCTTTACGCTCGACCGAGCCGACCAGCTTGCTGATTTCATCGCGGTGCAGCAGCAACTTGCGCTTGCGCACCGGGTCGGGGTTTACATGAGTCGATGCCGAGGGCAGCGGCGAGACGTGTGAGCCGATGAGAAAGATCTCGCCGTTCTCCACCACCACGTACGCCTCCTTGAGCTGCGCGCGTCCGGCACGCATGCTTTTCACTTCCCAGCCATGCAGGGCCATGCCGGCCTCGAATTTCTGCTCGATAAAGTAGTCGTGCCAGGCCTTGCGGTTCTGGGCGATCTGGGCGGGTGCGGGTTTGTCGGTTTTCTTCGACATGCGTTATGGTTGGACGGCGTTCGGGTCATTTAATCAGCCGACTATACTAACAGGTAGTCGATCACCGGGAGGAATCCGGCCTGCGGGCCGCGCGAACGATGAGCGGCAAAGGGGTGGGCAAAACGATTCACGGAAACTGGTCGTCGCCATGGATGTTCGTCCTGGTGTCGGCCGGTTTCGTCGTCGGCCTTAAGAATATCTGGCAGTTTCCGCATCACCTGGCGCTGTACGGCGGTAGTGCGTTCCTGCTCGCCTATGTCTTATTCTTGCTGCTGCTTGGTGTGCCGATGCTCATGACCCAGATCATGCTGGGGCGTCTCGGGCGCGCCTCGCCGGTAACAGGATTCGCCAGTATTACGCGGCGCGCGCATGCTGCGCACATATGGCGATGGGCGGGCGCCGCCAGCGTGTTGGCTGGTTTTCTGGTGTATTCTTATTACGTTGTGGTGGCAGGGTGGATTCTGGCCTACGCCGCGCGTGCCGTCAGCGGCACACTGAACGGATTGACCGCTGAAGGCGCGGCCAGCGTGTTCATGGCGCTGGTCAAGGACCCGGAGAAGCAGCTTTTTTGGCATAGCCTGTTCGTACTGTTGACGATGCTGACCGTAGCTGCCGGAGTGCGCGCCGGGCTTGAACGGGTATCCCGTTATGCTGTGCCGCTGATTTTTCTGTTGCTGCTGTTGCTCGTTGGCTACGCGACGGGCAGCGGCTCATTCCGTCTCGGTTCGGAATACTTTCTGCGCACGGATTTTTCCCAGCTCGGCACGGATGGCGTGCTGGTGGCCATGGGCGATGCATTCTTCAGCCTCGGGCTCGGCGTCGGTACCTTTATGATGTACGGCGCTTATCTGCCGCAGAACGGGCCGGTCATCCGGCTCGCACTGTATGTCATTCTTGCCGAACTTGTGGCCAGCATGCTTGCCGGGTTTGCGATCTTCCCGGTGTTGTTTGCCGGCGGCGGCTTGTCAGCGGCCGGACCGGGACTCGTGTTCCAGTCGCTCGCGGTGGCCTTCGATCCGCTGCCGCTGGGCGCCTTGATGCGCACCATCCTGTTCGTGCTGCTGATCCTGGTGGCGTGGATGTCGACCATTGGCCTGGCCGAGCCGGTGGTGGCGTGGCTGGTGGAGAGCCGCAGGATGACGCGCGCCCGCGCCGTCGTGTGGACGGGTACGGCCGCCTGGGCGATCGGAGTCGTATGCATTCTGTCGCTCAACCACTGGGCGTTCTCGTTTTCGTTCCTCGGTCTCACGCGCACGTTCGGACTTTTTGACGTCCTGATTATTCTCACCTCGTTCGTGTTGTTGCCGCTGGTCGGGCTGGCGCTGGTCCTGTTTGCCGGCTGGGTGCTGCGCCCGCAGGCAACGCGCGACGCGCTGGCGATTGAATCGCCCTGTGTGCACGATGTCTGGCTGTGGCTCAACCGGCTGGTCATTCCCTTGATGCTGGTCATACTGCTGTTTGGCATACGCCTGTTCCTGTGAAAACAATCTACAAATCTGCCCTGGTTCCGTACGCTGCCGGCGAGATGTTTGGACTGGTCGCCGATATCGAATCATATGGCAAGTTTCTGCCGTGGTGCGGCGGCACGCGCATCGTGGCGCGCGATGCCGACAGCGTGACGGCCGCCATCAATATCGCCTATCACGGCGTGCACAAGACCTTCACCACCCGCAACCGGCTGGAGCCCGGCCGAGTCATGGAATTGCAACTGGTGGATGGGCCGTTCAAATTCCTGCAGGGCTACTGGCGCTTCGAGGAATTGGATGACAGGGCCTGCAAGGTATCGCTCGATCTGAAGTTCGAGTTCTCCAACCGCCTGCTCGCCTTTGCGATTGGCCCGGTATTCAGCAACATTGCCAACGGTCTGGTGGACAGTTTCCGTCGCCGCGCCGAGGAGATCTATGGCAAGCGCTGATCAGATCGAGGTAGAGGTGGCGTATGCCGTGCCGCAGCACCAGATCACGAAGAAATTTACGCTGCCGGCCGGCTCCAGCGTGGCGCAGGCAATCCGTGCCAGCGGCCTGCTCGACGCGTTTCCGGAAATTGACCTCAACCGCCAGCGTGTCGGTGTATTCGGAGAGTTTGTGCGGCTCGATGACCCCCTGCACGATGGCGAACGCGTGGAAATCTACAGGGCGTTGATTGCCGACCCGAAGGAGGTGCGCCGACAACGCGCCAAGGCGAAGAAGGTGCGCTGATCTTGGTAGGTTGGGGTGAGACGTTTTTTTATCGAACCCCAACAGTCGTGGCAGAACCGTTGGGGTTCGCTACGCTCACCCCAACCTACCTACTCGCGAAAAGAAGCGGCGCTGAGATCCAGGCTCAGCGCGGTGCCTTTGCGCCCGGCGTACCGTTCCCTTTGGCGGGTTTGACGAGCGCCGCCGGCGCGAGCTCACCTTCGGCGCGCACCAGCTTGTCGTTGTGAAAATACAGCGTGAGATGTTGCGGCGTTACTTTCTCATCGGTTTGGTTCACGGAATACAGATAATCCCAGCGTTCCGGATGGAAGATGTCGGATACCGGTGGGCTGCCGAGCAGCAGCCGCACCTGGCGCTTGGTCATACCGGGTTTCAGGTTTGTCAGCATTTCCGCGGAGAGCAGCGTGCCTTGCTGGACCTCGGGTTTGTAGAGCAGGTTGCAGCCGCCAGCGAACGCGGCAAGCAACAACAGGATTGGCAGAGTAGGGCGCATTGGAATTATGAAATAGTAAGCGTTCAAGGAAGGCACGCTTGCAGAAAAACAGCTGTTATAGGTTTACACTGTGCCCATCTTATCCCAAGCCGCCGTCCCCGGCCATGGGCGACTGGCCACACAGGATGGCGACATGAAAGACAGTACTGATCTCAAGAAGGCCGGCCTCAAGGCCACGCTCCCGCGCCTCAAAATCTTGGGCATTCTTGAGGACTCCAAGTCGCGCCATCTGACCGCCGAAGACGTGTACAAGGCCATGCTCGCCGCCGGCGAGGAGGTCGGGCTCGCGACCGTGTACCGGGTGCTCACCCAGTTTGAGTCGGCCGGCCTCGTCATGCGCCATAATTTCGAGGGCGGGCGTGCCGTATTCGAATTGAACCAGGGGCACCACCACGACCACATGGTGTGCATTGAGTGCGGGAAAGTATTTGAGTTTAACGACCCGGCCATTGAAGATCGCCAGCGCAAGGTCGCGGAAAAGGCCGGCTTCGTGATGGAAGAACATTCGTTGCACATCTACGGCATGTGCGACGGCATGAAAAAACACGGCAAGTGCTCGAAAAAATAGATACAAGATACAAGTAGCAAGAGACAACTAAATTCATACCAATTCTTGTATCTTGTATCTTGCTACTTCAATTCCTTCAACACCGCCGTCTCGTCGCAGTTGTTGTACTTGTAGCACTTCACGCAGGTCCCCCAGACCTTCTCCGGCAGCGTGTCCATGGACACGGTCTGGAAGCCGAGCTTGTGAAAGAACACCGGCACATAGGTGAGTGCCATGAGACGCTTCAGGCCGATAGTGCGCGCCTCGTCGGTGATGCGCTCGACCAGCAGGCGGCCGAGACCGCGGCGCTCGTAGGCTGCATCCACCACCAGGCTGCGCACCTCGCCCAGGTCTTCGGTGAAAATTTCCAGCGC
>DATEYP010000279.1:0-6005 GCA_035256085.1 Acidiferrobacterales bacterium
TGCTACGTCATTCTCGCTCGTCGGCAAATTCAATGCTCCAGCACTCGTCGAGAAGGGGGCCATCGTCAAGGTGGGTGGCGAGCTGGTGCTGATGACGGTGTCTGGCCCTATACCCATTACCGCGGTGCACGGCGGTGTCGCATTCAGCCCGGATGCCCTGGCTGACTGGGGAAAGGTTGCGCCAAGTTGGAAGTCCGATTATCAGCGCTATAAGGCAAATGACGGTTGGAGCGCGCATTTTTTCGACGGTATCACATATTTCAATTTTCCGACGGGCACCAACACAACGAAACAATACGTATACAACACGCGCATACCAGCATGGACAACCTACATAAACATGCCCGTCGCCCATATGGCGGATTACGCCGGTACGCTGTATTTCGGCTCCTACAACAACGGAGCAATATATCGGCACGGCACCGGTTCTGACAATGGCTCTGGGATCATTACCTTGGCTAGACAGGGGGCTGCCTATCCAGCTGGAGGATCGCGCGGGGCAAAATACAATATGTTCCGCACGAATATAGACGCCAATGGTCTTGCGCAGGTGCAATTCGCGCTGGATATAGACTTCCAGGATGGCACCCTGGGCACCGTATTTGATCTGTCCACCAGCGCATCTGGAGCTGATTGGGGGGATGACTGGGGTAGTGATTGGGCCGGTCCAACGACTACCCGACGCAAATGGCGCTCGTCGCATGGATATGGACGGGCTGTCGCCCCAGCGGTACGGACGATTTCGACAGCGTCGGATGTCAAATGGTGGAGCAGCGATATACGCGCCATTCCCGGGGGACAGCTCTGATCGTTGTCGCCGGGCAGCGCGAAATAGTAGCCGCGTGGGTGTGCGAGCGAGTTCGCGATATGGCGCCGGTATCGGCGAGCGGATTTGAGGCTATCGGATTCTCCTTGGATGGCGGCCAGCTCATTGGCGGCGTTGTTTACACCAGCTATTACAGGCTGGCAGACGGCACGGGCGACATCAGCTTGACTGCGGCAGGCGCACCCGGATGGCTGACCAAGGCCACGTTGCGGGTGATTTTCGGCTATCCCTTCAGGCAAATCAGCTGTTCGCGTGTGACAGCGCTCACATCAAAACCAAACCGGCGCTCGCGCGATCTTTTGGAACGCCTTGGATTTGTGCATGAGGGAACCATCCGTGGAGCGTTCGGGTGCGGCCGTGACGGCATCCTGTACGGCATGATTCGTGAACAGTGTAAATGGATTAGATGACGTGGGAGATTACGACATTGGGTAAAAAATCCGGGCCTGAGGCCCCCGATCCGTACGAGGTCTCTGCGGCGCAGACTGCATCCAACAAAGAGACGGCTGGATACAACGCGGCGTTGAATCGCATAAATCAGTCCTCGCCATTCGGCAGCATCAACTACACCCAGACGGGCACCGACCCGACGACCGGGGCGCCGATGTACAGCCAGGAGACACAGCTCTCTCCCGAACTGCAACAGCTCCTGACCAGCCAGATAGGCACCCAGCAGGGGCTATCTGGAGCAATCACTGGCGCTCTATCGCGCTTGCCAGGCCAGTTCGACGCCAGCGGCATAAACACCGACAACATCGCCAAGACGTCGTATGAGCGTCAGGCGGAGCAGCTCCGGCCGCAGTTCGAGGAGGGGTGGCGCAATCTGGAGGGGACGATGTCTGACCGGGGTATCCCGATCGGTTCCGAGGTCTGGAACAACGAGACGAACCGCTACGACACGGCCAGAGATACCGCATTGTCGCAAGCATCGCGCCAAGCCCAACTCGACGCTACGAACGAGGCGCAGCGGCAGTATGGCAACCTAGTCACGGAATACAACCTGCCGCTGGGGACGCTGTCTACGCTGATGGGCAACGCGCAGGGCGTACAGAACCCGTCATTCTCGAATTACGCGCAGGCATCCGCACCGGCGACGGATGTAAGCGGAAACGTCTGGAACTCCTATAACGCCCAGGTACAGCAGGCCAATCAGAACAATAGCAATTTGTGGGGCGGCGCGCTCGGATTGGGCAAGCTCGGACTGACCGCAGCCAGTATGTTCTCCGACCGCCGCGTGAAGGACGACATCGAGAGAGTCGGTGTGCTCGACAATGGCTTGCCTGTTTACCGCTTCCGCTACAAGGGCAGCCCGATGGTCCAGATTGGCCTGATGGCTCAGGACGTGGAGAAGCTCAAGCCTGAAGCCGTCGGCGAGTGGCGCGGGATCAAGACGGTGAATTACGCTTTGGCGACGGCAGCTTGATATGGCTGACTACCAGATTTCCCCATTCGCGATGAGCATCATCAAGGGCTTCGAGGGCTACGAGCCGCGCCCGAAGTGGGACTACAAACAATATTCAGTTGGTTATGGTACGCGGTGGACGCCGGGCACCCCGATCGGCACGCCGGAGGAACACGAAACGGCTCTCGGGGGCGAAGCCGGAAAAGTTGGCCAATGGCTCGATGCGAACGTTAAAACGCCGATGTCTGAGCCCCAGAAGGCGGCCCTGACATCATTCGGTTTCAACCTCGGCACCGGTAATCTCGCCCGGTTGCTGCCCGATATCAATTCAGGCGACTGGAATCGCGTCGCAACGCGCATGAAGAGTTTCAACACAGCTGGGGGCTCGGTATTGCCAGGGCTCACTGATCGTCGCCAGAAAGAGGCGGCGTTGCTGACCGGAGATACGGCTATGCCTCAACCTTCGCTGACATCGATGCTTTTCAACAATGCACGCGGGGCGATCGGAGGGCCTCCACAATCGCCACAGACGGGCGGTGCCCTCCTCCCTGCCCAGGTACCAGCAGAAGAGCTAACGCAGCCCTCTGGCCGCTATTCCAAGCTGGGCGAGGCATTGTTGGCGGCTGCCGCGCAATCGCAGCCAACCGGGTGGGGATCAGCGCTCAACTCGCTCGGTGATCTGGCGCTGGGCTACACTCTGACCGAGCGCGGCGACAAAGCCAAGCAGGAGTACCAAGCGAAGCTGGCTAAGCGGCTGGCCGGGGCCAACACGGGCGATGCCTTGACGCAGACGCTCATTGCGTCCGGAGATCCGGAACTGATGAAAACCGGTGTCGCTGCCAAGATGGAAGCCGCGAAGCCGAAATCACAGATAGGACGGTACAAGGCGACGGCAGACGGTGTGATTGATACAGCGACTGGAGCATATGTTGCCAGACCCAGTGGTGGGGACGGGGCCAGCGGCCTTGGTCCTGTCGCCGAGAAGGAGCGTCAGAAGGCGGTCGGCAAGGGCGTGGGAGAGGCTCAGGTCAACCTCCCTCAGGCGAAGAAGAGCGGCCAGTACATTGTCAAGTCCATCGACGAACTGCTGGGTGATCCCGACCTTTCGCGCGTCACCGGTCCGTGGCAGGGCAGTTCATGGTCTCCCAACATCTCCGGCACGGCCAATCGCGTGCAGAGCCGCATTGACCAACTCCAGGGGCAGACCTTTTTGCAAGCGTTTAACGCTCTGCGCGGCGGCGGCCAGATCACCGAGGCTGAAGGTGCGAAGGCTACGGCGGCGCTGAATCGACTTGGGACGCAGAAGATGAGCGACGCAGACTATCGCGCTGCCATTATAGATTTCCGCAACGAGGTCGCCAACCTTTACGACTTGGCTCAGGCAAAGGCAGGGATGCCGCCTGAGCGACGCGAGCGCATTTCCGCTCACCAGACGCAGACTCAATCGGTGCCGCGCCCACGTGCAGTAAACCCTCAAACTGGTGAGACCATCGAGTTCAATCCTGATAGCGGCCAGTGGGAGCCCATAAAATAATGCCGACACCTCCTCCGCCTCCTGGGTTCCGGATTATTGAGCGTCAGGATGGCGCGCCGACGCCTCCACCTGGGTTTCAATTGGTTGCGCCGCAGATGACGCCGGAGCAAGAGAAGGCTGCGCGTGACGCACAGGTTGAGGCCGAAGTGCGGTCTGGCAAGCGCGGTTACGAAGGTATGCTGCCGGCACGTCTCCAGCGTCTCAGTGACCAAATTACCGACCCGTTTGGTATCGGTGATGAACTGCGCGCATTCGGCAAGTGGAGCGGCGAACGTATCCGCGCGCCATTCCGCGAGTCATACTGGAAGGGAACCGAGGATACCAGCAAACGAGCTGATGAGGCCTATGAACGTGAGTTGGAAACAGCCCGTGCTGAACGGCGGGTTGCACAACAGGAAAACAGCATAGCGCCTGAACTCATCGGCGGGCTTGCAACGGCAGCCCCGGCGCGCGCGATCCAGGCGGCAAGGGCTCTCCCATTCTTGCAGCGTGCAAGGGAGTCTGCACAGATCGGTGCAGGGTATGGTACCGCCACGGGCGCAGCGCAAGGTGAGGGGGGGGCTGTCAATCGAATGATGGGTGCTGTGGAAGGCGGTGCCCTCGCAAGTGTTGCTGGGCCAGTGCTTTCGGAACTCATCGCCCCGGCCATCTTGCGGACGGGGGGCGGCATCAGAGATGCTGTCCGGTATGGCAACCGCGCAATCAGAAACGCCATGAATCCGGAACAGGCGGCAATAGAGAACGTCGCTGACCGTATGGTGGCGGCCGGACTTGATCCTGCCGCGGCGCGCGGGGCGGTGTCTCCTGCAGCTAGCGCCAATTTGCACCGGCGCGGTTTTGCTGACGAGCAAATCGCTACCATCATCAGCCGTGGCTTGCGCAATGAACCAGCGGCGCAAATAGCCGCTGATTTCGGCATTTCTCCTGCGACGGTTACACGATACGTCAATGCCTACCGTGAAGCCAACCCGACGCCTCTCAATATAATTGATATCGCCAAGGAAACGGTAGGAGAAGGCGGAGCAGCCCCGCTGACGCGGCTTGGGAGGGCGACATATAGCCTTGCTGGTGATGAGAGCGGCGAGGCTGCGCAGCGCCTTATTGGACGCCAGGAACTGCAGCCGGGACGCGTTTCGAACATCATCCAGCGCTCGGTTGCTGGCGGAGACTTCGAGGCAACGCGCGCGGCCGGGCTCCAGCGTCTCCGGAATGAGGCAGATACGGCATACCGCCAATTCTATCAGGAGCCGCATCTGGCCATCGACAATTTTGCCGACCTGATGGAAGACCCGCTTTTTCGCAGGGCGAACATCCTGGCCCAGCGCCAAGCGCGAGTTGATACAATCAGGCGCAACCAGGATGCTGTGAGAGCGGGACGCCAGCCTGAGCCGGTGCCCGGAGTGGATCCCGACGTTCAGGTGTTTTCGCCGCAGCACCTGGATTTGATCCAGCGCCAACTCAGGATTGCCGGAGAAGGCGCCGTGAGCAATCCGAACGCCGCTCGGCACGCGCAAAACCTGCGGCAGGTGTTCCTGGATAGGATCGAGGACTTCTATCCTACGTTCAGGGGCATCCGGCGCAATTACGCGACAGGGATGGGCGAATTCGGTGAAGAGGGTGCGCTGGAGGCGGGCGCCGCGCTGACGACCAGGCTTGGCGCTCCGTCGCGGGAAGCACTGCGCGAATTCGCCACCATGACACCAGCGCAGCAAGAACTGTTCCGGCTTGGTTTCGCGCGGCGACTTATGGACATGGCCGCGGACCCGCAGATAGGCGGCGCCGTTGCCAACAAATTCAACACGACAGCCGTGCGCGAACTCGTCGAGCGCCTCTATCCGGCAGCAGACAGGCAGCTTGCTCAAAGAGGCCAGCGTCTCTTGCGCGATCTGCGGCGCGAGGCGATCACTACGCGCACCAAAAACGATGTAACTGTCGGCGCGCGCACCGCGGAACTGCAATCGGACATGGGGCGCCTTATGGAGGGTGCGCAGACTGCCGCCGATGTGGCGACAGGGCGCTGGGGAAAGCTCCTTGACAATCTGTCAACCCGCCTATCTACGCAGATCGGCCGCCGCGGCTCGCGGGAGGTTTTGCGCATCCTTACAGAGACAGATCCGGCTGAAGTGCTGCAGATCATGAATAGGCTTGCGCGCGCAGCACAGACAACTCAAGAACGGCAAGCCTATGTGACCGCTATTCGTGAATTACGCGCCATGGGAATAGGCTCTCTGACATCGCAAGCA
>DATEYP010000280.1:0-3507 GCA_035256085.1 Acidiferrobacterales bacterium
CTTGTAGATCTTGCAGGCCACCTGGCCGATGTCGTTGGTGATGTAGCCGGAGGTAGCGGGCCAGTGGCGCCAGACGATCTTGGTGTCCGGGTCTTCGTACTCGTGGCGGTTGGTCGGGAACACCAGCTCCCACGGCTGGTCCTTCTTGACCGCCTGCATGAACTCGTCGGTGATCAGGCACGACAGGTTGAACTGGCGCAGCCGCCCGTCCTCGCGCTTGGCGCGGATGAAGTCGGCCGCGTCCGGGTGGGCGATGTCGAAGGTGCCCATTTGCGCGCCGCGCCGGCCGCCGGCCGAGGACACGGTGAAGCACATGGCGTTGAAAATATCCATGAACGACAGCGGCCCGGAGGTATAGGCGCCGGCGCCGCTCACGAATGCGCCCTTCGGGCGCAGGGTAGAGAACTCGTAACCGATTCCGCAGTTATGGATGACCATGAGACCGTCATTGCCGGCCAGATAGTTGTTGTGCTTCTCGACGGTGAAATCGTAGAAGGTCTCGGGCAGATCGAGATCGCGACGGACGGACTGCACCGGGCGCAGGCTCCGCGCCAGGGCGATCAGGGTGCCGAGGTGCGGAAAGCGCGCCTCCCAGCGATCGAGCCAGACACGGCTGATCGTGCGCGCCCGGTGGTAGCCGTGGTAGAAACCCAGTGTCTGACGCTCTTTGTGGCCGAGGCCGGCGAATGCCAGCTCCAGCGCTTCTTGCAGGGCCTGCGGCAGCGCGTAGCTGTCGTACTGGCCTGGCTGAGTCGCGCATTCGAGAATGCGTCCGCGTTTGCCGCTGTCGGCCATGTGTTCCGCGACCTTGGCGAGGAAGCCCGAGTCGCTGATTTTGAGCATGGCGCCACCCTGGTCGCGGATGACATGGTCTTTGTACAGGTGTGCGCGCGGCGCGCGAATGGTGATCGCGCCGTGGACGCCGAACAGGGCGAGCAGCCCCTTGAGTTCCTCGGCGAAGTGCCGGCTCTGCATGGCAAGGATGGCGCTACCCGTCTCCTTGTTGACTGTGCCATCGGTATCGATGAGACCGGCCAGGAACGGGAGGAAATATTTCTCGGGATTGGCCTTGATCCAGGCCGGCGTCCGCAGCGTGGCGGACTTCGCGCCAATCTGATGGTCAATGAGCCCGGCAGCCTTGGTTGCTTCAAAGCCGCAAACAGGCCGTCCTTGGCCTGCGGCCCTCGCCTCGATCCCATCGGCGAAGCTTGCGACTGTATAGTCCCACACCGGCGTGCCATTGGCGGTGGCCGTGGCGACCACCCTGGCCTGGGCGCCGCAAAAGGACTGGAAGAACGCCGCATAGCGCTCCACCACCTCGCGCTCGGCGGCGCGGATCTTGAATACCAGCCGTTGGCCATAGGCCCGGGCGCGCATGGCCCAGGCCTGGCGCGATGGTTTGTACGCCATGGCCTTGGGATAGGCGCTGCCGTCGCCCAGGTGCGCGCCGGTGAACCACGCCTCGAGCGCGCGCGCCGGCTCGGCGCTCCATGCGAAGCGGTGGTGCACCAAGGCGTCGCCGCTATGCACGTCGTCGGCGCGCACGTAGATCATTTCACCATGTCGATATACAAGGACCGGGTGCTTGATCGAGGTTTTGAGGGAGGCGCCGTTCGAGACGATTTCGATATTCTCCGCGCGCGGCACATGCGTGGTGAGATGCCGCAGGACCGCGCGCATCTCGAAGCGTCCGCCGTCGCGGTCGTAGCACAGCATCTGGGCATGACGCTCGGTGACCGCCTGCTCGGCGGTGACCAGCCCAAGCTCGGTGACGACCAGCGTCCCGGGGGCAACGCATCCCGCCTTCAACGTGAGCCCGGCCTCGTGCACGCTCTTCAGGATACCGTCCATCGAGTCCGGCACCGTGCCCGACACCGTGCAGTTGATGGTCGAGGTCTTGGGCTTGTGCTCCAGCGCGCCGGCGTTCGAGGTCACGCGCCCGGCCGGAATCGCGCCGTTCTGCAGCGCCCACAGGAACTGGCCGTACCACTCCTCGCGCTTTTCCGCAGTGGTTTCAACCTCGGCCAGGGCCTTGGCGATACGCGCATAGGTGCCCTGGATGTCCTGGTCGAGGATTTCACCGGTTTTAGCCTTGAGGCGATACTTTTTGTCCCAGATGTCGTACGAGGCGGGTTGCAGCGGAATTTCGGTCGTGGCGGACGGCAGGGCGTGCAGTTTGACGGCTTTCATTTCGTGACCACCTCCTTTATTACCTTGGGCGCCGAGGACGCCTGGTTCTTTATATATGTATACGGGCTGCCATAGACAGCCTGCGGATATCCAAATCACAACATATTGTGTTTAGGCCGGTGATTAAACCCACCTTGTTGTGACCTGTCAAGTATTGCATTATCGGCCCATTACCTGTCCTGATGGGCCGAGCGGAGTGAGTACATATATAGGTAGGGCACCGAGCATCTGGCTCGGGTTTTTCCTTTTCTGGTCGGGTGCAGAACGAGAAGTGGAAGGCTTTCGTTAATCTGGCGCGCGCCAGCATCCGGTTACGCTGCGCAAGGTGGCACCAATCACATCGTGGTCTTCAGCAGTACACGCAGCTCTTTCAGCGGGCGGCAATTGAGCACGTCCTTTTTCTCCAGCCAGCCGCGCCGCGCCTGGCCGACACCGTAAAACAAATTATCGAAATCCCGAATGCCGTGGGCATCGCTGTTGATCGCGACCAGCACGCCTTCTTCTTTCGCCATCTGGCAGTGGATGTCGAGCAGGTCGAGGCGCTCGGGGTGCGCATTGAGTTCGAGGAAGCAGCCGCGTGCACGCGCATGACGGATAATTTTGAGCATGTCCACGTCGTACGGCGCGCGCTGATCGATGAGCCGGCCGCTCGGGTGGGCAAGAATTGTGAAGTGCGGGTGCTCCATGGCCTTGAGGATGCGCGTGGTCTGCTTGCTGCGCGCCAGCTTGAACTGCGAATGCACCGCGCCGACCACGATATCAAGCTCGCTCAGCACATCA
This sequence comes from Acidiferrobacterales bacterium, assembly GCA_035256085.1. GTDB lineage: Bacteria > Pseudomonadota > Gammaproteobacteria > Acidiferrobacterales > UBA6901 > UBA6901. The sequence continues at coordinate 2,971 of DATEYP010000280.1, forward strand.
TCCGGCAGATCGAGACTGCCGTCTTCGAGAATATCCACCTCGATACCCTTGAGGATAGCGATGCCCTTGAGCTGCGCGTTGAGTTTGTCGATCTCTTCGATCTGCTGACGCAGGCGTTTCACATCCAGTCCGTGCGCCACCGTCAGCCGGCGCGAGTGCTCGGTGATGGCGAGGTAGTCGAGCCCGTGCGCGCGCGCCGTCGCGGCCATTTCGCTGAGCGAGTTGTGCCCGTCGGTGGCCTTGGTGTGGACGTGCAGGTCGCCTTTCAGATCCTTGAGTTCGACCAGCCGGGGCAGTTTGCCGGCGCGCGCCGCTTCGATCTCGCCGCGGTTCTCTCTGAGCTCGGGCGGAATCCAGGGCAGGTCGACGCTGCGATAGACCGATTCTTCGGTTTCACCCGCTACACGCTTTTCGCCCCTGAACACACCGTACTCGCTGATCTTGAGCTTGCGCTCCTGCGCGAGGCGGCGGATCTCGATGTTGTGTTCCTTGGAGCCGGTGAAATACTGCAGCGCCGCGCCATAACATTCCGGGTCG
>DATEYP010000281.1:0-6290 GCA_035256085.1 Acidiferrobacterales bacterium
CGACACAACCAGCGCCACGGCGCGGCGCCGGATGACCGCGCGTGCTTCGTTCCCGATGGTCCGGAAATCTTCCTTCTTCATGCGACATAGGTTCGCACGGAAAGATGCCGTCGTCAAGTATTATGTTGGGATATTAGTAACTCCTGTTAAGTTTACTCGGCCGAGGTTGTTTTGTCTTGAGTGGCTGCACCGTTGGCCGCGTCGGTGTCCTTGTCGGTCTGGCAGCCCGGATGCGTCGCCTAGTTGATCGCCTGCAGTGTACGGATAGCCATATTCACCCTTAAATAAAGGGTTCCCTGTATCCACCCCGCGGAATCGATGCGAACGCGTCGATGTTCTTTTTGCCCGAGCGAAGAAAATCAAGAAAGTCCAGGCCCTTGTATTTGCACGTTTCGCAGATGCTCAGCAGAATCAAATATTCTCGAATCCCCTTTTCAGTGCTGCTCCCTCCGATGACCTTCCGAAGCGTAGCGAAGGCTTTGACCGCGTGCTCGGCATTGTTGTTGTTCCACGGCACCCCATCAAAGCTCAAAAATGTAAACAACTTTTCCCGATTTTTCTGAAGCCGGTCTCTTAACTTCATCGCTGCTTGGCTCTGGAGGGCCATGGTGGAAAGCTGTCGGTAGAACCGATCTACAGACACCCTATGCTTCTTCAAAAAACGGCTCTTGAGGCCGTGACGATCCACGGTTTTCACCATCGGTCTGACCAAACCAGCGAAGACTTGGGCGAGCCGTTTCAGCTCCTCGTCGTAGGGATTCTTCAAGACATCGTCATTTAGGTCTCGAATGAGGTGGATCAAGCACTTCTGCTGGGGGCAGCGAATTCCGTCATAGGCCGCGTAGAAGTCGGACACCAAGACTCCTGTGAAGTCCTTAAGCAAAGCCTGAAGCAGGTCACCCTCGCGGGTTTCACTGTAGATGTAGGCCACCTCTTCCATGTTGGTAAAAACCCACACGAAGCCGGTCATGCCCTTGACGCTGACCTTTGTCTCGTCGGCATGGAGCAATCGACCACTACATAGGCTCTTTACCAGTGCGTTGTAGCTTCCTTCGTATGCTTTCGATGCGTCTTGCTTGAATGCTGATGTCGATCCGACTGGCAGATGGAGGCCGAACAGTTTGTTCAAACTGCCGACAACGCTCTCCTGCGGCAGCCGGAGTCCGATATTTTGGTAGAGCGCATATGCCCTGATCTCAGAGCCGTATTTGCTACGAGTCCAACCTCTCTGTTCGGGAAGGAAGGTGGCTCCACACGCCAGACATTTGTAGCGGTGGAATCTGTAGCGGCTGATCCATCGTTTAACTCCGTGCCGCATGAACCTGAGGTCGAAGACGGTCTTACTTGCCTTTCCGTGCCCGAACATCTCTGTCGAATTGCATTTCGGACAACTGCGCGGGCGCAGGCACTCGATTGTCGTATCGGGAGCCAAGGCCCGCTTTGGCCTCGATGTCCGATCGAAAGCTCGCATCAAGTTTCCGTTCGATTTCACATAGACTCGCTCACGCTGGTAGTCCCAGTAAGCGGCCTTGTTGATGACATCCATTTCCGGGAAGGCGAATATGTTGCGTTTGAAGCCATGCGGGTGTTCCCTCTTCATCCTTGCCGTATCAACGACCCCATCGAGAGATGAGCCTCCGGTCTGAAGAGATGCATGGTGCAATTCAATCAACTTGCTCGCCAACACTCCGACAGCCTCGCAATCCTGGGCGTTGTAGGTGATGAGAGCTTGTTTCGTTGAAGGGGCTGTTGCAGTTTCCCATTCGTGTCGCCACCTGATGCTTTGCAGGCCGGTTGCAGCGGAGTCCGACCATCGAAACCCCAGATATCCGGCTATCTCCTTCAGCCCATTGGAGAAGGTAGGAAAGTAAACCCGCGCGAATGTCATTGCCAGCAGGTTCACTGCTGCTCTAATGGCTCCGGCCACCACCGAACCTTTAAGCGGCTCTCCGTATCGTTCGCACATTCGCCGCAGAAAAACCGTCTCGTAGCTGCCATAGTGGATCAGCACCGGATTCTCCACCGCCCCGAGAATGCCAAGCAACTCGTTCCAAATCGTCCGCTCGTCCTCTACCGTGTTGGCCCACAAACAGTGTTGCACCGCCGCTTCGCCCTTTCCAATTCGCACGCCAATCAGATAGTAGAAATCGCGGTCAGGCAGACCTTCAACGTCGATATAGACCGTCGTGCCCGCGATTTTCAGCTCCGGACTGTCGACGACGTGGATTTTCTTTTCCCGTATTGCGAGCGCCTTCAGCGCGTGGTGATACTTTTCCCGCTTGTCCCGTTGCCGCTTGGGACGCCGACGAGGCCGAAACGTGTAGGAGAGCTGGGTGATCGTGAAGATTCCTTTGCTGTGAAATTTCCTGCGTTCCTTTTCCTTCATGAGGGCCAGCAGGCTGAGGTCGTCCTTCTCCACAGCCTTCTGGCGGCAGCGGGTTTGGAACTCGCACTCAGCGCAATGCCGGTTCAAAATGAGATCAGGGGGCGAAGGGCTGGAAAGCAGAGCGGCGGTTTTTTCGATGAGTGTCCGCACCTCGTTCACCAAGTCTGACGTCTTCACCTTCAGCACCGCGTGGTCGGCGCCGTGGATGATCTTGCCAACAGGCACGTCTCGACTGAGTATTTTCGATAGCGCAAGGGCATCAAATGCCAGTAGCAGTTTGTCGTGTCGGCCGATCTTGTTGACCCAAACGAACCGGATAGGGATGAACTGTGCCGCCTTGCCTCGGCCCGCCGAGGGCGCACGCTCAACGATGGGTATCCAAGTCTCGAAATTTTGTACTCGGGCTTGGAGGTCTATTGCTATTCGCCATGTCGCTGTTTTTAAATTCTCTGTCGGCGACGCCACGACACGTTCGCCGTCGGGGACCTCGGCAACCAGCCGCTTGATTCCGTCCGCCCTGTATGCCTCGCTTTTTGCTTGAACCCACACCGCGTACGCGTTGCCCGAGGCATTCTCGCCTGCGCGCCTCAACCAGCATTTGGTCGAGCACTTGACGTAGGCTTCAAGGAGTTGCGAGGTGATCGTCATCGACGGATTTACTCGCTTTCGTCGAAATGAAGGATAGCCTGACCAAACTCGGGCACCACCCGCCCCATGTCCGGGTGGTCGACGAGCATCTCGATAAGAGCAGCATGGAACATGCATGGGGTCTTGCACGATCACACACAGGTCAGTCACGTCCCCTTCCCGTTGTTTCGTATTCTTTCACGGCGCGACTCACCGTTGTGTAGTGTACCCCAAAGTGGTCTGCGATCGCTTTCATGGTGTAGTCGCCAGAAAGATAGGCGAGCTCGGCTGGGCTGAGCTTGCGAAGCCCAACATTTCACGACTCGCCGTAGCCACACAACTGCCGTATCCAAGATCAACCTGTTGCCGTTGGGCTTCACTTACAGCGTTCAACCCATATATGCACTGTCCTGTACTGACTCCAGCCCGGGGAGGCTGGTGCCGGGGCCGACAAAAAACCGGGGCTCTACCGTTCTTCCGGCGGCTTGAGGTGCCGGAAGGCGCGATACAGGGCGATATCGTAGACAATCTTCAGCCCGGCCCCGACCAGCAGCGGGGTCGCCAGCGCCAGCCCCTGCATTAACGGCCCGGCCAGAAGCGGCGCCACCGCCCAGCCGCCCATGCGCACCAGATGCGTGACGCCGGAGGCCATGGTGCGCTCCTCCGGCCGGACCACCGCCATGACATAGGACTGGCGGGTCGGCACGTCCATCTCGACCAGGCATTCGCGCAGCAGAAAGAGCAGCGCGGCAATACTGAACGTCGGCGCGAACGGCACGGCCATGAGCAGCAGGCTGGACGGGATATGCGTGAACACCATGGTATTCACCAGCCCGATGCGCGCCGCCAGCCACGCGGCGGCGAAGTGCGAGGCGGCATTCGCGGCGCGCGCCAGGAAGAACAGCAACGCGATGGCGGTCTCGGAGGCGCCGAACTGCATGTGGAAGAAATACGCCAACAATGCGGTGCCGAGAAACCCGCCGGCGAAACTGTCTAGCGCGAACAGTGTCGAGATGCGCCACAGCACCTTGCGGCTGTGCGGTGCCAGCTGCAAGGCCGGCTTAACCGACTGCGCCTCGACTGTTGCTGTCAGGCGCAGATACAGAATGGCGCTCGCCAGCAGCAGCACGGCATACACCGCAATCGCCACCTGAAAGGAACCAAGCTCGCCGATACCGAACAGGCTGCGCATCAACGTCGGCAAGGCCGCAAGCAGGCCGCCGAGTGCATGCCCGATATCCTGCAACACGTTGTAGCTCGCAAAGGCACGCGTGCGTCGTTCCGGCGCGACAATGCCGGGCTGAATCGCCTGCTCCAGCACCAGCGCGGCACCGCGATCGCGCCCCATGCCGTTCAGCATGCCGAGGAAAGCCACGCCGCAAACCACCCACAGGTTCACACTGGCCAGCAACGCAAAGCCGCCGACCGCCGCCGCGAATGACAGAATTAAAAGCGAACGGCGTCTGCCCAGGGCATCGCCGAAGAAGGTCACGACGGCAGCGGACAGCGCCGCGCCCGCCAGGCCGGCACCAATCACCAGACCGATCTCGGTGGGCGTGTAGGCGAGCCGCTCGAGATACAGGCCGAGCAACACGCCCATCATACCGGTCGCGAGCGCGCGCAGGAAGGTTGCAGCGAGGATGACGTGCCGGTCAGTCATGGCGCGGCCCGTGATGGATTGCCAAAGTCCTCAGCGCCGAGGCTCCCAACCGTGCCGTTCACCCTGAGCCGATTGGCACCAGGTATAGAGCGCGTCGTACAGGACCATGCCATGACGCAGCATTTCGTGATCGTCGCTGATGTTGCGCGACAACCCCAAGGAGATAGCCAACAAGCCCGGCGATTGCGGCGCGAGGTCCAGCCGATCGGTATCCGCGCCACGCACGATCACCGCCAGCTGCTGCAAGGCCGGGTCGGTGAGATTGTATTTCTTCAGAAAGGTATCAAAGCTGCACAGTTCGCCGACGTGGGTCATCTCGACACCAGGAATGTCGTAGGGAATGGCGGCGGTTTCCTTGGCAACCTGCAGCACCTGATCGGTCGGCACGTAGAGGAACTCGGGAGCTTTATCGATGAAGCGCGCAATCAGCCAAGGACAGGCGATGCGATCGATCTTTGGGCGTTCACGGGTAACCCACTTCATTTGGCAACCGTGGCTCCGCCAGCGCCCTTCCAGCCTTCAATGCTGCCTTCGATAAATCGCGCCTTGAAGCCTTTGCCAAGTAGCGTGTCGAGCACCGAATTGCTGACCGAGCCACCGCGTGCACAATAAATCACAATTTCATTTTCTTTGGGAAGCTTGGCGCTCCAGTCCGCAAGTTGATCCGGATTCTTCCATTCGGCGCCCGGCAACTTCACCTTGTCGGCGTCGTAGTCGTTCTGGCGACGCACGTCGAGCACGGTAATGGCATGCTTCTCGACCAGCGGCTTGAGATCGTTCGGGGTAATGGTACGGCTCATAGTGGCTCCTCAGGTTATCTTGCAGCCGCTGATTCGAACAGGCGCGCGGTATTCGCCCAGTTGATGTTGTTCATGGAGGCGTCCACATAGGCCGCGGCCTTGGCACCGTAGTCCATGTGGTACGAATGCTCGTACATGTCGAGCGCCAGGATCGGCGTGGCGCCGGCGAGGTTGCAGGTGTGATCGGCCGCCCACTGATTAACAAGCTTGCGGTCGCGTGGCGAGTACGTGAGCAGCACCCAGCCCGAACCGCCGCCCTGCGCCTTGCCCATGAAACTGAACTCGGCCTGCCAGCGTTCGAGGCTACCGAAATCGCGCTTGATGGCATCGAGCAGTTTGCCACCCAGCCTGCCTGAGTCGCCGAGGCCGTCGAAATAGAGCTCGTGCAGGATCATCGAATTGGTGGCGATCAATTCCTCGCGCTTGAGGCCGTTGATGGTGAACACCGGAGCCTTGCTGAAGTCGAGCGCTTGCAATTGCTCGGTGATGGCGTTCAGGCGCTTCACCGCACCGCCATAGTTGTTCTCGTAATGACTGACGATCAACTTTTCCGATAAGCCTTTGAGCTTGGCAGGATCGCAGGCCAGCGGTTTCATTGCATAGGTCATGGTTTCTTCCTCAAGGTTAACGAACCAGCCGCGCGATAAAGCCCGCGGCGGCGCCGGCGAACATCGGTGGTAACGGGCCGACGCGCCAGACGAGTAACACAAACACTGTGGCAATCACGATGAGTGCGGTGAAGACATCCGTCGCCGCCGCGGGCAACATCCCGCCGAGCGCGACAACCAGCACACCGATGACCGCCGGCACGACGCCT
>DATEYP010000282.1:0-4162 GCA_035256085.1 Acidiferrobacterales bacterium
GAAGCGCAGCACGGTGCCGTCGTCACGCCGCTCGACACTTGCGTCCACCGACACGAACAGCCCCAAATCCATGATCGCCTGGCGCGAGCGCTCGATCAGCGCCGGGTCGGCGATGTCGCCCTCCTTGACCAGAATTTCGTAACGCAGGATCTTGGGATTCGTGACCCGGTTGCCGGAGAATTCGATGGCGCTGATGATATCGGCCGACGCGCCGCCTGCCGGCACACCGGCGACGTCCTCGGTTGCGTTCCGTGCCTGAACCGGCAGCGCGACGGCCACGCACAGCAGCCAGAACACCGGCCGGCGCCAGCCGGCGTATCCTGCCGCGCGTGCACCGTATTTCATGTCCGGCTCCTAGTGTAGTGCGGCATTCTGTCTGGAACTTATTCCGATGTGCCCGGAGACTTGTAGGTCGGCCTTCAGCCCGACGAGTCGGCCTGAAGGCCGACCTACGAAAGGATCAGGCCATGTGCCGGTAATTGTGACGCACTACACTAGCCGCCCGCCTCAGTCTTCGCAGGAGTGACCGAGCTGCTCGAGTGCGTCTTCGAGGTAATCGGCCAGTAGCGGGTGGGCGATCAGATAGTCGGCGGTGCGCTTCGTCCAGTTGCGGCGCGCCTCGGCGAGCGCCTCGTCCCATTCGGCGGTGTCGTAATCGCCGCGCCCGAGCCACAGCAGCGCCACCAGCTGGTGCTGCTGGTCGGGTTCGAGGTCGTTGACCGTGGTACGGAACTCCTGATAGGTGGCATCGTCGACATGGTCGGCCAGCACCTGCAGCGCCCAATCCTCGGTCGGGCTGCCCGGCGTGTCGGGAATCACCACTTCTTCCTTGGCGTGGAACTCGCGCGCCTTGTCGATGAGAAAACAGACGGTGTCGGGATTGAGCTCGAGTTCGGGCATGGCGCCTCCTGCCGGTAATGTACCGACGCCACTATAACGCAGACGCTCCGGTGTGTAGAAAATTGCGTTTACGCATTGCTGCACGCAACCCCGGCCGTGGCCTGCCTGACAGCGCATGATGCCGCCGGTGCATGTTATCCTGACGGCATTCCGGTACTTTCCGCGCCGCATACAGCGACTGCGGCAAAATTCTGCCACATATGAAAATTCTGGTCCTCGGTAGCGGCGTGATCGGCGTGACCAGCGCCTGGTATCTGGCGCGCGCCGGACATGATGTGACGCTGGTCGATCGTCAGCCGCGCCCGGCGATGGAAACCAGCTTCGCCAACGGCGGGCAGGTGTCGTGGGGCGCCGCCAACCCGTGGGCGGCACCGGGCATTCCGCGCAAGGCGCTTGGCTGGCTGTTCAGACGCCACTCGCCGCTGGTACTGCGCCCGCGCCTCGATCCGGACATGTGGCGATGGCTCGGCCGGATGTTGCGCAACTGCACGCACGCGCGCTATCTCGTCAACAAGGAACGTCAGCTGCGGCTCGCGCACTACAGTCACACGTGTTTGACGGAACTGCGCAACGAACTTGGCCTGCACTACGACCAGAGCACCCATGGCCTGTTGATTCTGTATCGCCGCGCACGCGATCTTGAGGCGGCGTTGCGCGAGGCGCAGCAGCTCGATCGGCTCGGGATCGCGTACCGGCTCCTCGACCGCGCCGCTTGTGCCGCGCACGAACCGTCGCTCAGTGATTCGCAGCACAAGATCACGGGCGGCATGCTGTTTCCGGGCGACGAGTCCGGCGACTGCCGGCGCTTCACCGAGGAATTGGCGGCGCGCGCGCAGCAGCTAGGCGTAAAATTTTCCGCCACCACCAGCGTGACCCGGCTAGTTGCCGATGGCGCGCGCATTGCGCGCATTGTGACTGACCGCGGCGACCTCACCGCCGACGCCTATGTGCTCGCCTGCGGCAGCTACTCGCCGCTACTCCTCAGGCCGCTCGGCGTCCGGCTGCCGGTGTATCCGGTGAAGGGTTACTCGATCACCGTACCCATTATCAACGACGCCGCCGCGCCACAAGGCACGCTCACCGACGAGACTTATAAGGTGGTAATCACCCGGCTCGGAAACCGCTTGCGCGCCGCCGGCACCGCCGAGCTGTGTGGCTACGACCTGACGTTGCGCCCCGCGCGTCTCGCCACGCTCGTGCACGTGGTGCGCGATCTTTTTCCGTCCGTCGGCGATCATACCGCTGCCGAACCCTGGGCCGGCCTGCGCCCGATGACACCGGATAATCCACCGGTGATCGGCGCAACACCGTATCGAAACCTGTTTCTCAACACCGGCCACGGCACCCTCGGCTGGACCATGGCCTGCGGTTCGGGAAAAGTGCTGGCCGACCTTGTCTCGGGCAGAACGCCCGAAATCGACCTGACCGGCCTGACACTTGCACGCTTCGCAACTCGCGCCAGGCGTTAGAACGTCGCCCGACGGCTCGCGTTACATCACGCTGCCGAACCCGCGGTCGACGGCGTTCACATGCAATCCGGCAATCCGGCAGCCCTGCGCCACCGGACCACCCGGAAACAGCTGGTAGAGGTAGCGCATGCCGCCGCTGACATGGAACCGTTCCTCGAGCGCGTCATGCAGCTCGCGCATATTGCGCTCCCGGACACCGTGCCGGGCAAAGTAGTCCTGCAGCGCGGCGACCACGGCCCAATGTTCCTCGGTGAGCAGAAGGCCGTCGGCCTTGGCGGCCATGAGGCCGAGGTGCGGCGTCCAGCCATCGGGGGCATGCGGGAACATCGGGTTCCCGCTGTCGCCTCGTTCCATTTCCATCAACGTCTGAATCAGGGTAGTCATCGCTTCCTCCTCCGTTCGATGTCGATACTTCCACTCGAACATTAGACTACGCTTCGGCCCGATAATTTCTACCGCCGCCTGCCAATACCCACACAGAACCAAGCAGTGTTCTGCATTCAACCCCGAGCCATCAAGAAAACTCGTGTCAGGACGATTCATGTTATGGATGCCACGATCGGCGCCTGCGACGCATGGCCGGCAGTCCGCTACAGCGCGCGTGGGGCGAGCCGATAAACTTTCTCGATGAGCGTGCGCAAACCACGCTCGCGAAAGCGCGGATTCTCGGCCAGGATATCCTTGCTGAACAGGCAGGTGACGGTGTAACGCTTGTCATATAGCCGGTGCACCTCGTCCTCGCGCACGGCGAACGGCGGCCCACTCATTGCTTCCTGCGGATATTCCATGGTGACGAGCAGCGTACCGGCGGCGGCTGGCAGAACGGCTGCGCTGTGCCCGGCATAACGCGTGCGCCATTCAGGCGGCAGGGCGATGAGCGAGGCGCGGTCATAGACACCGGCCACGCCCCGCAGCAACTCCGGCGTCAAGTCGAAGAAATCCCCGCACAGAATCGCAAGCCCGTCCGCCTCGTGGCGCTCGAACGCGCCCTGGCGCGTGACCTGCGGCGTGAGTGCGTTCTCGGCGAAGAAATCGCGCACCGCGATCGGACTGATCTCGACGCCGAGTACCCTGTGACCGTGGGCGCGCAGCCACAACAGGTCGCGGCTCTTGCCACACAGCGGTACAAATACCTGGCCGCCGGCCGGGAACGCCAGCTGTGCCCAGTAGTCTTGCAGGTGCGCGTTGATTTCCTGCTGGTGAAAACCGATTTCGTTGCGCTGCCAGCGCTCATGCCAAAAGTTTGGGTCCACAGATCTATATCTCAGGTCGTGTGTAGCCCGGATGGAGCGCAGCGCAATCCGGGAATCGGCGACGCGGCCGGGCATTTCCCCGCATTCCGCTGCGCCTGTCCTGAGCGAAGTCGAAGGACTGCCTGCGGGCTACGTGTTGCTGGTTACGCGTCAAGCAGCGTGCGAATCTGTGGCTCGCTCCTGGCGCCGACGACAAGTTTCTTCACCACGCCCTGTTCCACCAGTGCGAGTGACGGTGTGGCCATCACACCGAAGTGTTTGGCAATCGCCGCGGATTCTGCTGCATTGACCTTGAGCACATCGCCGCGCTCCGCCGCCAGCTTTTCGATGACCGGCGTCATGCCGCGACACATGCCGCAGGACGGACTCCAGAAATACACCAACAGCCGCTGCTTGCCTCGCTGCGCGTCGGTGAGCAGCGCGTCCAACTCAGGCACAGAGCGGCCACGCGCCTGGCGCGCGCGCCACAGCGGCAGAAAGTTGAACAGCATGAAAACCGCGATGAAGGTCGCAACGAGATAACCGAACCAGTCCATACAG
>DATEYP010000283.1:0-5772 GCA_035256085.1 Acidiferrobacterales bacterium
TCTAAGCAATTGACAGCTGCACCCACATCGGCCGGTGATCCGAGATGTAGTAGCGCAGAAAGGCACGGTAGTTTTTCGCGTTTGCTCCATCCTTCCAAAGCGCAGGGAATAGAACCGCATCGTAGTCAAATACGCCCTTCAGGCCCGTGAAGCACCGCTTGGTGGTATCCGGCAGGAATGCAACTTGGTCGTAGTTGGCGTCGGTGCTGATGCTCGATGCGATCTGCGTCGAATGTTCCGGAAGCTCAAGCCCGAGTTTCGTTAGTGCATCGAAGACGGGGTCGCCAGGCTTGCATTTAGGCATGTTGAAGTCGCCCAACGCTACGATCTCGCGCGTGAAAGAATATTTGCTCTTCTGACGGCGGGCACACCACTTGGCGACGGCATACGTCTCGAGGCAACGACGGGCGATTGCGTTCTTCATGTTGTCGCCGAAGTACAGGTGGACGTTTACAAAGGTGAAGGAAGTGTTGCCTGCCGCAAAGCTGGCGAGGTAGGGCGTGCGGTCGAATCCGATGAACTTGCAGTTTGCGCCGGCCAGTTTTATCGAGTCGTAGTCCGACGGCGGAAATGCTATTTCTCCGACCTTCTCAAGCGCCGTCAATCGACGGCTGTCGTAGACGAAAACCATACGCTCGTTGTTGCCGGACGCATCCGACATGACGATCCGGTAAGAGCCGGGCAGCTTCCTGTGCAGGTCGAACAGGTCGCCAAAGTTGTCGCGACACTCCTGAATTGCCACGAGATCGAACCAACTTACGATCTCGCCGAGGACTGCGAGATCCCTATCCAGCCGCTGCTGGGCCCCCAGATTCGCGATGTTCCAGGTTGCGACCAGCAACTTCTTGTTTTCACGTTTGGGTATGGACCGGGCCTTCTTGTGTACGCGCAGACGTTCGATTTCCGCGGCCGGGTCGTAGTCGAAAGCAAACTTGGGTTTTGGAAAGACTGGCATGATCTCCTCCCTGTCATCATTCTTTCGTGGCGAGGCTAAGGCGCCCGGAAGGGATACTAAACCTACCTTTCAGTCGTCGCCATCTCGTCCCAAAGACCCGCTTTGACCGGAATCCGGGGCAGATTTAAATTGTGAGTAGATAGGCCTGCTCCAGATCGTTCAAGCCTGCGGTTCTGCCAACATCATCCGAAGCTGCGTAAATATCCGCCGCCCGCCCGCGATCACGGCCGCGCGCCACGCCGGGTCACGCGGTGCGAGCGCATCGCGCAGCGTCGCGCGGATGCGCGCTGCATCGCCGCTGCGATGTGCGCCGTAGTGGTGTACGCGGTTTTCGGCGCGCAGCAGGCGCAGCAGCGTGGCCGGGCCGAGGGTGCCGAACTCGACTGTGGCGGCAAGTGTGTGTGAATCCGGAAAGGCCTGGCGGGTGAGTGCAGGCAGAATGCCGTGCGCACTGTAATGCGTGGTGTGGGCGGCGTGATCGCTTTTCACAAATTTTGCGCCGAAGCCGCGTGTCAGGGTTTCAAACTCGCGCGTGGCCGGCGGTTCTTCGATCAGCAGCTGGTAACGGCCGTAGCGACCGAGGCCGGTGTGCAGGTCGAGGTGCCAGGCGCGTTGCACGCCGGCAAAGCGCGGCGCGGCCAGCAGGCCGGCGAAAATGGCCAGCGATGGCTCGCGCTCGCGCCCACCGTAGAACAGGCCTTGCGGAAATTCGTATTGCCCGGCGGCAATTGACTGCGCCAGCGCGGCGCGCCCGTGGCGCAGCAACAGCGGCAGGGCGCGCCACACGAAGTCGTCGGGCCGCGGCTGCTGGCTCGGCGGATTGAGCCAGGTGTCGAGTGACCGGTATGCGGGATTGGCCGGGCCGGGAAAGGCGGCGAGCGCGTTGCGATTGAGGTCCACGTTGTGCTCGTTGACGCGCCGGCCGTGCGCGAAGCCGTACGGGTTCAGCGCATGCACCAGCAATACACCGGTGTCGGCCGGCAACGGGCCGGCAAACTCGGCCAGCCACAATTGCTGCAAGGCACTGCCGGCGTAGCCCTCCACGCCGTGCACGCCGCTTGTGATCACCACCAGCCGGCGCGGCGCCGGGTTGCCGAGATAAGCGCTGTCGAGGCTCAGGGCCTCGCCGTTCGGTCCGGTTGCGGAGATTGGATAGTCGCCGAGCTCGGCACCGGCGGCGCGCGCGGCGAAGTAGTCGGCGGGAAAGTAATCGTCCGTGAGCATCACCGGTGCGCTCGTTATTGGCAGTGGACATGGCGGCGGGTGCAGGCGATATCTTATAGCATGTAGGTGGTGGTGGCGCCGATGAATGGCGGCGTGGGTGGCGCATTCTGGCTGCTGTACTGCGCCCGGGATGGGGCCCCGGATTTTTCAATTGATTACGCCAGCATGGCCGCCAGCTGATAGAGCACAAACGCGGACGACGACAAGAAGCCGGCCCACGGAATCCAGCCCGGGATGACGCGCACCCCGGCCGGGCGCGGGTCGCGGCGCTTGATGCGCAGCAGCGACAGGTTGATGAGCGAAAACACGATCAGAATGATAAAGCTGGTGATGCGCGCCAGGGTTTCCAGCGGCAACCACAGCGCCAGGGTCAATACCACCAGCGTGACCAGTGCCGTGGCCAGCAGCGGCGTGCGCGTGAACGGATGGACATTCCCGAGTGCCGCATGCAGCCAGCCGGCGCGGCTCATGCCGTACAACACGCGCGACGACATGATGATCTGGATGAGCGCACCGTTCACCACCGCAAACAGGCTGATCAGGCTGATGACCACCGGCGACCCGCCGGTGGCGTGCGAGTAGATTAGCGCCAGCGGCGCGCGGCTGACGGCGAGTTCCTCCGGCGGCAGTGACAGCACCGCGGTCAGCGACACCAGCAGGTACAGCAGGGTGGAGATTCCCAGCGCCAGCAGAATGGCACGCGGCAGGTTCCGCTCCGGATTCTTCACTTCCTCTGCGACATTCACCATGTCTTCGAAACCGATGAAGGCATAGAAGGCCAGCGCCGCGCCGAGCAGAATGCCCTGCCAGATGCCGGCCTGCAGCGGCGGCAACAGTTCCGGCAGCCGCTCCGGCAGTTGCCCGAGGCTGCCGCCGGCCACAGCCAGAATGAACAGTAGGCCGCCGACTTCAATCAGCGTAATGGCCGTGGCCGCCAGCACCGACTCGCGAATGCCCCAGGCGGCGAGTGCGCCGAGCCCCAGCACCACCGCGCTGATGGCGAGCCAGTCGGGGATGGTGACGAACACATGCAGGTAGCCGACGAACCCGTTGGCGATGGTGGCGGCCGAGACAATGCCGGTGAGGATAATCAGGCCACCGACCAGAATCGACAGCCCGCGCAGGTGCAGCCCTTCTTCCACGTATACCGCCTCGCCAGCGCTCTTCGGAAAGCGCGCCGACAGTTCAGCATAGGAGAAAGCCGAGAACCCGGCCAGCAACGCCGCCACCAAAAACGAGACCGGGGCATACAGCCCGGCGTTCGCCGCGACCTTGCCGATGAGAACGTAGATGCCGGCGCCGAGTATGGTGCCGAGGCCATAGAAGGTAATGAGCCACAGCGACAGGCTGCGCTTGAGGGTAACCGGTTCCGTCATGGGTGTTGTTGTTCCGTACTAAATTGTGTGTGCTGCTGATGGCTCTCTGTCTGCAGCAGCGGCAAGGCAGCGCAAAAAACGTTCCTCGTCCGATCCTTCTCGCGTGCCGCGAGTGGCCCATACACGCCGGGCGCGCCTGTTGGCGAGTGGAGCCGTCATCGGTGGCCTCCGGCATTGAAACGCATCCATTGCCAGCCGGCAAGTTATGCTTCCTGCATGCGACGGCTCGTGTTACGTTCTCAATAAGGGTTTCGGGTGAAGGGCGATATATGTTGCAGGCGATCTTGTCGGACATTCACAGCAATTTAGAGGCCTTGCGGACCTGTATCGGACACGCACGCGAGCGCGGCGCGACACACTTTGCCTGTCTGGGTGATTGCGTGGGGTATGGCGCCGACCCGGTGCCGACCCTGGACCTGCTGTTGTCCCTGCCGAATCTGTTGGTCATACGGGGCAACCACGATGAGGCCCTGTTTCGCGACGGCGTCATCGATGTGCCGGGTATCCGCGAGACGCTCGACTGGACCAGCGCGCAACTCACCCCCGCGCACCGTCGCCTGCTGGGCGATGCGCCCTACGTGCGCACACTCGGCGACGCCACCTACGCGCACGCCAGCGCGCACAACCCGCAGCAATGGGAATACCTGCGCCAGCCAGAACAGATCAAGGATTGCCTCGCTGCTGCCGGCACGCGCGTGACCTTCATCGGCCATGTGCATGTGCCCATGGTGTATTACAGCACCGCCGCCGGCACGCTGCGCGAGTTCAATCCCGAGCCTGGTGTGCCAGTCCCGTTGTCCGCCACCTGCCGCTACGTGATCAACGTCGGCTCGGTCGGCCAGCCGCGCGACGGCAACAACGCCAGCGGATATGTGCTGTACGACAGCGACGCCGACACGGTCACATTCTTCCGCTTGCCGTACGATTTCATGAGCGCCGCCGGTAAAATACGTGCCGCGGGTCTAAATCCGCGTTTCGCCGAGCGCCTCGCAGACGGCGCCTGAGCATGGCTGCCTCGCGCGCCGGCCGCCGCTCCAAAGTACTTGCGAGCATTCGCCCGGGTGCCCGCGTCGGTCGCTACACGGTCGGTGCGCGTCTGCACACAGGCGGCATGGCGACTATTTACGCCGTGGGTGCGGCGCGCGCGCGTCCGCCACTGGTGCTCAAGACGCCGAAGCTCGGCCCCGATCATCCGCTGTCGAGCCTGATGGCGTTCGAAAACGAAATGCAGGTGCTCGCGCGCCTGCGCGGGCCGCACGTGCCGCGCCTGATGGCGAGCGGCGATCCGCACACGCGGCCGTACCTGGTGATGGAGCGCATCGAAGGCGATGCGCTGGCACAGGCGGCAAAGCGCGCACCGGTCGAGATCGACACGTTGCGCCAGCTCGGCGTGCGCCTGTGCCGCGCGGTGCAGGCGCTGCACCACCAGAACGTCATTCACCTGGACCTCAATCCGTCCAACGTGCGCAACCGCGCGAATGGCGAGATGGTGTTGATCGACTTCGGTCTGGCGCACCACGCCCAATTACCGGATTTGCACGATGCCGCGTTCGGCGAGGAAGAGGGCACGACGCCTTATATATCGCCGGAACAATTGCACCATGTGCGCAGCGACTCGCGC
The DNA here is from genome assembly GCA_035256085.1 of Acidiferrobacterales bacterium. Taxonomy (GTDB): domain Bacteria; phylum Pseudomonadota; class Gammaproteobacteria; order Acidiferrobacterales; family UBA6901; genus UBA6901. Next base: position 5,177 of record DATEYP010000283.1, read on the forward strand.
AGCGACATCTACGCGATCGGCGCGATGCTCTATCAACTTGCCACCGGTCAGTATCCATTCGGCCGGCCGAACCTGTTGTCACTGGCCAAGCGCCTGGCGGTCCCGCCGCTGCCGCCGCGCTGTCACAGGCCGGATCTGCCGGCGTGGCTTCAGGAAATCATTTTGCGTTGCCTCGAAATCCGTCCGGAGCGGCGCTTTGCCACTGCCAAGGAAATTGCCCACCTGCTCGCGCATCCCGAGGCCGTGCACGTCGGTCAGCGCGGGCACCGCACCCGCCCGCCCGGCTGGTGGCAGCGCTTGCGTGGCTGGCAACGCTCGGTGTTCCAGAAATTCGATGAGCATCCGGCGCCCCGCCCGTACGAGCTTCTGACCACGAGTCCGCATGTGCTGGTGGCGCTCGATCTCGATTATTGCTCGGAGGCGCTCGGCGAGGCGATGCGACGCGCGGTGCGGCGTCTGGCGCGCAGCGAACCAAACAGCTACTTCACCTGCCTGTCCGTGTTGCCGGCGCAGGAGCGGTCGCGGCACCACGCCGCCACCGCGCCCGATGTAGCGCGCCAGGTTGCGATGCGCCATTGGGCGCAACCGCTCAAGCT
>DATEYP010000284.1:0-4208 GCA_035256085.1 Acidiferrobacterales bacterium
TTCGGCACGCCTTCGATTTCCATGATGTCGGACATCTCCGTGAAGCTCACCATGCCGTTGTTCTTGCCGCCGTCTTCGGCGATCAGCTCATCGCCCCAGTATACCGCCGGGGCCTTGGCGCCCTTGCCGGCCATTGCGTGAGGAATGATCTGGACCGGAATCCGGTAGACGTTGGCCAGCTCCGCGGCGACCTGCATGTTGTTGTTGCAGCGCACCCACGGCGGGTCGCGGCCGATGAGGGTGAGCACCTTCTGGTTGCCGAGCTTGGTAATTCCGGGCGGACCGGCCCAGGTTTCGGTCGCGATCCCCAGGGATGCGACGAACAGCATCGATACGGCAATCAGCCAAAAAGAATATCGCAGATTCATAAGTCAACCCTCCTTCTCTCGTGAATGAGATGAAACGTTCAACATCATAGTGGCCGCGTTACTCATGAAGTCGTTGTCGCCCTCCTTAAAGTCGACTCGTGGATCAACCCTGAAGGACGATCACTTGCCGACGGCCACCGGTCGGCCTTCGGATTTCCACTCGGGAAACCCGTCTTCAAAGCGGCGGGCGCGGTAGCCGCGCTTGCGCAGACGCTTGACGGCCTCGACCGCCAACATGCAGTAAGGGCCGCGGCAATATGCGACGACCTCTTTGCGTTGCGGGAACTCGGCCAGCCGCCGCGGGAGCGTCTCGAGCGGAACATTGACCGCCCCGGGGATATGCCCTGCCTCGTATTCCTCGGGCGGGCGCACGTCGATGATCAGGGCCTCGCCCGACTTCAGCAGCGCCGTCAGCTCCCGGTGGTTGACGGGCCGCAACCCCTCGTCGTTGGCGAAGTGCTCGCGCACAATGAGTTCGACCTCGGCGAGGCGGCGCTCGCCCACGCGCCGCAGACAGCCGAGCAGCTGCGGGACCTCATCGTCCGAGAGGCTGTAGATCACCTGCACGCCTTCCTTGCGCGAGCGCACCAGCCCGCCTTCGCGCAGCACCTGCAAGTGGTGCGAGGTGTTGGCAACTGGCATGCCGGTCGCCTGCGCGAGTTTATCGACCGAGCGCTCGCCCTGGGCCAGGGCCTCGAGCAGTTCGAGCCGGATCGGGCTCGCCATCGCCTTGGCGATCCGGGCGAAGTGCGTGAACAGCTGTTTTTTCGGAGAAGCGCCTGTGGTCATGGGGTGTTATGCAGCATTCAGAGAGTGAGTGTTCGATGCCATCGCCGATACCGCCGCGTGCGGTGCCAGCACGCGACCGATAAGACGGCCGCGGCGGTAGACGCGCAGCTCGCCGGTCTCGAACGCTTGCCAAGGCTCGGCGGTGAGCGGTTCGGTGGCGATCCACACCGCTTCGTTCTTTTCGCCTCCACCGTGTTCGCGGTAGTGCAACCGGTCATGGCCGTAGGCGATAAGATAGACACCGTCGGAGATCAGGAAATTGAACTTGCCGTGCGCGGCGATCAACCCGCTCAGCGCGGCGAGCGCCTCGAACCATGGCTCCAGACCCGACGCCGGAGGTTCGTGGATGTGCTGTGAGATGTTCTCAAGCAGATGGCAGAAGGCGTGTTCCGAATCGGTTTCGCCGATGGGAACGAGGCGAGGGCCGCGCGCCGATAACGAAGCCCTGCTCGCTTCGCTCGTTCGTCCTGCCGTATGTTGAGGCGCGCTTGCGGTTTCGCCGGTCGGTGTGCACGGCGGCTGCGGATCGCGGCGCGCCAGCGCGATCGCCTCGGGCACCAGGCCGTTGTGCGCGAACACCCAGTCGCGGCCGCAGCAGTGATGCCGGAACGGGTGGGTGTTGGCGAGGGTATTGACGAGCGGCAGGCGCGCCTTGCGCACGTGGGCGATCAGCAGATCGGTCTGCACCGAATCGGCGAGATCGACGTATTCGTGACTGTGCGCCGCCGGCAGCGGTTCCTTGTGCAGCATGAAGCGGTCGTCACGCAAAAAGGCCATGCCCCAGCCGTCGGTGTTTTCGGCGGTCTCGCCGCCGCGACGGCGGAACGCGTGCAGCAGATCCTGCGCGTTCATGCGTCGGGAACTTGAAATGCCGAGCAGCTCACACATGATCCAGGCCTCCTTTAAAACCACCGGTACAGCCAGTATTTCTCGTACAGCACCTTGGCGAGATGCAGCCACCGGCCCGGCGGCCGCAGGCGCACCTGCGGCGCCGGTTCGGCGAAGAAGTTGCCGCTGCCGAAGCCGGCGCGCCCGTCGCCGATCTCGACGAAGCATTCGCCGTGCCCCAGGTACGAGCGCGGTTCGCCCGTGCCGGTGATGGCGTGGACGATGTTGTGCGCCACCACCTCGGCCTCGCCGTGCGCGAACACGCCGGCCTTGGGCAGCGGCTTGCCGATGCCGAGCGGGATGCCGGTGACGTCGCCGATGGCGTACACGCCGGGGAATTTGGTCGCGAGCGTCGGCCGGTCCACCGGCACCCAGCCGGACTCGCCGGTGAGGCCGGCCGCGCGCACCACGGCCGGGGCGCGATGCGGCGGGACGTAGGCCAGCAGATCGAACGGCGCGCTCGTGCCGTTCTTGAACTGAATCCGGCGCGCGGACGGATCCACAGCGGTGACGACGTGCTCGGGGTGGTATTGAATGCCCCGGCTCTCGACCATCTGCCGAACCTGCGCGGAGACCTCGGGTCCGGCGACTGGCATCGGGCCGGGTTCAGGCGTGTACAGGTCCATGGACACCTGCCCGCGTACGCCGCGCCGGCGCAGATCGGCTTCGAGCAGCATCGCCCCCTCGTAGGGCGCGGCCGGGCACTTGAATGGAATGCCGCTCACCAACACGACGAGGTATCCCTGGTTGAGCCGGGTGCGCGCCGCGTCGAGCGATTGCGCGCCCGCGAGCGTGTAAAAGTTGTGCCCGGCCTCGGTCAGGCCCGGGATGGTCTCGGGCGCAAGCTCGGCGCCGAGCGCCACGACCAGATAGTCACCGCGGATTTCCTGCCCGGCCACCTGCACGCTGCGGGCGGCCGGGTCGATGCGTTCGATCTCGCCGTGCACGAGTTCGATGCCGGCGCGCGCCAGCGGCGCGAGCGGGCGCGAAATCTGGCGCGCCCGGCGGGCGCCGGTCATGAGCCACAGCAGCGATGGTGCAAACACGTGTTGCGTTTCACGTTCCACCAGCACGACCCGGTGGGCGCGCGCCAGGCGTTTGCGCAGCAGGCTCGCGGCAACGACGCCGCCGATGCCGCCGCCCAGAACCACAATGGTCTTTCCCGATGTCATGTTTTGTTCCCCGCTCAGAATACGATCACCTTGTCGGCCCATTCGGTCCACTCGCTGAGCATCGCCATGGTGCCGCGCTGTGCGCCGTCGATCAGATCGGTGTCGGCGATGCCGCGCGCATCCATGCAGGTGCCGCACACGCCGATCGCGGACTGCCGCCGCACCACCATTTCCAGCATCTGGCCGATGTTGTAATAGCCCTGCGGGACCTTCTGGTTACCCTTGGCGCAGGCGGCGGCGTCCCCGAGCAGGAAGACCTTCACCTCGTTGCCGGCCTCCGGGGTCTTGACCAGCTCGCGCGCCAGGCGTATGCCGTTATAGCTGCGCTCGGTGCCGTAGGGCGGGTCGTTCAGGATGAAAAGATATTTCATGACAAGACTCCTCTGGATGAAACCACATGCGTCCGGGACGTACCCGCGTATGCCCGGCTTGCTTGACATTATGGGGCACCGGGGTAATATATTCAAACGTTAGTTTGAATGTTTGTTATTTGCAAGCCCCTTCGGCGCCGTCCCGATTCTGGGAGGGCGACCGGTTGGGCGGCACAGCAGGAAAAACGAGGCACACCATGAAAAAGCGCATCGTCCACACGCTACTCGGGCTTGCGGTGGTGCTGTTCGCCGCGGCCGCAGCGGGAGTGGAACTGGAAAATCTCAAGGGACGGATCGTCGGGCAACAGTGCGCCGAGAAGGGCAAGATCGGCGAGTGTTACCTCAAATGGGCAAACCCGATAGTGTTCTGGACCGAAGAGGGCGACACCTACGCCATAGACCTCGCGGGGAGCGGCATTCAACAAGAACGGCTCGACGAGGCCTATGGACTCGAAGTCGAGCTGTACGGGAAGATCGTACCGGGCGACAAGGGCGAGCGGGTGCAGATCTCCCAGCTCAATATCCTCAAGCCGCCAGGCGCGAAGGAATTCTTCAAGGGCTGACTGTGAGATCGCGGCCCCCGGGCGGGGCCGGATCGAAAGGCGGTGAAGGACGGTGTT
>DATEYP010000285.1:0-3143 GCA_035256085.1 Acidiferrobacterales bacterium
TTCGCTCCAGCGGGCGCCGGCGTGCTGGCCTTGGGATCCGCGGGCGCACCGGGCTGCCCGGACTGCATGCGCGTGAAACTCGCGCGTATATTCGCCTCGGAATCGATCAGAAACTGGCCCGAGGTCACGACCACGTCGCCGGCCTTGATGCCGTGACGGATTTCCACCCAGTCGTCCGACTCGGTGCCGGGCGTTACCTCCACGGGCTGGAAGCGTCCCTCTCCGATGGCGAGCACCACGGCATTGCGTTTGCCGGTGCGGATCAGCGCCTCGCCCGGAATGGTAATCCCGCGGCTGCTGCGCACCACCGTGTGGGTGCGCACGCCGAGGCTCTGCATGATTTCCGGCCGTACGCTGACCGTCGTCGTGCCGGCTTCGTCGGCATAGACGGGTACCAGCTGCATGTCCATGAACGGTGATTTGCCCGGTTTGTCGGACTTGAAGCCCGGCACCATGGGGTCGGTCCAGTACAGCACCTGGCGTTCCCGGGTTTCCGAATTGGCTGTGCCCATGGTCGTGTTCTGCTTCAGGGCCAGGAAATACCAGACCCCGATCAGCATGGCGCTGATGGCGGCGATGCTGGCGACAACGGTAATTTTCCGGTTCGTAAATGAAGCCCTACGGCGCTGCGCTTCGTTCGTCTTGTCATTCATATTTATTCTCCGGTGAGATACAAAAGTTCCGCCTGGGTCTTGGCCAGATCCACGCGCACGCGCGTGAGTTCCAGCTCGGTGTCGATCAATTTTATTTTGGCGTCACGCAGGTCGGTTTGGTCGCGTGCGATGCCCGCGATGATGGCCTGTGACTCGCGGCGTACCGCCGGCAGCAACTGTTCATCAATGATTCCGGCGCGCTCGGCGAGTGCCTCGTAGTCAGCGCGCAGGGACTGGTACAGGGCCTCCAGCTCGCGGCGTTTGTCCTCGGCTTCGAAGCGCGCGCCGTTCTCCATCGCCAGTTTCTCGGCGAGGCGCGGATTCTGGCGTTTCGCACGGAACACCGGCAGGTCGAGCGTGACCATGGCGGTCGCCATGTTGGATCGCTCCGTGCCGTCCGGCGCCGGGCGGCGCTGGCCGTAGGAGAGATCGAGCATCCAGGCCGGCTTGAAGTTCTCGCGCGCCATGTCGGCATCGAGGTGCGCGGCATCGAGCATGGCCTCGCTGGCCAGCCACTCGGGATGGCGTGCCACGTCGAAGTCCGTGGACGGCACCGGCAGCGCCGGCAGTGCAACCGGTAATGGCAGCGTGGCCGCCGTGCCGATCCAGCGTGCGAGCTGCGCCCGGGTGCGCGCGATCTGCGCCCTGAGCATCGGTTCACGTTCGTTGACGCGCGCCACGGCCTGGCGCGCGCGGATTGCCGCCTGCTGCACGTCGGATGCCGCGCGGTAGCGGCCTTCTGCGGCAACGAGTTGCTGATTGAGGAGGTGACGTGAATCCTGCAGGCGCCGCAGCGATTCTTCCTGAAAATACAATTCGAGCCAGGCCTGGCGAACTGTTCTGATCAGGTTACGGTGTTCGGCATCCGTTCTGGCGTCTTCGCGCGCGCGCTCCTTTTGCGCGCGCTTGCCCTTGAGCGCGAGCGTGTCACCGGGCGGGAAGCTCTGACGGATCCCGACCATGGTCATGGTCATGTCTTCCTGATCGAGCTTCCAGCTGTCGGTCGGCACGTTAATGGCGCCAAGCACGAGCTGCGGGTCGGGTAAACGGTTTTCGTGTATGGCACGCTGCGCGGCCGCCTCCGCATTACTGCGGTGGTGTGCCAGCCAGGGCGCCTGGGACAAGGCCAGTGACTCGGCGTGCTGGAGCGTCAGCCGCGCTTCCTCGGCGCGCGCGGTGGCGGGCGAGAGCAACTGGAAAATCAGAATAATCCCGGTCAGGGAGTACAACAGCAATGCAGGCATGTGCCATCTCCTTCTTTGTCCGTTGAACAGCGACGAAAGAAAGCGACAGCTAGATCAGGAGCACCGCGTGTTGCAGGTTGAGCGGGGGAGAGTGTATGACCGTTGCGTAGCGGTCGGGGGCGTGCAAGGTGTGCAATGCCGCCGCCAGCGGCAGACTATGGAGCCGCACCGGTACGACGGAGAAATCCATAACCGGGGAAGTCGCCGCGAGCCGCTCTTCGTCGGAGCTCTGGCAGTCAACGGCGGTGAACACATCGCAGTCACTGGCCGCGGACAGGCCATGATGATCCATCGACGGGCAGTCGCTGGCCATGCCCGGCGGGCAATCGGGCGCGGCCATCACGCACGGCGCGGCCGCCGCGAACAGCCACAGGCTGCCCAGCAACGCTAACATTGTGCGCGCGGTGCAGAGACGGACTTTTCGGGATAGGCCCAGCATGGTTCAAATGATAGGCCATTATGCTGGAGTTGTCATGATCTGGATCAAGCTCTGTTCCTTGATTCGTAGGGTGGGGCAGGGCCCCACCCTACAGGAGTGTTTTTCAGGAAATGACTGCCTCCAGACGCGTTGTCCTTCTGTAGGCCTGAAGGCCGACCTACGACCGCCATGGATGGCGGAAGTGCCGGAAACGCAGGAGCAGTTTTCCGGCCGACCGCCATGGATGGCGGAAGTGCCGGAAACGCAGGAGCAGTTTCCAGTGCAAGCCGGAATCCAGGCTGTCGATGAAACCATTGATTATAATTCCTGGACACCGGCTTTCGCCGGTGTGACGAAGCCGTTCTTCAGCAGCCTTGCTAGAACGGAAGCTGTGCATCCGGCTTGACGGCAAGCACCAGCGCGCGGAACTGTTTCTGGATGCGCTCCAGCGCGGCCTGATTATCTGCCTCGAAGCGGAACACCAGCACCGGGGTGGTGTTGGAAGCACGCACCAGGCCGAAGCCGTCGGCAAAGTCGGCGCGCAGGCCGTCGATGGTAGTAATGCGTGCGTCCGGCAAGCGCGCCTGTTTAAGGAACTGCTCCATGAACTTGTAGTGTTCGCCCTCGGGGAACTTGAGGTTGAGTTCGGGCGTGTTCAGGGTGTTGGGCAGGCTGGCGAAGATTTCCCGCGGCGCGCGGCTGTCGCGCGCCAGAATTTCCAGCAGGCGCGCGGCGGTGTACAGGCCGTCGTCGAAACCGTACCAGCGTTCCTTGAAGAAGATGTGGCCGCTCATCTCGCCGGCCAGCAGCGCGCCGCTCTCCTTGAGC
>DATEYP010000286.1:0-3361 GCA_035256085.1 Acidiferrobacterales bacterium
CGTCACGGATTCAGACTGGAAGCTCCAGCGCCACCGGAGTGAGCGGCTGCGCGGTTTTGTCGAAGCGCGCCCACAGGGCAGCGAAGGTCTCGCCGCTGCGCGGGTGACATGCCTTGGGCGCGAGTTCGGCGAGCGGCCGCAGGACGCAGGCATACTCAGTGATTTCCGGACGCGGGATGCGCAATTCGGTATCGTGCCGCTGCAGGTCTCCATATAGCAGCAGGTCCAGGTCGATGGTGCGTGAGCTGAAGCGCGAAGGCCCGCGTTCTCGTCCGAGTTGTCGCTCGATGTCGTGCAGGATCGTGGCGACCGCCTCGGGCGATTCGTCCGTGTCGAAGGCCGCGACCAGGTTGTAGAAATTCTCGCCTTCAAATCCAATCGGTTTGTTTTCGTACACACTCGAAAGCGTTAAGGAGCCGAAGTGATCGCGCAGCGCCCGCACCGCGGCGCGGATGTTGGGTTCGCGCTCAATGTTGCTGCCGATACTGACGTAGATGCGCGCCATCTAACGAATACGGGCCTGCACAAGAATGGCCATTATTCAGACCGGCAGCCCGGTCGGGCGCGCGCCGCGTTCGATGATGACGCCGACATCGGTGGCGCCACGCACGGCACCCTTTTTATTGAGTTTTACGCGCACCCACGGCACCTTGAACTCGGCCTGGATTAATTCAGCAATTTTTTCGGTGAGCGTCTCGACCAGCTGGAACTGCGAGGCGCCCACGAATTCCTTGACGCTCTTGGCCACGGCCTTGTAGTTGAGTGTGTCGTGGATATCGTCGCTCGCCGCCGCACGCCGCACATCCATCGCCATGTCGAGATGGATGGTCAGGGTCTGGGTGGTGCGCCGCTCCCACTCCCAGATGCCGATGATGCAATCGACCTTGAGGTCGTGCAGGTAGATGATGTCCATGTCCGGCAAGGTACAAGATACAAGGCACAAGATACAAGGCACGAAAAGCCACGGCCACCTGTCCATGCGGTTACTTGTATCTTGTATCTCGTCTCTAGTATCTTCCGCGCCATGATTGCCTACCTGTTGCCCGTCTTGGCCTACCTGCTCGGCTCGGTGTCGAGCGCGATTGTCATCGCGCGCCTGTTCGGCCTCAGGGACCCGCGCAAGATGGGCTCCGGCAATCCCGGCGCCACCAATATTCTGCGCTACGGCGGAAAGAAGGCCGCAATCCTGACTTTGCTCGGCGATATGCTGAAGGGCGCGGTGCCGGTGCTGGTGGCGCACGCCCTGGGTGTGGACAGCGTGATTCTGGCATTGACCATGTTCGCCGCCTTTCTTGGCCATGTGTTCCCGGTTTTTCACGGCTTCAAGGGCGGCAAGGGTGTAGCGACGGCCTACGGTTCGCTCGCCGCCATGAATGGCTGGGTGGGGCTGGCGCTGGTCGGAAGCTGGTTGGTGGTGGCCGCCGCAACCCGCTACTCGTCCCTGTCCGCGATCACGGTGGCTGTGCTCGCGCCCGTCTATGTGGGCTGGTTCACGCGTGAACCGGCATTGATTATTGCTACGGGCGTCATGACCTTGCTGCTGTTGTGGCGGCATCGCAGCAACATCCAGAAGCTGCTCGCCGGTACCGAAACCAAGATCGGCCGATAATAAAAAGTGCGCGCCGCAAGCGCGCCTCGGCGACCGCCATGGATGGCGGAAGTGCGGAAAATGCAGGAGCATTTTTCCGCCTCGCCTCCCTCTCCCTGCGGGAGAGGGCAAGGGGAGAGGGTTCCTTCTCGCCATGTAGGGTGCGCCTGTGCTGTGCATGGATGCACGAATGCCGCGAGCGCAGGGATGCGCAGGAGCGGCCGCACCGATCAACATTAACTTGGTGCGTGGGACGCACCCGACATCGTCGTCCAGTCCCGGTCCGGTTCACGGTGCCACCAGATCCATCAGGCTCCAGCGCGCCCGCGCACCGAACGCCAGTCCTTCTTCTTGTCCCGCGCGTAGCCGCAGCGCACCGGCGTACGCGATCATCGCGCCGTTGTCGGTGCAGAACACCGGGCGCGGGTAATGCACGCGCACGTTGATTTTTCCACCGAGTTCATGGAGACGCGCGCGCAGTAACGCGTTCGCCCCCACGCCGCCGGCGATTACGAGGCGTGTGTGACCGGTTTGTTCAAGCGCCCGCGCGCACTTGATGACGAGCGTGTCCACCGCCGCCTCCTGGAAGGCGAGCGCAATGTCGCCAATGGTGCGCGCGTCGAGGGCGTGTTGTTGCGCGACGGTGAGCGCCGCGGTTTTCAGACCCGAGAACGAGAAGTCCAGGCCCGGGCGGTCGGTCATGGGACGCGGGAAACGAAAGCGTCCGGGTGTGCCGTGGGCGGCGGCCGCGGCGATCGCCGGGCCGCCGGGATAGCCCAGGCCCAGGAGCTTCGCGGTCTTGTCGAAGGCCTCGCCCACGGCATCGTCCACCGACTCGCCCAGCAGGCGGTAGTCGCCCATGGCGCGCACATCGGTGAGCAGGGTGTGGCCGCCGGACACGAGCAGGGCGAGGAACGGAAACGCCGGGGCGTCCGGTTCGAGCATCGGCGCGAGCAGATGTCCCTCCATATGGTGCACCCCGACCGCCGGGACGCCCCAGGCATAGGCGAGGCTGCGGCCGACCGAGGCGCCCACCAGCAGCGCCCCGGCCAGCCCCGGGCCCATGGTGTAGGCCACGCCGTCGAGGTCGCCGGGCGCGGTGCCGGCATCGGCCAGCATCTCGCGTACCAGCGGCAGGAGCTTGCGGATATGGTCGCGCGAGGCCAGTTCCGGCACCACGCCGCCGTATTCGGCGTGCATCAGGCTCTGGGAATAGAGCTTGTGAGCCAGCAGCCCGCGTTCGGTATCGAATACCGCAACGCCGGTATCGTCGCAGGAGGTTTCAAGGCCAAGAACGCGCATCCGGTCATTGTCGGGGGCGGGGGGAGGCCTGGGCAAGCCCGGCGGAGTCAATTCCAATCCAGGTTTGAGTCTAAACGAAAGCCCAAGGCGGTAGAACCTGGGTTTACGCAGCATGGTTGGATCGACGGTTGATGGATTGAAAGAGCTTCTTTCGTGCCTGGTTAAGTTGTTCAGCGGCCTCGTTGTCGCTCACGGTCTTGGCGGTGTGATCCAGTTGCTCAAAGGTCATGCCCGGCCTGAGGAAGTCCCCGGCGTCGGGCAGTGATTTCAGTTTCTCGTACGGCGTCATCATGTCCTTCAGCCGGTATTTCTTTCTCGTCTTGCCTTTCTCGTCGGTAATGGATTCGGCGAAGAAACAGGGCCGGTGGAAGTTGACGTAGGGGTTCAGGAATTCCCGGCAGAAGGCGTTGACCTCGGCGGCAAAGCGCTGCGGGATATGGCTGTAGCCCAGGTGTTTGCGCACGATCGCCC
>DATEYP010000287.1:0-7158 GCA_035256085.1 Acidiferrobacterales bacterium
CTCCACCGACTACGGCGACGAGAAGGACCGGGTGCTGGTGCGCGACAACGGCCAGAAGACCTATTTCGCGCACGACATCGCCTACCACATGGACAAGCTGGAGCGCGGCTTCGAGCGCGTGATCGACATCTGGGGCGCCGATCACCACGGCTACGTGCCGCGCGTGAAGGCGGCACTCGCCGCACTCGGATTGGACCCCGCCAGGCTCGACGTGCTGCTGGTGCAGTTCGCGATTCTGTACCGTGGCGGCGAGAAGGCGCAGATGTCCACACGCTCCGGCGAGTTCGTGACCCTGCGCGAACTGCGCGCCGAGGTCGGCAACGACGCCGCGCGTTTCTTCTACGTGCTGCGCAAGTGCGAACAGCACATGGACTTCGACCTCGACCTGGCCAAGTCGCAGTCGAACGACAACCCGGTGTTTTATATCCAGTACGCGCACGCGCGCGTGCACAGCGTGTTCCGCCAGCTGAAGGAGAAGGGCTACACGCGCGACCGCGCGCGCGGCGCCGCCGGTCTCGACCGCCTGAACGAATCCCACGAGCAGGCCATGATGGCCACGCTGTCGCGCTACCCGGAGGTGGTCGAAGACGCGGCGCTCGCGCACGAACCGCATGTGCTGGCCTATTACCTGCGCGAGCTGGCGAACGATTTCCATACTTATTACAACGCGCACACCTTCATCGTCGACGACGCGGCGCTGCGCGATGCGCGTCTCAACCTGATCGACGCCACACGCCAGGTGCTGGCCAACGGCCTTGGCCTGCTCGGTGTCACGGCACCGGAAACCATGTAGAGTCCGCCCATGGCCAAGGCACGCCGTTCCCCGTCCCGTTTCAGCAAGAAGTCGCACAGCATCCTGTGGCTGATCGCCGGCCTGCTGCTCGGTGCCGCGCTCATGTGGGGCGCGCAGCGTTATTATTATCGCGACAGCAAACCGTTCGCCGGTTTCGCCAACCTGTTTTCATCAAGCAAGAAACCTGCGGACAGCGAAGAGAAGAAGCCGGAGGCCGAACGCCTGCCCAAGCCGAAACTGGATTTCTATACCATCCTGCCGGAATTCGAGACCGTGCTGCCCGAGCCCAAGGGCGGCAAGAAGACCGCCAAGAGCGAGCCGCCGGAAGCGGGCGTGAATTACATCCTCCAGGCCGGCTCGTTCGGCAACCACGAGGACGCCGATCGCCTCAAGGCCAAGCTCACACTCTCCGGCCTCGAAACGCATATCGAGAAAGTGGTGATCGAGGGCAAGGGCGCCTACTACCGCGTGCGCCTCGGGCCCTACTCCAGCGTCGAAGCGCTCGACAGCGCGAGCGCCAGGCTCGCGCAGCTCGGCATCAAGGCGCTGCGCTTGAAGGTCAAAAAGTCGACCGGTTAGCCGATCATCACTGATAGCCGTCATCGCGGCGTGCGTACCCCAGGTCCTAACCCGTAGGGGCGGGTTTGAAACCCGCCCCTACAATTCTTCCAGGTAGGTATAGCCGTCCAGGCCTTCCTGGAATTCCTTGAGGTAGGCCCTGCGCGTCTCGGAATCGAGATTTTTCACCTCGGCGATTTTCTCGCGGTAGGCGCCGAGCAGGTCTTCGGCGTCGAAGTGCACGTAGCGCAGCACCGAGCCGACGGTGTCGCCGCGCCGCGCCTGGGTGAGCCTGTAGCCGCCGTCTACGGTCGGTTCGACATGCACCGAGTCGGTGTCGCCGAACAGGTTGTGCATGTCGCCGAGGATCTCCTGGTAGGCGCCGAGCATGAAAATGCCGAGCAGATACGGTTCGCCGGGCTTCGGCGCGTGCAGCGGCAAAGTCGTTTCGATGCCCTCGCCGTCCACGTACAGGTCGATACGGCCGTCCGAGTCGCAGGTGATGTCCTGCAATACGGCACGGCGTTCGGGTCGCTCGTCCAGGCGATTGAGCGGCAGCACCGGAAAAATCTGGTCGATCGCCCAGTGGTCGGGCATGGACTGGAACAGCGAGAAGTTGCAGAAATACTTGTCGGCCAGCTTCTCGTGCAGCTCATCGAGCGCCTCGCGGTGGGCGCGCGTGCCGGGCTGGAGCTTGTCACGCACCGCGCGGCAGGTGGCGAAGTACAGCTGCTCGGCGCGCGCGCGTTCGCCAAGCGTGAGCAGGCCGTGCGCGAACATGCCCTGCGCCTGTTCGAGGCGGTGCACCGCGTCGTGATAAGTCTCGAGTGTCGGGTGGTTCGGCATGTCCTGCAGCCCGCCCCACAGGTCCTGGATGACCTGCGGTTCATCGGCCGTGGCCGGGACCGGCGGTGCCGCACCCGGCGCCTGCTCGACGTCGGTGACATTGGTGATGAGCACCGCGTGGTGCGCGGTCATGGCGCGCCCGGATTCGGTGACAATGTCCGGGTGCGGCAGCTGGCGCTCGGCGCAGATTTCCTTGAGCGCGTGCACGATGTTGTGCGCGTATTCCGCGACGCTGTAGTTCATGGAGCAGAACGAGCGCGAGCGCGTGCCTTCGTAATCCACACCAAGGCCGCCGCCGACGTTCACGGTCGCGATCGGCGCGCCGGCAGCGCGCAGCGCCGCGTAGTAGCGCACCGCCTCGCGCATGCCGGTCTGGATGTGCTGGATGTTGGCGATCTGCGAACCCATGTGGAAGTGCATCAGGCACAGGGCATCGAGCATGTTGGCGCTGCGCAGGTGTTCGGCGACGCGCAGCACCTCGTCGGCCGACAGGCCGAACTTGGACTTCTCGCCGCCGGTGTTCTGCCACTTGCCGGCGCCGAGCGAGGCGAGGCGCACGCGCACGCCGAGCAGCGGCGCGATGCCGAGCGCCCTGGATTCCTGCAGGACCAGTTCCAGTTCGGAGAGTTTCTCGACCACGATGTGCACACGTATGCCGAGACGCTTGCCGAGCAGCGCGAGGCGGATGTACTCGCGATCCTTGTAGCCGTTGCAGATCACGATGCCGCCGGTGCGCGAGCGCGCCAGCACTGCCAGCAGTTCCGGCTTGGAACCGGCTTCGAGGCCGATACGCTCGCCGCCGTGCGCGAGCATGGCATCCACCACGCTGCGCTGCTGGTTGACCTTGATCGGGTAGACCGCGGTATAGCGGCCCTGATAACCGTCGGCCTGCATGGCCGCGCCGAAGGCGCTGCACAGCTCGTCGATTCTGTTGTGCAGAATTCCCGAAAACCGCACCAGCACCGGCAGGGTCAGCCCCTGGCCGGCGAACTCCTGGGTCAGCGCATGCAGGTCCACGCCCGGGTGCCGGGCGCGCGGGTCGGGGCGCGCGATCACATGGCCCTGGTCGTTGATGTCGAAGTAGCCATTGCCCCAGTGGGCGATGTTGTAGGTGTCGCGGGCGTTTTGTATGGACCAGTCGATCATGGAACGAAGTATCAAGTAGCAAGTAGCAAGTGGCAAGTGGCAAGCGATAGATATTACAATCTTGAAACTTGAAACTTGAAACTTGCTACTCATGACTTTAGACAAGAACTGGTACACCGAAAAATGGGCCGGTCAGGGTTCGGCCATCTCGCTCAAGATTGCCAAGAAAGTCCACGACGAGCAAAGCCAATACCAGCGCATCGAGATCTTTGAGACCGAAACCTTCGGCACGCTCATGACGCTGGACGGCCTGGTGATGGTCACCGACCGCGACAATTTCGTGTACCACGAAATGATGACCCACCCGGCGTTGTTCAGCCATCCGAATCCGAAGCGCGTGCTGATTATTGGCGGCGGCGACTGCGGCACGCTGCGCGAAGTGCTCCGGCACACGGAAGTCGAACTGGCCGAGCAGGTGGAACTGGACGAGCGCGTGACGCGCGTGGCGGAAATGTTCTTTCCGGAATTGTGCGAGAAGAACAACGACCCGCGTGCGCGCCTGCATTTCACCGACGGCATCCAGTGGGTGGCGGATGCCAGGCCCGGCTCGTATGACGTGATCATCGTCGACTCGACCGACCCGGTCGGCCCGGCGGCCGGCCTGTTCTCCGAAACCTTTTACCAGAACTGCCACCGGGCACTGCGCGCGCACGGCATTGTGGTCGGACAAAGCGAGTCGCCGCTGTTCCATCCGGACCTGATCGTATCCATGCACCGGGCGATGCGCGCGGCCGGCTTTGCCGATACCGCCACGCTCCAGTTTCAGCAGTGCACCTACCCGTCCGGCTGGTGGAGCTGCACCATGGCCTGCAAGGACGCCGCGCTCGACGGCTTCCGCGAGGACGCGGCGGCGGGCAAGGGCTTCGCCACGCGTTATTACAACGCCGCCATCCACGGCGCGGCGCGCGCCCTGCCCGAGTTTCTGGTGCAGGCGCTGCGTTGAATCCGATTGCCCCTACTCGGTGCGGCATTGCATTACGCACCGCATCCGGCGTATAACCCGCGCAGCCGGACAACATCGTAAACGGGAAACGAACCGACATGGACCAGCCAGAAATCGCCCAGAAATCGCCGTATGTCCTCGATCTTGCTCCCGGCACCTATTGGTGGTGCGCCTGCGGCCGCTCCAAGAGTCAACCGTTCTGCGACGGCTCGCACAAAATAACCACCTTCACGCCGGTAAAGTTCGAAATCGCGCAACCCGCGCAGGTGGCGCTGTGCGGCTGCAAACGCTCCCAGAACCAACCCTACTGCGACGGCAGCCACAAACTGCTGTAACACATTCGCCGCGGCAAACGTGGCAAGCGGACCCGGCAGGATATATCCTTGCTACATATGGGACAAAAGCAACTCGGGAGGCGGACGTGAACAAGCTTGTGACTATCGTCGTTGTGGTCGTGGCAGTGCTGATTGCAGCCGTGGCGGGCCTGCCCTACTGGTTCGGCTTGCAGGCCGAGTCGGCCTACCAGGCCATGCTGCAGAAACTGAACGACGGCGGCGAGCTCATCGTCAACAACAGCAGCTTTCAGCGCGGCTGGTTCGAATCCACAGCGGATACCAGTTTCACGCTCACCAACCTGCCGACGGTCAGCGTGAGCATGCTGCACCGCATCAGTCACGGGCCACTGCCGCTGGATGACGAGTTCCAGCTCCAGCCATTGCTGGCGCGGGTCAAAAGCCAGATTTCCATCGGCCTGCCGGGCGGCGCCATTAAACCGCCGCCGATGACCGGCAAAACCAGCGTGTACCTTGCCGGCAACAGCAGCACGCGCATCGATATGGAGCCATACAATAAGCCCGCGCCAAAGGCCGGTGAAACCGACGTCTTCGATCTTGAGTGGAAGGGGCTGAGCGGCAACTATACGTTGAGCGCTGACTACAAGAACCTGAAGGGCGAGTTCAACGCGCCGGTCCTGCGGTTCTCCTTCAAGGACGGCGGCTTCGTGCTGAACAAGCTCAGCCTGAGCGTGGACACACAGGAAAGCGCCTCCGGTCTCAACACCGGCAACGTGGCGCTGGGTGTCGACAAGCTCATGATGGACGACCGGAAGAAGGGCGAGTCCATCAGCCTGGACGGCTTGCGTCTCGGCAGCGACACCCAGGAAGCGGGTGGCAACCTCAACAGCACCCTGACCTTCCAGTTCCGCGCCATGGAATCCGGCGACAGCAAGCAGGGCGCGGCCCAGATCAACCTGCAACTGCGCAAGCTGGATGTCGCAAGCCTGGTGAAATTCCAGAATGAGGTGCGTGCACTGCGCAAGCAGAAAATGCCGCCGGAGCAGGTGAACATGATGGTGCTTGGCAAGACCATGGAACTGCTCGGCCAGCTCGCGAAGAAGTCGCCGGAACTCGAAGTCACCAAGCTCAGCTTCAAGGCGGAGGATGGCGAAGTCACCGGCAAGGCCAAGTTCGTGCTCGACGGCAGCCAGCTGGACGTGGGCGGCAACCCGATGCTCATGCTCAAGGCGCTGAGTGGCGAGGGCGAGATCAGCCTGCCGGATTCCATTGTGCGCCTGCTCGCCGAACCGGACGTGAAACGCGACCTTGAGGTGCTCAAGACGAGCGGCAAGCTGTCCGAAAATGAGATCGCCAAGCTCACGCCGAAGCGCATCGCCGCCATCACCACCCAGGCGATCAAAGAACTGCCGCAGTACCGGGAGAACGTGGTCAGTCGCCTGAAGCTGGTGGCCGACGGGCCGAACTACAAGATCGTCGCCGCGCTCAAGGACGGCCAGTTGCGTGTGAACAACGAACCGCTGCAATTGCCCTGAAGTTTAATTCCATCTCCAGACCACGGTGGGGCGGGTTTCAAATCCGCCCCTACAACTTTTGAAATGAATGGAATTATACCCAGTGCAAAAAAAACGGGCGCCTCTCGGCGCCCGCATCGTTTACTGCCTTGAAGAAACTGTTGGTTACGGGTTGTAGGCCTTCTCGCCATGTTCGGCGATATCCAGACCTTCGCGTTCGGCTTCTTCCGTTACACGCAGTCCCATGATCACGTCGATCAGCTTGAACAGCACGAAACTCACCACACCCGACAAGAGCACCACCGTGCCCACGCCCCACGCCTGGCTCACCAGCTGCGCGGCCATGTCGAAGTCACCGACCTTGCCGGTGGCGTAGTCGAACACCCCGCTGCCGCCAAACTTGGGATTGACCACGATTCCGGTGCCGATCGCGCCGATGATGCCGCCGATCGCGTGCACGCCGAACACGTCCAGCGAATCGTCGTAACCCATCGCCTTCTTGAGCCCGGTGACGGCCCACAGGCAGACCGTACCCGCGACCGCGCCCAGCACAATGGCACCCATCGGCCCGGCGAAACCCGCGGCCGGTGTGACTGCCACCAGACCCGCGACCGCACCGGAGGCGGCACCGAGCAGGCTCGGCTTGCCCTTGATCATCCACTCCATGAACATCCACGCGAGCGCCGCGGCGGCCGTCGCCACCACCGTGTTCACCATGGCGAGCACGGCCGTGCCGGTGGCCTCGAGGTTGGAGCCGGCGTTGAAGCCGAACCAGCCCACCCACAGCAGCGACGCGCCGATCATGGTCATGGTCAGGCTGTGCGGGGCCATCGCGGTCTTCGGGTAGCCGATGCGCTTGCCGAGCACCAGCGCGCCCATGAGTGCCGCCATGCCGGCGTTGATGTGCACCACCGTGCCGCCGGCGAAGTCGAGCGCGCCCTTGCCGAACAGGAAGCCGGACGGATCGCCATAGGCGCTCGGGCCGCCCCAGAACCAGACCATGTGCGCCATCGGCAGGTAGGACAGCGTGAACCACAGCACGCTGAACACCAGCAATGCCGAGAA